>BTUC01000572.1:0-4135 GCA_045863575.1 Phycisphaerae bacterium
GAGCGTCCTCGTCGACCGAGTCCAGCATCTCCTTCGCTGCCGCTTCACCTATGACGGACTCAATCCGATGGATCCTTCGCATCGCATAGATCATTCTGCGACTCTCGGTACTCCCATGCATGTCGTGGAAGATCCAGTCGTACTTGTGGTCCATGTATGCTCTGTACCAGAATCGGACCAACTCCTTCAGCTCGTGCCGCGTCGGCCTGAACGCATCAGTCTCTTCTGCCTCTGCCCCGTTCACCTCTGGGACGTATCCAATCACCCAGGATGGAGGGGCCCCGGGCTCTGGTGGAGTATCGGAGAGGACTCCCAAGCCTTCACTGTCTTGATGCCGATGGGTGCGATTCCCGGTACTTCCGTGTTCATCCTGCGCCATCGGACACTTCTTTTCGGCGTCCGGGTGCTTCTCCTCCGGCTGGGCATCAAGTTTTCGGTTCAGCAGGCAGCTCAACCGGACGAGAGCTTTCCAGTCCTCGTCACGTCCGCTCGGGAAGATGAGCCGGTACCGGTCGCCTATGGGCTTCCCCGCATCCTGTTCAACCGAGTCAAAGACTGCATTCATGGCGTCATCGCCAAGGATCGGCACGATCTCCCTGATCCGCTGCTGGGCACGGGCCCATCTCAGCGTCTCTTCTCCCCCGGCACGGTCACTCAGGAGCATGTGCCAGCCTTGCAGGTACGTCCGGTACCAGAAGCGCGCGATCTCCTTCAGCTCATGCCGAGTCGGCCTGAAGCCTTCACATTCCTCCGCCTCTACCCTATTCAAAGGGCCCAGGTCCATCGGGACAGATGGCTGCATGAACCCGCCATCTGATTCCTGCATGCCGGTAGCCGATCCTGAAATGTTCTCTCTCATCGTCTCCCCCGCAGATTTCAACGCCGCCTCGCCCTCCGGTTGACTTGCCGGAGCGATCGCTTCTGCCAAGTTCTTTCCATGCATTCCCGGTTCTCCTGAATCGCGTACCTCGGTCGCCAGCCAGTTCGGGCGACATGTTCTCGCTATTATGGTTATGCCAGCCCGAGGGTATCCTTGGCAGATTAATCTTGAACCTCATCCCAGCTTTCTGGCCAAATCCGCGGGTATTGGGGCGGTCACCTCGAGCAGCCGCGCAGGTTGCCGCCAGACAGTCAGCTCTGAATCAGTCAATCCTGGTTTACGCCTGTTCCAGGGCCGAACGCTTCAAGACATACATCCGGGGCTTCTCCCCATTGACCGTGACCTTCTTCTCATATCGCCGACCATCCTTATCGCAATCCAGCCAGCCGCGATCCCGCCAAGCGCTTAACGCGGCTTGGGGGTTGTAATTCGCCTTCTCCAGCAGCTCCTTCAGCCGATGGGTGTAGAATGCGACCCATTCCCACTCTTCGCAGCTGTCCCAGCGCCCGGCCCATCCTTCGTAAGGTCCCATCGCCGGGTTTGGTCCGCTACCATCGATAAATGAGCTTCGGTTGGCCTGTGCCCACGAGTACACGTAGGCCAAAGCTTCCTTGGGCTTGTCGGCTTCGCTCGCGCCGGCCGCCAACTCCTCCCAGAGCGCCGCAATCGGATCGGCGCAGGCCCACGGCAGGTCCAGAGCCTCGTGCGCCAATTGCGCGGCGAGACGCACAGCGGCGAAATAGCAGCCCATCCGGGACATGACCGAGTTGCTGCCCGCTTGGTCCCCGTACTGGGATACCATTTTCCGGTACGCGGCTCGGTAGTGTGACCACTGGGATTGCCGCTCGACGAGGAACTTCAGGAACCGTTCGCCGGCGTGGCCGTAGTTGTCGCAGATCACATGGTTGACATGGTGGACCAGCTTGGCCGTCTGCTCGTCCGTCTTGCCGAAGGGCAGACCTGGTATCTCCAGCACCCGCGCGTTGGTCCCACCCGCTACGCGGAAGGCCGTGATCGGCTGTTCACCGGTCAGCAGCGCCACCGACCGGAAGGTCTGTGTCGTACGCGTACCCTCCAGCGATCCGCGCCCCCGGCCACGACCATGTGCGAGCTCGTACACCATGGTCAGCATGACTTTGGGGTCACCTCGTTGCGTCTCATCGATGAACAGCGGCAGATCGTTGTTGGTCGCGGCCATACGCTCCAGATGGACACGTGTGGCCCCAAAGGACTGTAAGATCGAATCGGATCGGCGTTCGTCGGGGTTGCCCCAGGCTGATGCCGCGATTCTGAGAAGCGTTGTCTTGCCTGTTGAAGTCTGGCACCACGACTCCACCAGGAAGTTCGGCCCGTCGATGATCTTCAGCAACGGTGCCGCGAACCCGGCATACAGAAAGAACATGGCGCGGGGATACTCGACGAGTTGCTGGATGGCCTCAACCCACTGATCCAGGCTTCCGGCGGGGCGATACGCGGCCACGAGTCGATCCTCGCCGACATCGTTCCCCCGAAAGATGACTGGATTTGTCGATCGGTGCTCGGTTTGAACGCATTGCGACCCGATCAGGAAGGACGGACCGTGCCAGCCGAATTGGTTTGACACGACGGTCGGCGGCAGCAAGTCAATGTTTGCAGCTTCGAACGCCGCCAGGTACTCCACTTGCGCCTTAGCCGTACTGCTGGTGACGGGGAGGCCATCGGCGGCGAGCGCCACGATTTTCCCGGTGCTGGCAACGATTTCTCGCTTGACCTGTATCCGCTTCCACTGACCATCCCTCGGATAGCACAACTCCAGCGACTCGGAACCGTCACCGCGGTCCCTGTACCGTCCAGTGATCAGGACCGGCGTCGGCGCGATCGGGCCTTCCGGCTCACCGCCTCGGGCCCTGGTCGCGTTGCGCCGTTCGATTCCCCTCTCAGTCAGTGCCCAGTTCGACGGCACCACCATCTCAGCCGACACAGGGGCGTTGGGGATGGCATCCAGCACTTTCATCTGCCCCTCGAGAACTGAAGCTTGCTCAGTCGTCCACTCGCTCAGTCTCGTCGCGAGTTCATGGCCCATGAGCTTGGCCAAGTTCGGCCAGCCGGTGACCTTCTTGCCTGCTTCCAGTTTTTCACGGGTCTGGTGAACGGCAGCGATCCGATCAATCCTCTCCTCGTCCTCGGCCGCCTCCGCCACGATCCCGATGAATTGCTCGACCCGCCCTGGCTCCTTCCAGTCCCGAAGTAGGGCTCCGGCCAGATGCAAGATCATGTCCTGCCGGTCCCCCTGTTGCGGATAGTGCCTCACCAGCAGGGTTGCCGCGGCCAAGTTGCGAACGGCCCGTTGAAGCTCGGCCAGGCTGACACTGGCGGGGTCGCCATCATCATCCCATTCGATGGGCTCGCCGGAGCAATGCGTTGATGGCGGGAAAACCGTGTGGCCCCCGGTACCCCTCAGCTCGACCAGCGTGGCTTCGGGGCCATCCTGGTACTTCTGAATCCGTGTGGCCATGTCGGTCTTGTAGAGTCTGTGAGAGCGTGGTTTGCTGGCATGGCCGAATTCCGCGCCGGTCATGGGCAGGAACTTGTCCGCCAGGCTCAAGGCCACGGGGTCGTCCAGGTCCACATCGAGCAGATTGCGGGATGGCTCTCCCAACAAGACCCCCAGGTTGAGCGGCCCGTTCGCGCAATGCTGGACTAATTCCTCAACGCCCAGGCGTGCATCCTGCCACTGGTTTATCGCCGGTTGCTTGCTCCTGTAACGGACCGGAATGGCCTGCCAGCCCCTTCGGGCGTACTCGATAATGGCCTCCGTGATGTCCCCAGTCCCCACGGTTCCCACACCTGCTGCAGCTTCCCCCTCAGTCATGCAATTGCCCCCCTTTGGCAATCCTGAATGCCATCCAATCACACCGAGTACTGGCACCCCGCGCAGTATCTCCAGCGCAAATCGTCATCCCCCGCCCGCATCAGCCTGCGGTTTGGCTCGTCCCCTATGGCTTTCGCTCCTGGAACTCAGTCGTCGGTCGCCTCCCCACCCTGCACCGCGAGGCTCTCTATCTATGGTTATGTCTACGGGGACGGGGGCTTGGCAGATTAAAACGCCACGACCTATCCGTTTTTGCTCCGTCGGGCCCGTCCGCATCTGGGATCGACACCCGCTCTTGTATATATCCTCGGCCAACAGGCCCAAGCGGCCATGCGCCCTTCTGGTTCAAGGCGATCGCCCAGACCCATTCCACGATGCAAATGAGCACCGTTTACCGGGAGCAC
>BTUC01000573.1:0-4056 GCA_045863575.1 Phycisphaerae bacterium
GTCGCGACCGTCCCGCGGCTCAATGCGTGGGCTGAGCAGATTACCAACGATGTCGCGCTCCTCACGGCCACGCTGGCCGCGGAGCCAGTCCTCGGCCAATGCCTCCACACCGGCCGCACCGTGCAGGTCGCCCGCACGATAGCGGGCCAGGTCGTCGTTGCGGTTCGGGTCGTTTTCCAGGTCTTCGGCATCCACCTCATTGAGGTATCCGAGCATGTGCCCCAGCGACGGCCCACCCATGTAACGCCGGGTCTGGCCGCCGATGACTTCGACCCACGGATACGGGTGGAGCGCCTCCCGCGCCTCTGCCTGTCGGTTCTGGCTGAGTCCTCGAACGATGGGGTGAGCGACCTGCTCTTCCAGGACGACCATCTCCACACCGTGGCGGGTGGACACCTGCTCCTTCACCTTCAGGACGCGGCGGCGAATATTGTCCGCCACCTCCACCAGTTCCTCCCGCGGCCGCTCACTGAATCGCGCAATCGCCTGCCAGGATTCCTCGATCAGCGTGTCGATGTCAGGGCTGCCCGGCGGGAGCTTGCGCGCCAGCGAGCGCAGGTAGAGCCGGTCGCGGGCAATGACCTCGAATCGCACGCAGATTTCCCAGGACGGTGCGTCGAACGCGAGGGGCGTGCCCTCGTGATCCTGAATCTCACCGCGAAGCGGGGTGAAATAGCGAGGCGGACGCTCCAGCATCCGCTGGGCCTCGGAGCGGTAGAAAGCACCCTGGGCAATCTGCAACTGAACCAGGCGCAGCACGACGGCCAGCGCGGGGATCGCCAGAACCACAAGCAGGATTTTCACTCTTCGATCAAACATGAAATCCGGTCATCGGCCGGAGTACCCCGAGCGAACCTCCAGAATCACCCGGACCGCTTCAAAAGCCATTCGCGGCGAGCCGGCCGCAGCCCGGTGAGGAAACTCAACCGCAGCAGTACCCAGTGCAGCAGCGGCGCGAAGGCAGCCGTATAAACCGCCTTCAGCAACGCGGCCCTCCATGCGCCAGGCACGGCTCCATTCTCCACCATCCAGCGATCGTACAACACCACGGCCAATTGAACACCCAAACCAAACAACAAGGTGATCAGGAACTGCGTGAGCGGATGCTCCCGAAACACGACGTGCCGGGCACGGATGATAGCCCAGGCGGCGGCACCATAACAGAATGCCAGCAGACCAGTCCGGCCCAGGCTGCTCAGATCCATGACCAGTCCCAGGATCCAGGCGGCGATAGCGGCATCCGGCCAGGGGCCCCACAAGGCGTAGTAGACGGCCAGCACGAACATCCAGTCCGGATCGATATCGCCGACCGTCAGGTTGAAGGTGAACAGCATCTGTACCAGCGTCGTCTGGCAGACGATGGTGATGGCGGCCAGAATGGCAAATACCGTCCACCTCATGCGCGGTCCAGGATCATCAGAATGGCCGTGGCTGCGGCCAACTGCACGCGCGGATCATCCGGTGTCTCCATCCGCTGCTTCAGCACCGGAAGGGCCTGCCGGTCACCGATCTCGCCCAGCGCCAGCGCGGCCATGGTGCGCACACGCATGATCTGGTTCTCGGGCGGATCGTCCGGGACATCGGGCCGAACGCTGTTCCAGTTCAAGCTCCGCAGGGCCAGGCCATATCCGTCGTGATAACCCAGTGAACCCAGGCTGCGCGCGGCGGCCAGCCGGGCTTCCAGGTAAGGGGCGGCCTCCAGCCGCGTCCGCAGCGCGGGCGGAATCCGCGCGTCGTCCACGTGTCCAAGTGTGAGCAGGGCAAACGGTTGATGATAACCGGTGCCCCCGAAGGAGTCCTGAAGGAATCGGCTGATTGCTTCGGGATTACCCAGCATGGCCATGCCCTCCAGAGCCTGAAGACGCACGCCTTCATCCTTGTCGGTACTGGCCGCCGCGCTGAGCAACGCCATGACCCGCTCGTCCTCCAGTTGGCCCAAAGCCAGCGCGGCGTTGCGGCGGACGGCCGGATCCTCGTGCCGCCGGAGCAGATCCGCCCAGAGCCCCCGGTACGAAGGATCGCCCAGACGCTCCATCGCGAAGTAGGCGCCGATGCGGACGTGCGGGTTCCGATCCAGCGTGAGGGCGCGAATGTCTTCGCGGGCATCCGGATCCTTGACTCGCCCGAGGGCTATCAAGGCGGCGAAGCGCACGGCAGGATGCTCGTCCTTGAGCCCCTTTCGCAAGAGGACACGTCCTTCCGCTCCCAGCACATCGGCGGAAGCCTCGATGGCATGGACCCGAACGGCCGGCGTCTCGGGATACTGCAATCCGCGGTGCACATAACGGACGGCCAGTTCCCGGAGTTGCTGATCGGCCGCCCGCATCTGCTCAGGCGTCATGCACCCGGACGAAACACCCAGCACCAACAGGCATCCGCACAGACCCGCCCCACTCCATATCGCTTGACGCCCCGCTGTCACGGCCGTGTCCCTCACTTTCGTTTGCTCCGGCGGCGGTTCTTGCGCCTGGGCCGGCTTGCCCGCCAGTCGCGCAGCGCGATCCGCCCGGCATCACCACCGGCAACGAGTCCGACCAGAGCCACGGCACCGGGCAACGCGTCCCCGATCCGGCTGTACAAGGTCACGCGCGAATCCGTGGCCACACGAGCCGTGCGGTAGCCGCTGCCCCCGGCGTGCAACCAGCGACTGTGGCCCTGGACCAGATCATGGCGCGAGCCGTCGGGCCTGATGAAACCACTGATACCGG
Organism: Phycisphaerae bacterium; assembly: GCA_045863575.1. Taxonomy (GTDB): domain Bacteria; phylum Planctomycetota; class Phycisphaerae; order UBA1845; family PWPN01; genus JAAXZI01. The sequence continues at coordinate 2,709 of BTUC01000573.1, forward strand.
TGTTCACCGAGCGGGCGATTCCGACACGATTCTCGATAGCCCGGAACGCGCAGTTGACAAGATGCTGCGCCTGCTGCGTGCCGTAGCCGAACCAGCCGTCGTTGCTGATGTTCAGCATGAAATCCGCCCGCTTTTTGCCCTGCTCGTCGAGAACGAATCGGCGGAACACCTGCGGGATGACGTCCTCATAGCAGATGGTCACGCCAAAGTGGTGCTCCTTGCCCGGCTGCGTCCGCGGTTCCAGAGCGAAGGTCGTGTGCGGATCGCGCCCGGGCTCCCGGTCTCTTCCGGAGGTCAACGAGTAGTCGTACCCCGGTTTGCCCGGCCCCTGGTAACCCCACGGGTTCCACGGGCCATCGTTCAGGAAGCGATACAGCCCATGCATGCTGTATCGGAAGGGAACGTACTCGCCGAACAGGACAAGATGGATCTTGTCGTAACGGCCGTAATCCTTCCCGGCCGGCCCGAAGACAAACGCGGAGTTGAACCGCCAGAATCTGGCGTACGGGTCGTCATTTCTCAGCTCGTAGGAGACTCCGCCAACCGTAATGTAAACCTGGTATTGCTCGGCAAGCTTCTGGAACTCCGATCGCTGACGCAGATCTTCCGCGTAGAATTCCGGATTCCGCCGCGCCATGTCGGCGATTTCCTTGTTCAGCCGCATCATCCAGGGCGTTTCCGGCAGCACCACCAGGTCAGGTGACTCACCCAGCGCTTGCATGGTCAGATCCATGTAGGCCTGGCGCTTGTCCGCTTCCGATGGCTCATCGCGCCGGGGCGAGGTGTACAGGCGAAAATCGCCCTGGACCACCGAGACCAGCGGCCCTTCTGTCGATGTGCTCTGGTGCAGCCGAAACTGGCCGTAGAGCAGCGTCAGCACGAGCAGACCACCGGCAAACGCACCGGCGATTCGCAGCCTGCCTGGGTCTGGCGCGGGCGCGCCCTTCCGCTTGGAGAGCGTTCGCAGCAGCAGATCGGCCAGTAGTCCATTCACCGCCGCGAGAACGAAGCTCACGCCATAGACACCGGCCAGGTCGGCGATCTGGACCATGCTCAGAAGCCGGATCTGACTGTGTCCCAGCAGGAACCAGGGGAACGCCAGCGGTCCGCGCGAATGCAGCAGTTCCTGAGCCACCCAGGCCACGGGGAAGGCGAACGCGAGACTGACGCCGCGTGCCCGGTGCAAATGCCGCACGACCCATGCAACCGGGACGTAAAGCGGCGCGAGGTAGAGCAGTGAAGCAGCCAGATACCCTTCCGGCGTCGTCTCGTAAAGCCACCGGAAATGCACGAGATAAAACGCCGCTCCCAGCAGATAGGAGCAGATATAGAGCCACCACCTTCGGCC
>BTUC01000574.1:0-4019 GCA_045863575.1 Phycisphaerae bacterium
CCGCCCGGCCCGCGGATGACCGGCGGAGCGTGCTTGCGGTGGCTCTCCACCAGCGAGCGCCGGTTGCCATCGAGGTGGGCGATCTTCGAATCCGGGCCGACCCAGATGCCGTCGTAAACGACGCCACCGATGTGCTCGACGAAGTGGCCGTGGACGCTGGGCTCGATGATCGCGGGTCGCGAATCGAGCCGGCGAATGGGCTCATCGAGCAGCAGGTCGACGGTTGCACGGCCGGTTGATTGAGTGGTCGGAACTGATTGTGCCATGCCGCGACTGCCTCCCCGTCCGCGGCCCGCCAGAACGGCCACGGCCGCACTGCACACTGCGCGTTTCAAACACGTCCGTCGATCGAATGCATTTTCCACGGGCATGCTCCTCGGATGGATGACGGGCATTCTAATCTCGGGCCAGCGGCTTCGCCCGCTGGCTGCAAAATGCAACCACACTTGCTCGACTTTCCTTACCAGGAGACCGATCATGGCCATACTACATGTAAGAGACGTGCCCGATGAGCTTTATGAACGCGTCAGGAAACTGGCCCAGGCGAAGAATCGCTCTCTGAGCGCACAGGTGAACACGTTGTTGGCCCGTGCGGTCGCGGACCAGGAACATCGGCAGTCACAGGCAAAACTGCTGGCCGAGGCTAGACGTCTGCGGGAAAGCATCAAGTGGGATCCTTCCTTTCCGGACTCTACCACCCTCCTGCGCGAGGATCGCGAACGATGAGCACAGCCGTTGCCCGCTACGTGGTTGACGCGGACGTGGGAGTGAAGCTTGTACTGCCGGAACCGTTCTCGGACCGTTCCGCCGTGCTGTTTGATCTGCTCGGCGGTGATGCCCCGAATGTGCTTTGTGTGCCCGACCTTTTCTATGCCGAATGCGCTAACGTGCTCTGGAAGCATGCTCGCCGGGGCCGTGTGGCTATCGACGCGGCGACCCGCGGCGCGGAGATCCTGCGGGGACTCAATCTGACCGTCATGGGTACTGCCGAACTGATGCGTTCCGCGCTGGACCTCGCGCTCAAACACGACATCAGCGCTTATGATGCCTGTTACTTCGCTCTGGCTGAGCAACTGGGTGTTTCACTGATTACCGCCGACAAGCGGCTCGTTCGCAAGCTGGCCGGAGCGAGTCAGCAGATCCAGTGGTTGGGCACGTGGAGCGCGTAGAACTGATCACTGCTCCAGCATCTGCCGCACGGTATCGCGGAGCAGGGCCTCGCCGCCGAAGGACATGCCCAGCGAGCGAAGCTTCTCCGTCACGATCTGGTTTTTCGGCCCCCGGTTCTGATCGGAAATGTCCGACGAGCTGCCGGTGAGCTCCCGCGCGATGCGGGCGACTTGTTCGTCGGAGATGTACCGGTCGTAGCAGTTGTAGGACTGGCCGGCGATACCGTCGGCGGTCAACAGGATGCCGACCGCCTTGGCCACGTCGGCCGCGTGGACCTCCTTGCCGCCCGCGGCACTGTGCACCGGACGACCCGCCTTCACGGTGTGCACCAGCTCATACCACTTGCTCTCGCGGGCCGGGCGCGCCGGACCATAAATGCCGGTCGGGCGCAAGGCGCAGATGTCGTACTGGCGCCCGAAGCCGAAGCTGTGGATGAACTCTTCTATGGCGGCCTTGTGAGCGCCGTAGTGGCTCTTCGCCCAGGTGGGGTGCGTCTCATCCAACGGGCGGTCCTGAAGGATCACGTCATGAACAGCACAGGTGGAGATGAAGATGAACCGCCCCACCCCAGCTCCGCGGGCGGCTTCTATCAATCGAAGCGTGCCCAGCAGGTTGGTATCCACGAAGGCGACCAGATCCCCCTCGGCCCCGGTGAAGCCCGCGCCAGGGCGATCCAGGGCCGCATGCACGACCGCATCCATGCCGCGGACCACTGCATCGGTGGCCGTTGGATCGTTGAGCCGGCCGGGCAGCCACTCCAACTGCCCGCCTGACTCCCGAAATCCACCTCGATCGCTGCCTGGCCGGTGCCAGCAGCGGCAGTGGTGTCCCTCGCCGAGCAGATGATTGACGATGTACCGACCGAGGAAGCCGGTGGCTCCGGTCACAGCGATGTTCATGTTTTGTCTCCCATGCTCATCATATACCTTGGCGACAGCCGATCCACTCAGTACACTCCCCGCTCATGACACTCGAGACGTGCGACGTGGTCGGCTTGGGCGTGATCGCGGTGGACGACATGCTGTACGTGGACAGCTATCCACCGGCGAACATCAAGGTGCGCATCCGCGAGCGGCGGCGCCAGGGCGGCGGCACGATGAGCTGCGGTCTGGCGGCGGCCGGGCGGCTCGGCTCGCGTTGCCGGGCGATTGGACGACTGGGCGACAACGAGCTGTCGGCCTTCGTACATGGGCATCTGGGCCAGTACGGCGTGGATCTCTCACCGTTGCAGCACGATCCGGAGTGCGAGCCGGTCTACTGCGTCATCGTGGTCGCGGGCGACACCGGCACGCGGGCCATCTACGGCGACTACACCCATACCCGCCCTCTTCAACCTGATGAGCTCAAGGCGGAGTGGTTCGCCGGGGGCAAGGTGCTGCTCGTCGACCACTTCAACCCTCCCACCATCCTGGCGGGCGTGAAGTTGGCGCGAGAGCTCGGACTGGCCGTCGTATCCGACATCGAGCGCAATTCCCCCGAATTCAACGAGACGCGATGCTACATCGACCACCTCGTCTGTAGCGCCGAGTTCGCGGTCCCGCTGACTGGCGCCGGCTCACCACAGGCCGCGTGCGAAGCCCTGGTGGCATCAGGTGAACACCACACCGTGGTGGTTACCGCTGGCGACGAAGGATGCTACTGGCGCACAACAGAATCCAGAGCTGTGCGGCACCTGAAGGCACACCCCGTGAAAGCGGTGGACACGACCGGTTGTGGAGACGTGTTCCACGGCGTCTTCTGTCATGGACTGGCTCAGGGCTGGCCCGTCGAGCGAATTCTGGGCTGGGCCAATGCCGGAGCCGCCCTCAAGGCAACGCGTACCGGCGGATGGGCGGCCGTGCCCACCGCGGATGAGATCAGGCGTCTGCTGGGCGAATAGAACCCGGCCGTTCGTCTACGGCTCCACCCTCGCTTTATCTACATCAATTTCATGAATCATCGCACCCATTTCGCCGGCACAATAGCACTGATTTAAGCAGATCCGGGTTGATTCACCATCTGGATAGACTTACATTGATCTCCGGATAGATGTTCCTCCACCGTCTCCGGGCTCACCCGCGGAGCTGAGCACGGACCCATACTCTCAGCGTGTCGGGAAGGTGGCGTTCACAACAGCGCTCGGCGTAAACCCCTTGATTGTCGCTCGAGACGTTTCGGGCGACCGCACCTTGGTTCTTGCAGGAGCTGAAAGAATGAATTGGATGGTACTTAGATTAATAGGATGTTTCCTCCTGGCGGCAACTACACCAGCCTGGGCCGACGATATCGTGGTATTCAGCGACGATTTTGAGGATGGGTATGGACAGTGGACACCCCGCGTCTTTCCCACTTTGAACAATGATCTGCCGGCGCTCTTCGAGCCGGTTCCCGAGGGGATCCACGGCCCCAACACCGGCTACCCCAACTCGCACGCGGCGGGATTCACCTCCAACATCCAGAAAGATAACACCATGGGTAACTGGATCCAACGGCAGTTCCCCGGCGCAGTTCCGCCGGGCGTTTACAACGTCACCCTCGAGTTGGATCTGTACGTGTGGCGCCAGAAGACCAGCGATCGTCACAGTGTCGGCAATCGCCTCTACGTACTGACGAACAACCTATACGACAATCCGCTGTTTCGCTTCGACGGCGGCGTAACCCCCGGTTACGGAATCAACGGCAACTTCTGGCCCGGCCATGTGGATGGAATCAACGACTGGAACTACAACGGCGTCTGGCAGCACCGGACCATCTCCGGCACAATCAACACCACGACCGGTGACATTGAGCTTCGACTGCTGATGCACGACAAGAACAGCGGAGCGCAGACCGTGGCCTGGGACAACGTCCAACTCCGGGTCGGCACCACC
>BTUC01000575.1:0-4018 GCA_045863575.1 Phycisphaerae bacterium
CCGAGCCGGCCGTTGTCTGAGCAGAACGGCCGGCACTCCAGGCCGGCCGCTACAACAAAACCCCCATGGACGGCGCCGAACGCCATCAGCGCCAATGAACACCGTCGGATGCGGCACTGGCCTTGCCCCGGCCGATTTGATATGCTGGCTGCCATGGCCGGAGACAAGGGACCCAACCTCACCCAGACGGTGACCAGTACGTTTCTGCTCGAGGGGCTGCGCGAAGCGGGCAACGACACGGTCTGGGCTCAGTTCGTGGAGCGCTATCGCCCGCTCATCGTGCGCTACGCGCAGCGCCTGGGGCTCAGCGAAACGGATGCCCAGGACGCGGCTCAGCAGGCGCTCATCGCCTTCTGCACGTCCTACCGCGACGGCAAGTACCAGCGCGAGCAGGGGCGGCTGCGCGTGTGGCTGTTCGGGATCGCCCGCAACCAGATTTTCAATACGCGCAAGCGCGCCCGCCGCCGCGAGGTGCTGGTCAGTGACGATACGAGCCAGACGAACTTCTTCGATCGCCAGGAGCAGGATGATCAGTTCGAGGCCATCTGGGAAGAGGAGTGGCAGCAGTCTCTTCTGCGGCAGTGCCTGGAGGAGATCCGCAAGGACTTCGACGAGAAGTCGCTGGAGGCCTTCGAGCTGTTCGCCTGGAAGGGGTGGCCGGCTCAGAAGGTGGCCGACCACCTGGGCATGACGCCCAACGCGGTGTTCCTGGTCAAGCACCGGGTGATGAAACGCATCCGCGAGCTGCTGCCGCAGATGGAAGAAGCCTTTTAGAACTGAGAACTGAGAACCGAGAACTGAGGACCTCATTCAGAAGGTCCGGGGGCCGATTAATCGGCAGGTGTGCCACTGGCGTATCGGCAAGTGATCGGATAAACAACACTGCTCGCAGAGCGGTGGCACACGCCCTGGTGAAACAGGCTTGAACGGACCAGTATCTCAGTGACTGCATGATATGGGCCAGTCCGACGCCACCATTGCATGTCCCTCGCAAGAGCAGCTTTCCGCCTACCTGTCCAGTGAATGCGACGAGGCGCAGGCGGTCGCGATTGGCATGCACGTGGAGAATTGCCAACCGTGTTCTCGGCGGGTGGAGGAGCTACAGGCGAGCGACGGCGTTTATGCGGGTCTTCGCCAGGTGCTGGAGTCGCGCGACGGCCAGGCCGGCGGCGGGGGAGTTCACTGTGAGGCGCCCACCTTGACGACGGGCGATCCCTCGATGCCTCTGGACGCCCGGGTACGGGCCGGCACAACGGAGCCGACTCTGGAGGGCTACGAAATCCTCGCGGAGATCGGGCGGGGGGGGATGGGCGCGGTCTACCTGGCATTTCAGAAGTCCACGCGTCGCAAGGTGGCGCTCAAGGTCCTGTTGGAGGGGCCCTTCGCTTCGGCCACCGCGCGGCGGCGCTTCGAACGCGAGGTGGAGCTGGCGGCCCAGCTCGATCACCCGCGCATCGTCACCATTCTCGAAAGCGGCATCGCCAGCGGCCGTTACTATTTCGCGATGCAGTATGTTCAGGGTTGCCGGCTCGACGAGTACGTCACTGCGCGCGGGCGCGGCCCCCGCGACATCCTGTCCCTCTTCGCGAGCGTTTGTGAGGCGGTCAATTATGCTCATCAGCGGGGAGTCATTCACAGAGATTTGAAACCCTCCAACGTGATTGTCGACCAGACGGGTGAGCCCCATGTGCTTGATTTCGGCTTGGCTAAGGTGGCTGAACGTGATGGTGGTGACGAGGGCGTGACCCAGCTCTCCATGCCGGGCCAGGTGATGGGTACCTTGCCCTACATGTCCCCCGAGCAGGCGGGCGGGGCGCACCAGGACATGGATATCCGCACGGATGTGTACTCGCTGGGGGTGATCCTCTATGAATTGCTCACCGGCCAGTATCCGTATCCGGTGACGGGTCGAATCTTCGAGGTGCTGCGAAACATTGCCCACACCGAACCGGTTCGGCCCGCGCTGCTCAACGATGATGTGGATGACGAGATCGAGACGATCGTCCTCAAGGCATTGGCCAAGGAGAAGGACCGGCGTTACCAGACGGCCGGCGACCTGGCCGGCGACGTACGGAGCTACCTGGCCGGCGAGCCGATCGCGGCCAAGCGCGACAGCAATTTGTACGTGCTGCGGAAGATGCTGTGGCGCTACCGTTACCCCGTGCTGGCCGCCGCGGTACTTCTGCCCCTGCTGATCGTTGGCGGCGTGCGGTTGGCAACGCAAAAGGCCCGCTTGAATGTAGCCGAGGGAGCCGATCGAATCGCTGCGTTTGTGCCTGCTCCGGCCGAAGTAATGGGAGCGATGGAGGCAGCGCCTTCGGCGGTTCGAGCGAGTATGGTGGATGCGGCTGCGCGATTCGTTCAGTCTCCCGCGTACACCGAACGGGTCATGGGCGCGCGCAGCGCTTTTCTTTTGAGCCCGGAAGCATTCTGGCGTTCGATGGACGGCGGCAGGCTCTGGCAGCACGGGGAATGGCTGGAGCTGTGCCGGAGCAGCAATGTGCCCGTGAAGATGCCCGTGGAGCTGACGGGGCGCTTCCTGCCCGAACTCAAGCGGAAGGCCGGCGACGGCACGGATCGCCAGCGCTACGCGGCGTTCTGCCTGCTGGGCGATCTGGCGCAACAGGATGAGGAAAGTCTTAAGCTTTGTGCTGATGTCGTGCGGTCGTCTGGCGACCCGGGCGTGGTGCTGGCCGCGTGGTGGGCGGCGGGGCGACTTGGCCGTGAGCTGCCCTTGGCTTCGAGCCCGGCCACATTCGTGGACGACCTCTCGCGCCTCGTGTTCGTTCAGGTTCCCACCAGCAAAAAGCCCTTCCGGCGCGGGTCGCCACCGGAAGAGCCGCATCGATACGACGACGAGGATCGACCCGACGCCGGTGTAAGCATCGATTCATTCTACCTGGCCACGACGGAGGTCACTCTGGCCGCTTTCGAGCCATTCTTCAGTGATTTCGAAGAACGGGATGCAGCTTTCGGTATGGTCGCCCTCGGCGATGTGGCCGACCCGGGGATTCCGGGACAACTGGCGCGCGTGCCCGAAGAGCAGCACGGCTCTGCGGCCGTCGGTTACGTCAGCCCTGTCGCCGCGAAGCGGTACTGCGATTGGCTGAATCGGCTGGCAGCGGCCAAGTCACTCAATCACCGCTACCGGCTGCCGACCGAGGAAGAGTGGGAGTATGCCTGTCGAGCCAACAACTCGAGCGCTTTCTGCTTCGGCGACGACGCGCGCTATCTCGGATCATTCGCCCGATGCGATGGTTACGCGGCCGAGTGGCACACGGTCGCGCAGTGCATGCCCAACAGCTTCGGGTTGTTCGACATGCATGGCGGGCTATGGGAATTATGCGATTCGCGGTATTCTCAAGACGACGCGAAAGATGTTGCCGACAGCGGACCAACTCTCTATGTGCAGCGGGGCGGGGCATATTATTCGGCCGCGGTCCGCTGCCGCAGTGCCCAGCGTAACTACTGCACCGCTGACGCGGAGTCGCAATGGACGGGATTTCGCATCGTCCTGGAACTGGAGGGACCGTGAGCCTGCGGTGGGGCCGGCTTTCGGTCGGGCTGCTGGCCGCGCTCGTCGCCGGATGCGGCCAGAATCCGCCGGCGACGCTCATTGGTCTGCCCATCGAGACGGCCGTGGCCGTCACCAATCTCTCCACCCATGCCTATGCCGCCTTCGCCGTGCGTGCCCGCACCGAAGGGCAGCCGCCCGGTCCGTATATCGAACTGCCGCTGCTGCCGCCGGGAGCGACGCACCGCGCACGGTGGCTCGATCTGCTCGGTGACGCCTGCCCGCCGAGCATTGACTTGCGCGTGCAGCTTTACCAACGCATCAATGCCGACCTGCCGATCGGCCTCGACGTCGGGGAAGCGGTTCATTCCGCGCCGCTGGCAGCCGGCGAAGTTCTGGACCTGCCGGCTTGCGCGGTGCAGGAACTGGAGACGTATACCATCGTCAACTTTGATGCGCCGCCGGGCGTCGCCCGCGTGAAGATTGCCCAGGGCACGCTCCTGG
>BTUC01000576.1:0-3988 GCA_045863575.1 Phycisphaerae bacterium
CGGCCGCGGGAACATCCCGGTTTTGAGGCTCCACTCCGAGATTCCTGTATTCGCGACGCGAGCCGTGCTCCTTACGCGAAAAACGCGTCATCCACCCCGCCGGAGCCACTTCATCGCCCGCTGAAGGGCATCCACGAAGAAGAACTCCCCCCACATGACCGATTCGTCCACCCCCAGGCCTTTATGTAGGTGGTAGACGCCGTGCTTGAGGATTCCCTCCCAACCCTCGTCTCGGACGGCCAGATAGGCGGGGTCGCACAGGGCCAGCAGGATCCGCATAGCCGATTCCCGCCAGTAGGCCCGTCGACGGGCTTCCGCGGGCCCGACCGTCTGGACCGCATCGGCCAGCTCCAACAGCCCGGCCGCCGCGATGGCTCCCGCAGAACTGTCCTTCTGCCGGCGGGACTCCTCGGGGGCGTCGAAGTCCCACGGTGGGACAGGGTCGCCGGAGAGCTTCTCGATCAGGTACTGGGCACAGGCATCGGACGTCTCCAGCCAAGGCCGGAAGTTCAACAGCTTTCCGCAGGTCGCGAAGCCATACAGCGACCAGGCCAGCCCCCGCGACCAGCAAGAGTCCCCCCGATAGCCCTGGTGGGTGCTCTGCCGCAGGCACTCGCCCGTCTGGGTGTCGAAGATCGCCTCATGGGCGGTCGAACCATCCCCCCGAACCAGGTAGCGCCTCGAAGTCGCACAGTGCCGGCTGGCGACGTCCATGAGCGCGTCGTCGTGCGTCTCGATGGCCGTATGCAGGATCACCGGCACATTCATCATGATGTCGATGAACAGCGACTCGTCGGCCACGAATGAGCGCAGGTAGGCGCCCTTCTCCTTGAAGCGCATGGCCAGCGTGCGCCCGGCGTGGAACACAATCTCGCGGATGGCCGGGTCGGGCAGACCTTCACGCAGGGTGGCTTCATACCAGCGTCGGTAGGTCCCATGGAAGAAGAGGAAGCCCAGATCGTGGACCGTCCGGTCGTCCTTACGCGGCTCAACCAATCGGCTATAGTGCTCCGCCTTTTCACGCCAGAAGGGCTCGCCGGTCTCCTCATGGAAAATCCACATCATCCCGGGCAGGAAACCTTCGCACCAGTTCGTCCACTTCTCCCCGGTGTGGTGCCAGCGACCCTGGACGGTATACATGGGGAAGTAATCCGGATATGTCTCGATGAGCCGCCGCACCTGGCGCTGGGCGAAATCGAAGGCGGTAGTGAGACGATCCTGTGCATCACCGCGTTCACCTTGCATGGCTGGTATACCTCCCTTCAAGGCCGGGCATTGTATCCGCGTGTCCCTTTGCTCGCACGCCGGATCCGCATGACCTGGTCGTCCTTGAGTGGCCCTTGCGGCTCACCAGTTCCGTAGCGGGAGACCGAGGGTTCGTGCCGCCGGTGCCCTCACCGGCGAAATGGCTGAAACAAACCGCCGGTACCCTTTCCGGTTGGCGACTTCCGCGTCTGTCGCGGATGCGGGAATTGGCCAGTGGAAGGGCACCAGCATGACCTTGACCGGCGCTGTGCCTGCTTCTACAGTCCGGGTATGACCAAACGAGAACGCGTCGAGGCCGTCATCGCCGGCCGCCGTCCGGACCACCCGCCGGTCAGCTTCTGGCACCATTTCCCTCCCGAGCAGGCCGCCGGCCAGGCCGCCGTCGATGCCCATCTGCGCTTTCTGGATACCTACGACCAGGACTTTCTGAAGGTCATGAACGACCATCAGTACCCGCGCGGCGACGTGGACGTTCTCCGGAGTGTCGAGGATCTCCGCAGAATCCGTGCGTTGCCCGGCGACGCAGCCGGCTTCGATGGCCAGTTGGACGTGCTCAGGCGTCTGCGCGAGCGGCTGGGGCCGGATGTCCCCGCCTGTACGACCATTTTCAACGCCTGGGCGCTGCTTCGTTACTTCACCCAGCCGCCCAGCGACCGGCATGGGCCGCCGCGCCTGGATGGTGCAACCGACGACCGCGATGCGACGCTCAGCCGTCTGCTGCGGGAGGATCGCAGTGCAATCCGGGCGGCGGTCGAAGCCCTGTCGATTTCCCTGGCCGGCTTCGCCCGCGCCTGCGTCGAAGCGGGGGCGGATGGCGTGTTCCTCTCCGTCCGTGACGACTGGGTCAACCGGCCGGAGAACGGCCCGGACACCTACGATGAGATCGTCCGACCGGCCGATCTGAGAATTCTGGAGGCGGTCCGCGACGCCCGATTCAACGTGCTGCATCTATGCGGGCGTCCGCAGGGCTTCGACCGGTTCGCCGCGTACCCGCACGTGCAGGTCCTCAACTGGGCCGACCGCGCCGCCGGCCCCAGCATCGCCGAGGCCATCAGACTACAAGCCCGAAGCGCGAGCGAGAAACACCCTCCCGCCCTTGCCGCCGGTGTGGACAACCTCGACACACTGCCCAACGGTACCCCTGTGGACTGCGCCGGGGAAGTCCGCGACGCGTTGCGTCAAGCCGGCGACCGCCCCATCATGATCGCCGCGGGTTGCACGTTCGACCCACAAGCCGTGCCGCCCGCCAACCTGAAAGCCGTGGTGGCCGCGGCACGTGAATAATCGACCTTTCGTTCGAGGGGACGGTGCTCTCCATCGCTCATTCTCGCCGTCTCTCTATCTCCGTGCGATGGCCAGTATAATCCCGCGTTCCCGATTATGATTCGTGAGTCATTGGAAGAGGTGAAACTTGGCTACAGAACGTACCCTCATCATCCTGAAACCCGACTGCGTCCAACGGCGACTCATCGGTCGCATCGTTCAACGGTTCGAGGACAAGGGCCTGACGGTCGCGGCCATGAAGCTGATGCGCATCACTCGCGAGCTGGCCGATCGCCACTACGCGCCTCACCAGGGTAAGCCGTTTTACCCCGGGCTGATCGACTACATCACCAGCGGCCCTGTGGTCGTGCTGGTGGTGGCCGGGCCGGGGGCCATCGCCATCTGCCGCAAGCTCATGGGCAAGACCTTCGGCTTCGAAGCGGAGCCGGGCACCATCCGCGGAGATTTCGGCGCCAGCAAGACGTTCAACCTCGTCCACGGGAGCGATTCGCCGGAGTCGGCCGCCACGGAGATCGCCCTCTACTTCCGGCCGGAGGAGATCCTGGACTACGCGCCGGCGGACGTGAACTGGGTAGGCAAGCCGGACGAGAAATGAAAGCCTGTCTCAGCGGAGAGTGTGCCACTGCTCTGTGAGCAGTGCCGAGAGCAGTAGGAGGGGCCCATCCATCCAACACTGCTGACACAGCAGTGGCACGCTCGGGTCAACCGGTTCCCTGGCTACCCGGGATAGGCCCCCAGTCTAAGCAGCCTCCCGGATCACTTTCGCGCTGCCTGCTCCAGCATGCGGAGGATCCTTCGAGCACGTGCGGTTTGAGTGCCCTGGATGAGTTCGCGGGCCGTTTTGCCGTCGGCGTTCCGAAGTTCGGTTCCGGCCCCCGCATCGAGCAGGGCTTTGACCGTCGAGGGGATGTGCCCCCGGGCTGCAGCGTGCATCAGCGACGTCATCTGCATGTCGTCAGCCCGATCGACGTCCGCCCCGGCCTTGATGAGTTCAACGACCAGGCGCCCATCCGCAAGCGCGGACGCAGCAGCTTCGATCAAGGCGGTGCGTCCCTGATAGTCCCTGGGCATCGCCGATGCTCCTTTCTGTAAGAGCAGCCGAACGCCTTCCAGATCGCCCGCCCGAGCAGCCCCCATGAGCGCCGTCCGGCCTTTTGAGGTCGTGACGCCCGGGTCGGCCCCTTTTCGGATCAACAGCTCGACGATGGCCGGATGATACTCGAGGCCCAGATGACGCGGAAAGGTTGGCTCTCTATCCGTCGCCGCGATCAAAGCTGTATATCCATCGCTTCTTCCGGCATCGACCTCGGCGCCCGCGTCAAGGAGCATTCGGACCACTTAGATAGAGTCCCCTTCCGCGGCAGCAATCAGCGCCGTTGAGCCGTTGGAGACGGCGTTCACCCGCGCGCCCGCCGTGAGGAGAATACTGGTCTTTTCC
>BTUC01000577.1:0-3984 GCA_045863575.1 Phycisphaerae bacterium
CGTGCCCTCACCGGGCGGGTCGGAGCAACTGCCCGAGCCGGTAGCCATGAAGCAGGGGGCCGCGACGACGAACGCATCACTGTCGCGGATGATACCCTGCTGTCCGTGCAGTCGGTAAAGCGTCCCGTAACGGTCCTGGATCAGCTTTCCGTTTCCGCGGCGGCAGATCGTCGGGCACCCCGGGTTGACGGCCGTGCTGACGCAGGCCCCATCTGGATCGAGCTCGTAGAGATAGTCGTATTGCCGGCTGAACCCGCCGTGGTTGGGCTTGCCGGCCACACGCAAACGGCTCAACGCTGCCGTGCTGGCCGCGGAGCTCTCCACCTCTTCCAGAGAAAAGGAGTCCAGGCTGGTGGTCCCGGCGGGACTCTCGCCACAGAGATTGGGCAGAGGATTGAGCGGATCGAGAAACAGGTCCCAGGCCAGCAGGTCAAAGAGGTCGACGTACCCATCGCCGCCGAACATCTGATCGAGGCAATAGTGGCCCTCGCCGGCGTCTTCAATCGTCTGGCCGTAATGAGCCAGCAGCAGCAGATAGTCGGCGCTGTCCACCAGCCCGCTGCTCCCGTTCAGATCGGCGCAGGCTGTGCAGGTAATGGTCGCGCCCCAGTTGTCGATCTCCACAATTGGTTCATCGGACGAGGAGGACGTGGACGAGGACACTGCGTCTGTGGCCGTCTTCTGCCCGAACCCGCCGCGGCGAAGCTCGAGCTCGACGAACGTGCCGCGCCGCAGATTGAACAGGTCCGGATGGAAGGTGCGGCGGAAACGTGCAAAGCCGTCATGGTTCACTGCTCCGGCACGCCCCGGATTTGAGGGGCGCAGGTGTGCCACCTCGGCCGCGTGTGCGTGTCCGACCTTCGGTTCATCCCCAAGTCGCACGATGAGCAGGGTATCGGGGTTGGCCCGGAAGCGATACTCAAAATCAATGGTCACCGTTCCCTCGCCCACACGGCGGAACGGGGCGCGGGCCGCGACGGAGGTGGCCGGCATCTGCGTGCCGGGCTGTTGAATCTGCATCCGCAGCACGCCGTCACCCGGGCCGCGCACATCGGGCACGAAGGTGATGGAGCCTCGGCCCTGTTCCCCCGGTTCGTGGTCGCGTCCGGCGATCTGGCAGGCGGCCGCCTCGGGGTCATTCATGTCCAGGCGGCCCAGGTCATAACCCGGCAGGGGATAATTCACTATTCGGCTGGTGTCATCCTGGCTGAGCTGCTGATAGTAGAGGCGCTGACCGTTCAGGTTGAGCTGTGCATTTCCGCGCAGGATGAGGGTTTTAACATACAGCGCCTCCGGATTCTGCTGGAAGGCGAATCCAGGCCGGTTGGTCAGATGTACCCGGGCATTGGGGAGCACATCGAGAGCTTCCAGGGACCAGGGATCCTGGTACCCGGGACTTGTTGTCAGTTGAACAGCGCCCGGCGGGCAGTTGCCGGCGCAGTTCAAATCCGGGCTGCGCAGCTCCAGCAGCGTCCCAGGGGTTTCCAGCCGTCCTTCATCCACGCGCAGCCTGAGCCGATTGCCCGCTACCTCCGCTCGCTGGCTGGACGGTACGGTGGGATCGGGGTCGATGTTCAAGTATTGATCCCCGCGCGAATCGATCGTGTTATTGAATATGAACGCGGGGCTGGTCACGCGGAACTCGCTGGTGCACAGGTCGGGACCATCGGCCGCCCGGATCACGAAGCCGTCCAGCACGGGGGCGCCCGTCGGCGTCGTGCCGGCGATGGCCACGACGTAACGGCTGTTGCTGCTGCTGTTGGTCAGGATGGTCGCGTTGGCGGGATTGGCCGGGTTGCGCTGACCGCGGTGAGTCTCGCCGTCGGGCGCATAGATCTCCGGGTCGCTGGCGCCCTCGAATCCGCCGTAGAGCTCGACGTGGTCGCGAAGCTGAAAGGCCGCGCTGCGGGGATCCTCAGGGTCAAGCACATCCAGTGGCTGATAGACACCGTTGGCCACCCACAGTTCATCGCGCGGGCAGGGGCTGTTGGCCGCTGCCGCCAATGCGGGCTGAAGGTTCTTGAAGGCATCGCGCCAGCTCGTGCCGTTACCGGCGCCCTGGGCATTGGCGTCCACGTAAATGACGCAGGGATCAGGGCCTTCGGCGCTAAGGTTGTCGACACTGATGTCGAAGCGGTTGAAACCGAACTTGATGACCAGGTACATCACCGGAGCGGTGGCCGTGAACGTGAAGCGCAGCGGCTGCCCGCAGGCGGTGCTGGCATCGCCGTTCCAGCCGCGGCAGGCTGCCGAGTTCCAGGCCAGCAACTGCTGCGGATCAGAGCCCGCAGTTCCGTCGTCGGCATAGTCCTGGCCGTTCTGCGGAGGGGTTGTGCCGACCAGTATCCAGACGGCCGCCTGGGAATTGTCGGGGTTCAGGTCCCGGCTCGAGGCATTGACCGCGTAGGTGGCACCCGGAACTACTCGGATCTGCTGGTAAACGCCGCCCACGAAGGTCGCGGAGTCCGAATTCACGCGCAGGCACGGGGCAGACGCTCCCGCCGGGCATTGGCCTGAAACGTACGAGGCATTCGGCGTGCCGACGAAGATCCAGGGCATCCAGCCGGCCCCGCCGTTCGAGAAGTCGCCGTTGATGACGCGCTCGCCGGCCTGCGCGGACCGGGCGCCGGTCAGCAGCAGGGCGGCCAGTGTGAACCAGGTGGCCTGTCGGGCGGCGCTTCTGCTCACCAGGTCACCTCCTGCTGACAAACGGCCGCAGCGCTACGCAGATCACCGAAGGGAATGAGGTGATATTTCGCGGTCGTGATCAGCCCCTTACGCAGTTCGACGGTTTCGGCGTGCGCGTCCAGAAAGACCAGGTTGTGGGTCTGCCGGCGCACGTGCCACTCGATGCGCTCTTTGGTCGGATCCGCGTCGGCGGCATGGACCCAGCCGAAATCGCCCGCCAGGATGAGGGCGGATTCACTGTCCACCGCTGAGCGGTTGAGGTTCTTCATGCGGGCTCTGACCGGCTTGTACAGCTCGTAAGGCTCTTGATCGCAGGGACCAAAGGTGTTTTTGGGCAGCGCGTTCTGGCCCATGAGAATCCGGTTTCCCAGGTAGCTGTTGCCGTAGTACTCAAAACAGGTCGGCTGGGCGAACATGGAGCCGGAGTCGGAGGGGCAGCGAAACACCTCCGCTCCGCTGCGCAGGACTTCGGGCAGGTGCATGAACTTGTTCAACGGCTTGCTGATGGGAATCCCCGGGTCCTGTCCGTAGATGGGTTCACCTTCCCCTTGCCTGCCGCCGTAATTGATTTCGCCGTCCCGGTGCTGGGGGAAGCGCCCCTTGCTGGCCTCGAGCAGGTAATTCCATGAGATCCCGATCTGCCGGAGGTTGGACAGGCAGGCGGCTCTGCGGGCCTGCTCGCGGGCCAGCCGCAGGCTGGGCAGCAGGACGGCCGCCAGCAAAGCGATGATGGCCACGACGACCATCACTTCGATGAGGGTGAAGGCGGAGGGTTCCGGCCGAGGCGCGGACGCCACGGACGCGCGCGGTGGGCTCTCGCGCCGGCGCTGATCACGTGTTCTGGTAGCGGCAATCATCAGGCCTTCATTCCCCCGTGTCCGGACGGCGCTGGTGAGCCGCCTGCCGGGTTTCTGCTTCGACGCTAACGCCCAGTCGCCGGAGCCGCGCGGCGGCAAACGATTCGACCAACGTGTCCCGTTTCATCAGCGGATCCTGCCCCGAGCGCGCCTGCTGCCAGGCCTGCTGGTAGGCCGCGATGGCGGCTTCCAGATGCCCGGCGCGGAGTTCGCGTTCCCCGATGACGAAGCCGGCCAGCGCGGCTGCATGTGGGGGTACATCGGCGAGGAGACTCTCCGGCGTATCGTTCGCATTCAAAAGGAACGTCGCGCAGCGATGTTCGGGGCTGGGGAATTCCGTCGAGGGGATTCTCAAGCGCGCCAACCGCGCGCGGGCCTCTTCCAGCCGCCCGGCATGCCATTCCATGAGCAGCCAGCCGAAGACGCTCTCACCCAGGGC
>BTUC01000578.1:0-3978 GCA_045863575.1 Phycisphaerae bacterium
TGGCATAGGGCATGTCATAGCCCGCGGCCAGCGCCTCGACCACCTGGTCCTCCGAGCAGATGCCCAGATCGATAATGGCTTCGCCCAGGAGCTTGCGATGTCCCCCCTTCTTCTGCTCGGCGAGAGCGCGTTCCAGGTCGGCCTGGGTCAACAGCCCCCGTTCGATCAGAATCTGACCGACGGGACGAGGTTTGAGTGTCGTGGTTGTGCTCATTGAGCGTCTCCGGTCAGATGAACGAGCTCAGCGTCTCCTCGAGCCCCTCATGGACGGGGAGCACGCGGTCGAGCCGGGTCATCTCCAGGATCTTGCGCACGTTGTCTCGGGCGCCGCAGAGGCGGACCATGCCGAGCTGCTCCTCGCATTCGCGCTGCAAAGCGGTCAGTGCCTCCAGGCCGGCGCTGTCGATGGTGGTGACGGCACTCAAGTCCACGGCAAAGTCGCGGCGGCCCTGCCCGAGTTCCGCCCGGCAGGCCTCGCCGAATTTCCCGGCGGAATCATGGTTCAATTCGCCGGATACGGTCAGCACGGTGACGTCGCCCTGGGTATCCGTAGTGATTCTCATATGCTTTCTCCGACGCAGGAGCAGTCTGCCTGGATGCCGCACGAGGCGATGGGCTGCCGGGCGAAGCGGTGCATCTCTTCCTGCACCGCGGCGAGATCCTGGCCCAAGAGCAGTTCGGTCAGTCCGGGGTCGAACTGCGTTCCGGAGCAGCGGCGGATTTCCGCGACGGCAATCTGGACCGGCTGGGCCTTCCGGTAGGTGCGATTGGTGGTCATGGCATCGAAGCTGTCGGCCAGGCCGATGACGCGCCCCAGAAAGGGGACTTCATCGCCCTTGAGCCCATCGGGATATCCGTGGCCGTCCATGCGTTCGTGATGGTGCAGCACGCCCGGGATGAGGTCCTCAACATGAGGAACCCCCTGGAGGATATGGGCCCCGATCTGCGGATGGCGCCGCATCTCCGCGAACTCTTCCGGCGTCAGGCGACCCGTCTTGCGCAGCACGCTCTCCGACACGCCGATCTTGCCGATGTCATGCAGCAGCCCGCTCAGGTAGACACGCTCGCATTTCTCCGCGGGGACTCCCCCGAGGGAGGCCAGCCGCTGACAGAGCCAGGCGACGCGCTGCGAATGCCCGCTGGTATACGGGTCCTTGGCGTCAATGCTGCTCACCAGCGCGTGCAGCATACCCAGGAACAGGTGCTCCAGGTCCTCGTAGAGTCGAATCGTCTCCAGGTGGGCGGTGCTGCGTTCAGCCAGGGCGTTGACCAGTTGGATCTCGTACGAGCCGAACTCCTGCCCATCCACGCGGTTGATCACCAGGATGCCGCCGAAGGTGCGCTCTCCCCGCGAGAGCGGATAAAAGGCCAGGTGCTTCAGCCACGCTCCTGCCCAAGCCAGTTCCGGCGTGGCGCCGGCATCATTGAACACCAGCGGCGGAGGATGCTCTCCGCAGCGGCGGACGGCCTGCCGGTAGAGCTCCGATAGCTGTTGAGCGGTCGCCTGGAGCGGTCCGGCACGCACGACGGTGGCCGGCTTGTCTGTTCCCGGCGGCGGCTCCAGCACGACGACCACGTTTTCAACCAGCGTGGAGGCGACCAGCTCCGAACAGAGCTGCTGCAGGTGTCCCACCGATCGGCCGGAGACGGTCATGCCCGAGCTCAGCCGATAGATCAGGTTCAGTTCCTCATACACCTGGCCCAGATGCGCGGACAAATCCTTGACCTCGCGCTGGCTGCGCATCTCGCCGTGCAGCGAGCGCATCTGCGAGGTCAGGATGCGACCGTGGATCTCGAAGAGATCAGGGTCGAGCACCGGCATGTCGGTCAGCAGCCGCCGGACGATCGTCGCGTCAAGTTGATGCCGGCTGCAGAACCGGGCGACGGCCTCCTCGTCTCGCATCAAGGGGCTCAGGCTACAGCCCAGAACCGCACTGGCCGCGTTCCGGCGCCGCCCCAGCGCCGCCCCGCAGACCAGTAGGGCCCCTGAAGAGTCGATCGGCTCGGCGAAAAACTCCTCCCGGCAGCCTTTGCGGGCCAGATGCCGGAGCGACTCGCGGAAGCGCACCGACTGGCCCAGCAGCAGGTCCCAGAAAGGGTGCGTCGCCCCGGTGGTGGCCAACGGCTCGCCGGCGGCGTCCCGGAAGGTCAACCAGAGCCCCAGGCGGGACCAGGCCTGGTGCCAATAGTCCATGCCCGCCGGTCCGGGATGCTGCGTGCTGTGTGCCTGCGCCAGATGAATGATCCTTCCTCCTGCGCTGCCCATCCCTCACCATCAACAGACGGCAGCGCCGGCCACTGGCGCAGTGGCCAGCACCACTTGAACGCGCGACAGGACTTCTCGGGGGCTGAACGGCTTGCTCATGACAGACCGGATATTGACCTGGGCCATCTCCTGGGGCGAGATGGAAAACCCTCGGGCGGTCAGCAGAATGGCCGGGATGTCGCTCGTGCTGGGATGCGAACGCAGCCGGCTGCACAGCTCCAGCCCGCTCATGCGGGGCATCTGATAATCGGTAATGATCACGTCCGGATGCTCGGACAACGCCAGGTTCAGGGCCTCGGCGCCGTCCTCCGCGGGCAATACGCGGTAGCCGGCGTTGGAAAGCTTGAGTGAGAGCACGTTGAGAATGTGCGTCTCGTCATCGGCCACCAGAATCGTTTTTCGGTCCATACAGACGGCCCTTTCCGCGTCACTTGACCAGCAGCGGGAAACGAAGAACCATGGTCGTACCGGCGCCGTACTCGCTGGTGACGACGATCTCCCCCCGGTGAACGGTTTCGACAATGTGCTTGACCAGGTTGAGTCCCAGGCCGGTCCCTTTGGCCAGGGTCCGCGTATTATCCGAGCGGAAGAACTTGTCGAAGATGCGCGGCAGATCCCGCGGGTCGATGCCGGCGCCGGTATCCTGGACCGTGACCACCAGGTGCCCGCTGGCCAGGTCCGCGTTCGTCCGGATGAAGACGCGCCCGTTATCGGGCGTGTACTTCACGGCGTTTCCCGCCACGTTCAGCACCGCCTGGTAGAACAGATCGCGGTCGGCCCACACGCCGGGCAGGTCGGGAGCCAGCTCGGCTTCCAGCGCGATGCTCTTCTCGCCGGCCTGGGGCCGGAGCACGTCGAGCACCTGCTCGATGACCCGGTTGGCTTGCAGCGAGATCTTGTTCACTTCCATCACCCCCGATTCGATACGCGAAATATCGAGGATGCGCGTGATCAGCCGTTGAAGGCGCTGGGTCTCTGATTCGATAATGCCGTAGAACTCGCGGCGGGATTCCTCGTCCCGGGCCTCCCCATCCATCAGCATCTCGATGTAGGCGCGGATGCTGGAAAGCGGGGTGCGCAACTCGTGGGAGACGGCGGATACGAAGTCGGTCTTGATCTGGGCGATCTCGCGTTCGCGGGTGATATCGTGAAAGACGGCCACCACGCCCCGGGACTGCCCCTGGGTATCCACCACCGTGGAGAGGGTGATGTTAAAGGTCTGAGCTCGGCCGTCCCGGATGGTGCCGTATTCCACCTGCCGGCGTGCCGTCTGCTCACCGGCCGTGCGCGCCTCACGCAGCAGGTTCAACAGAGACGGATCATTGATCACACGTTCGATGGGCCGATGCCGCCACTCGCTGAGCCGGAAGCCGAAGATCCGCTCGGCGGAGGTGTTGGCCAGCACGAGCTCGCCGAATGAGTCGATGACCAGCACCGCGTCGGAGATGCTGAAGATGATGGCTTCCGTGTGGCGCCTCTCGGCGTCGGCCACGCGCATCTGGATGTCCAGTTCCTTGCGCTGCAGGCGCAGGCTTTCCACCCGGCCGCGGACCAGGTTGACGTATTCGGCGAGGGCCGAGGTCACGCTGCCCAGTTCGTCGGGCACCGGGCCGGCCAGCGGTTCCAGCTCGTCATTGCGGGTCAAGGTTCTAAGCTGAATCTCGATCTGGTGGAGAGACCGCCGGGTGACATAGCGACCCAGCAGCAGCACC
>BTUC01000579.1:0-3968 GCA_045863575.1 Phycisphaerae bacterium
CGGCAACACCATGACCGTCGTGCTTAAAGCCGGCGCGTGCTGCGGCACGACGCAGGCGAATGTCTGGTTCGATGAGGTCTCGCTTGTGGATGTCACGTCCACGCCCGACAACTACACGCTGACCGTCGCCGCCGGCGCGGGCGGCACCGTCACGCAACCAGGTATCGGCTCATTCCAACACGCGCCGGGCACGGTGGTCAATCTCCTGGCCGCTCCCAACACGGGTTATCACTTCCTGAACTGGAGTGGCGATACGGCCGGCATTGGCAACATTAATTCTGCCAGCACCACGATCACGCTCAACGCCAACGCCAGCATCACGGCCAACTTCGCCCCCGACTCGACGGGTCTGTGCGCGGACAATCGCGTGATCAACGCCGACTTCTCCGCCGGGGAATCGGGCTGGACGCGCTGGATCGAACGGGGCACTGCCACCTATAACTTTACCGACACGACGAGTGCGCCCTCCGGCGGCGAGGGCAACTGCGCCCGCGTCAGCAGTACCAGCTTCAATGGCGGCTTCTGGCAGCCGCTGAGCCTCGTCCAGGGCCAGAGCTACACGGTCAGAGTGCGTAGTCGAGACGTGGGCTCCGCCGCGGAAGCCGCCTGGGCGGAAGTCCTCATCGGCGCGGCCCCGCCGATTGACGGGCAAGATTATCGCAACGGCAGTCCGGCCGGCACGACACTGCTGGTGAAGTGGGACACCTGGAGCTGTGACAACTGGAATGGCGATCAGTCCGGTGCCTGTATTCAGAGCACGGGCTCCTTTGTCGCGCCGGCGAGTACGGCGTACTTCTGTCTCAAGAATGGGCAGACCGGTTCCGGGATGCTCACCGACGTGACCTGGGATAACGTGGAGGTATGCGGTCCAGCGCCCGCCCCTACGTATACGCTGAACGTGACCGCCGGTGGCAACGGTAGCATTGCCGCTCCGGCCACCAATCCCACGACGTGGAACGCCGGCACGGAGGTGACCATCACCGCGCAGCCCGCCGTGGGCCACCACTTCGTGAACTGGACGGGCGATACGGCCAACGTGGCCAACGTAAACGCGGCCAGTACCACCGTCACCATGAACGCCGACGCGAATATCACCGCCAACTTTGCGCCCGATGCTGTTAACTACACGCTGACGGTCGCGACGAGCGCCGGTGGGACCGTGAGCCAGCCCGGCCTCGGCGCGTTTTCCTACGCGACAGGGACGCCGGTCAGCCTGGTGGCCACCGCCAGCTCCGGGTACCGCTTCGTCAACTGGTCTGGCGACACCGCCCACATCACCAACGTCACCGCCGCCAGTACGACCATCACCATGAACGCAACCGCCTCGATCCAGGCCAACTTCGCCCCCCACACCACGGACACGAAGTACCTGCTGCGCGTCACGGCCGCACCGAACGGTGCGATCGTGCAGCCCGCCGCTTCGCCGGCCATGCTGGACGCCGGCCAGGTGGTCAGCATCTCCGCTCAGGCTGCCGCCGGTTATCACTTCGTGAACTGGACCGGGGATACCGCCCATATCACCAACGTGAACGCCGCGGTGACCTCCGTGACTATGAATGCTGATGCGAGCATTCAGGCGAACTTCGCCCCGGACAGCACGCCGCCGTCCTCCATTACCGAGCCGTTCAACTCCCTGCCGACGTGGGCCTCGGAGTTCAACGCCGCCTGGGGCGGTTCGGCCACCTGGACGAGCAGCGGAGGCGGTCAGTCCGGCAATGCGCTCTGGGCGAGCCGGACGAATGATGGCTCGTCGGCCAGGACGCTGCTGTACACCGTTCCGGCCGGCGCCACGCTGGGCATATCGGTGTACATGAAGTGCCCCGCGGGCACCGGTTACTGGATGGAAGCCGCCTATCGTGTGGGCACCCATTCCGCTCAGGACTTCGATCAGAACTCCGCTGCCTGGACGATGATCAGGAAGTTCGAGGGATCGGGAGCCAACCCCAATGGAAACAACAACACCTGGACGCAGTATTCCAAGACCGGCATCAGCACGGGGACGAGTACCACCCTGACCATTGGTTTCAAGCTGGGGCGCTCCGGCGGATCGATCGGCACGGTCGGCTGGGATCAGCTTCACATTACCGGGCTGGCGCCATCCTGCGGCACACCGACGGTGACCTGCCAGAACATCAGCCGGAACCTGGGGGCGGCCGGCAGCGTCACCGTCAACCCCGCGGAACTCATTGCCCATGCGGCTGCCGCGTCAGGATGCGCGCTCACCGGCGTGCAGATCCGTAAGGGGTCTGGCAACTTTGCCTCCAGCATCGCGTTCGGCTCGAGTGAGACCGGGGACCGCACGGTTACGGTACGCGTGCTCCAGAGCGACGGCAAGACCGCCGATTGCACCGCGACGGTCACGGTTCTGCCGCCGGTGCGTTACGCTCCAGCGGATTTCAATCGCGACGGCGACGTGGATCCGGACGACCTCGCCGCCTTCCAGGCATGCATGGGAGGCGCCAACGCGGCTCCGTTCCCGGACTGCGTGGGGAAGGACCTCGACGGCGACAACGACGTGGACCAGTCAGACTTCGGCAAATTCCAATGCTGCCTCAGCGGCACGGACATCCCGGCCGACCCGGACTGTGCGGATTAGAACCTGCGCCGGCGTTGGCAGGCCCAGGCAAGCGGTAAGCCACAGAGCCCGCAGAGTCAGGGAGCCACCGTCTCCCATCCGGTAATGCCGCGGGCGGTTAAGTCTCCCTCCCCCGGTACTCCGGCGGAGGGCCGGGGTGGGGGGCTTGGAGGCCGACAGATCTTCAGAATAGTAGAGCCCCCATGGGGGTCAGTGTCAGAACAGGGCACTCAGCATTCAGCAATCAGCGTTCAGCACCTGCTGCCTCTTCCGCTTGGCGACTCCCACGTCTGTAGCGACCGGCCTGGAGTGCCGGCCGATGTGCTCGGTGATCGGGCAGCACTCCAGGAACTGACCAACGGGATGGGGCCCTGGTGCACCGCACCGACTCATGTCTCCTGATCTCGCGTGTCGATTTCCAGCGGTGCATGCATGTGCTCCGCGTCTCGGGGGCAGGTGAGCACGCGGTAGTAGCAGAAGGCGGTCAGTCCGATCACCCCGCCGCATGAAAGCAGCATGAACAGCCAGCCGGCCAGGGTCATCGCTCGTCTCCTGTTCTCGCATTCCGCTCCATGACCGGAAAACCGCCCGGCGTTTCATCCACCGGCAGCTTCCGCTGTGCGTACCAGTTCTTACCCGCCAGGTTCACCAGAAGACCGAAGAAGATCAGCAGCACGGCGATGAACGCCAGCATCAGCAGGACCGTGGCCCTGTCCTCCTCGTCAAGACCGCGAATACCCCTGATCTGATCGGGAATGTTGTGATAGCACCACAGGCTGAAGATACCCAGCAGATAGACCGGCGAGATGTACTTGATGATGAACCAGAACACCGGCGGGATGCGAATGGATGCCCCACGTTGAGCTTCCCGGCGCGTCCGTTCAATACCAAAGACCCACGCCACCAGGACGACCTGGATCGTCGCCAGCAGGAAGATGCACACCGTTCCGACCCAGAAGTCCAACACATTCAGTGCGATCAGATTTTTCGAGAAGTAAACCACCAGCAGGCTGCCGATGGCGGTCATCAAGCCCAGGCAGGTGACCGACAGCTTGCGGCCCATTCCGAAGCCCTCTTCCAGAAAGGCAATGGCCGGCTGCAACATGGAGAGCGAACTGGTGATGGCGGCCGCAAAGAGCATGAAGAACCAGACCGCCCCGAAGAAGTCGCCGATCGGCATCCGCGAGAAGACGGCCGGCAGGGCGATGAATCCCAGCTTGAAGCCGGACGTGATGACCTCAGGTGTCAGGTCGGCGGGGGTCAGGAAGATAAAAGCTACCGGCAGCGTGATGAGGCCGCCCAGGCACACCTCGCAGAACTCGTTGGTCGAGCTGGCCGTCAGGCCGGAGAGCACGACGTCGTCGTTCGGCTTGAGATAGCTGGCATAGTTGAG
>BTUC01000580.1:0-3966 GCA_045863575.1 Phycisphaerae bacterium
CCTCGAAGGCCAGGTTCTGCTGCGACTCGCTCAACACCGAGCCGAAATAGACCACGATGCACCAGGCGGAGGTCACCAGCGTGCCGATGAGAGACGCGGCGTAGGCCACGGCGATCAGGCGGAGCTTGTGTTTGAGATCCATGGTCCGACCCGGTCCCGCGGACAACGGCTACTCCGCCAGAGGCTGGTGCCTCCAATCCCACCCTGACTCCCGCTCCGGGATCTTCGTGGAAAGTACGTAGCCGCCCACGAAGCAGGCGTTCACGCGCTGGCCGTGCCGCGAGCCGGGAAACCAGAAGAGCCCCGAACCGTAGCGGCCGGTATCCCCCGCGGGAGGCGCCGAATAATACGGCAGAACTCCGCGATCCGCCGCCAGGGCGGCATTTACATCGAAGGCCAGCGGAACGGCGGGACGGTCCAGGATCCGGCCGCTCAGCCGCACGGGTGCCAGCACCGGACGACTGCCGATTCGCCGGCTGGCGCGATAGAGCCGCATATTGATGCCCACGCTGACGTTTTCGGCGGGGCCCACGGCATAGGATGAGCATGGCAGCCGCGAGCGTTTCTCCAGCACGCGCGGAGCCGAAGGACACATCAGCGGCTGTTCAGCCGGCCGGTACGTCTCGACGGCACCCGCCGGGGCGTCCCAGAACTCGGAAATGCCGTAAAGCCGTTCCTGGAAATCCTCGATGTAAAAGCCTCTGCGGCCGAGCTGTTCGCTGTCGCCCCGATCAGGATGGGCAAAATCGTCTGCGAATTGCAGAAATTCCAGCGCCACCGTCTTGAGCTTGCTACGACAGGCGAAATCACGGCCGGCTTCGCGGGCGCGGACCAGGGAGGTCAGCGTCACCGCCATGAGTATCGCGATCAGCGCAATGACCACCAACAATTCCAGAAGCGTAAACGCCGTCGCCACCGGTCCCTGCTGCTGCCGTCTATCAGCCAGCATACCCGTGCCTCACCCAGACTCTATGCCTGCTGCCGCTCAATCGGGGCAGTCGGGGTCACCGCCGATGCCCGGACCGGTTGCACATTCCTGGAACTTGTCCAGATCCTGCTGGTCTACAAACCCATCCCGGTCCAGGTCCGCGTTTTCGCAGCCGTCCACTGGAGCATCGGCAACACGTGAACCATAACACAACTGAAGGTGACCGAAATCCGCCTGGTCCACGTCGCCATCGCGGTCGAAATCCCCTCCCCGGCGTTTCTCAGTATTGATCGCGTCGCGGTCCAGCACGTCCACCACGCCGTCGTAATTGACGTCAAAGGGGCTGAAGTTAGGGCCAAAGTCGACGAGTTGAACGCGGTTGTTCACGACGCCGTCCGCATCGATCCCGGGCTTGCCATCGTTCACATGAATAAAGCCATTCAGCGCAGCCACATCCAGACCGCTCACCCGCCCGTCACCGTTCAGGTCACCCTTCAGTACGTCAGGCGCAAGATCGGTCCAGGCGAACAGCGCCTCGGAGTGCTCCTGTTCATAGCTCATGCCCAGCAGCGCTGTCAGCCGCCAATCGGACGGATCCAGGAAGTCGGAGGGATTCTTCTCGCCCCACTTTTCGATAATCGGGAATCCAGGATCGCCGGACCACTCTGGCGGCGCGAACTCCACGCTGAACACCAGGTCATCCAGTGCTTCCTGAACGCTGCTCTGGTTCGACGCGTCGCCGTCGAGCAGCTCCACCTCCGGCTCGCCTCGAGCCGCCGCGCTGGCCGACTGGGTCAGCGGATAGACCAGCACCAGGCTCGTCCGGTCCGTCTGGGTCGAGTGTTGAAACCGCAGAGTGACCAGCGGCTCATAGCTGCCCAGAGGCCCATGGCAGCAGGCGTAGCTGTAGGCTTCATAACTATGCGCGCGGTGAAACAGCCGGCCACTCACATCCCACGTCTCGCCCGGACCGAAGATTGAATCACTCTCATCCGAGCGGGCGATACTCTCAATCAGCCAGCCATTTAACGCCAGATGAAAGTCCTCCCCGCTACGGTCCACGAAAGGCGGCGTAGCCAACACACCATCGAAGGATGCAGCCCCCCTGGCCGCGCGTTCGCGGAAGTCGACCCGCGACGGCAAGCCTCCGAACCGGCCTGCATTACCCAGGTAGCGATGCTGTGGGCCACTGGTCTCCCCACCCGTGTCCACATCATGATCCATATCGATCTCAACGTATCCCATGACCGGATGCGGCCCGTGAAGGTAGGGGTCAAAGGGATACCCGCCACCGATAGGACCGGGTGGATTGATCCGTCCGTCGAACACCAGCTCCAGACGCAGGAACTCTCCGCCAGGGTCCCAGTCTCCCGTGAAGAGATCGACAGATGGGGAATCCGGCGACCACGCCCCTACCCCGTAGGCGATCAGGTCGGGCTGTCGGTGCGCACCTGCGTTCACCGGACCGTCGGCTCCCAGATCGGTTCGTTTCAGAACGGCATCGCCCGTTGCGTCGGTCTTGAGTGGAGCCGCCCGGACCCTCGCCACCGTCGCCAAAGTGCAGCACAGCATCAGCACCACGCCGAGCGCCCGCATCGTCCACCGCTTCCGGCGCAGGGCGTGCATGAGGGACACGCCGTTCATGCTGCCGGGTACAAAAGCAACGCACGGCGTCCCCCCCGCGCTACGAATATGCCGGCCTCCCACGAAGCGCTCTCCTAACCTCCTCACCCAAAAAAGACCGGATCGGCCGACTGGCCGCTGTTCCGATATGCCGCCTGCTCATTGTACCATATCCCGCCAGTCAACTTGAAGCGAGGTTCGCATGGCCGTACTGTGTCAATTGAAAAACCCTGACCAATACCGACCTTTCGACTGGAGCCTGCTGGCTCATCCCGGTGATTTCGACTACTGGGTGGGGCTGTTCGAGAAGTTCCCGGACAACATCGAACGGCGGCTACATGAAGACGGATTGACGGGCCCCGGGCACGAAGAGCGCTGGGCCGCTTTCCGGGACGAATACGCCACCGGCATGGCCGTTATCCGGGATAATCCTCGTACCCCCGAGGGCGAGGTGACCACCATCACCCTGTGCCGCTTCCGACAGGGCATGCTCCGCAAGCACGGCTTTATTGACCCTTACGTTCAGGTGAAGGCGCACGAGAACGCGGCGGCCGTCCGGCTGTACCGGGAGACTGTTGGCCGGATTGACGCCTGCCCGATACCCCAGCGGTGGGAGCTTTTGCTGCGGGCGCTCTTCGCAGGCAACATGTTCGACCTGGGCGCCCCCATCACCGCCGATCTGTACCACAATGGCCAGATGAACTTCCTGGACAGCCTTGGCCGGGTCCCGGACCGCCCCTGGTTTATCGATGACGCGGATGCACTGCGCGAACGGCTCTACCCGAAGCCCGCCTACCGCCAGATTCTCTTCTTCGTGGATAACGCCGGCACGGACATCGTGCTGGGCGTGATCCCCACTGTGCGCGAACTCGCGCGGGAGGGATCTCGCGTGGTCATGGCGGCCAACTCGCTGCCCGCGCTCAACGACATGACGTACCAGGAGCTCAACGCGTTGCTCGAAGAACTCGCGGCCATGGATCCAGAGCTGGCCGGTTTGCTGGCCAGCGACCGCATCGCCACAGTTCCGTCCGGCTGCGACCTCCCGCTCATCGATCTGTCCCAGGTCACGGATGCCTGCAACCAGGCCGCCGCGGCGAGCGATCTCATCGTGCTGGAGGGCATGGGCCGCGGCGTAGAGAGCAACTGGCGCCAGACGTTCAAATGCGACACCTGGCGCGTGGCCCTGCTGAAGGACGAATGCGTCGTCCGCTGGGTCGGCGCCCACCTCTTCGACCCGGTCTGCCGCTTCGAGCCAGCAATTCCCTGACGCAGGAGCCCTCGCCCCCCTCGGAGCCCCGAGCGCCAGCGAGCGGGCCATCCCCGATCCGAGCCCCGAGCGCCAGCGAGCGGGCTCTCCCCCATCATCCCCGATCATCCCCAATCCGAGCCCCAAGCGCCAGCGAGCGGGCCATCAC
>BTUC01000581.1:0-3902 GCA_045863575.1 Phycisphaerae bacterium
GAGCCTTCGTACAGGTCCCGAGGTGAGGCCCAAGTCGGGCGCCTGCTCGATCGCTATGCAATCCCGGTCTGCTACGAGGAACCCACGCCCAATCGTGACCGCGGCGGACGCCGAATCCGGCACTTAGACATCCAACCACGTCATCAGATCGACCGTGGAATCCTTGTCCAGGCCAGCCTTTTCAATCGCCCGCTGGCAAGCGCTCACCGCCGATGGTGACGTAGCCACCATGACAAGCCGGTCGAAACCAGCCTTCTTTACCTTGTCGAGGTTTGCTCTGATGTCGGACTTGCCGGTCTCCACTTCGATGGCAACGCGTTCGCCCGGGCGCGTTGCGAACAGGTCCACGGCACCGTTGCCGTCGATCTTCTGTTCATGGGTCACTTCGTAGCCCTGCTTCTCGAAATGCGTCGCCACGCTGGATACCCAGTATTGATGTTCGAGGCTTTCGCGGGACGCCGGACCGGGATCGATACTGACAGATCCGCACACGGATCGCCCGTGATCGGTCAGCCGATAGAGCATGACCTGGCCGGAGCGAGTGGCAAGAGGGACGGCTTCAATCACGCCGGCTTGGGTGAGATCCTGGCGGATCGCATTACCGCGACGGCGGGAGAGATGCAGGCGTTGATATCGTGATACGGTCGTCGACAGTGGTCGAGCGGCAACATCGGCCAGGAAACGAATCTCGTCCCGAGATAGCGTTTCCTCGGGTTGATCAGGTGCGGAATCAGCCGTTGAATCTTCTGATGTCAACGATGATTCCTCTGGGGACGGTGGGTGGGTTGTTTCAGTTGTTCTCATTATGTTGTTATTGTTCTTATCCGGGGGTGGAACAGCCGGAACTGCTTTGCGTTGAGGCTGAGGAGCCTCACTTGTGGCGGACTCGGTGAGATAGGTTGCCATCCGCTCCCGGATTTGCGAATCCGACACGGAGCCTTCCCGAATCGGGGAAAGAGGGATCTTGACAAGGAAGGGTTCAGGATGATCGTCCGCCAGCCGAACGACGGCGGATCCGATGGGCAGAGTACTCAACGAATCCCGTTGTTCTTCGGTCAGATTCATTGCTCCCGAAATCGTCTGGATATCCGCCCGCAGCTTCTGACTCAGGGCAAGAGTTGCGTACGAATTGGCGAACGCCACCTTGCTCAGCAAGGACGCCGATTGGTCCACGAAGACGTAACCCATGCCGTACTGACGGATCATTCGAATCGAAGTCTCCAGGATCGACTCTTTGGCTCCGGTCTGCTTGGCCAGCAGAAGATTATGGGCCTCTTCCAGGATGATCATGTTGGTCAGGTCCCGCTTCGGGCCCTGAGCCAGTCGGTACCGGTACAGATACAAAGTCAGGGCCTCAGAGAACATCGTCCGGTCTGAATTCGAGGGCAAACCGTCCATTTCCAGGACGACGTTGTGCTTCAACAGGTCCTGAATGTGCCGGTTACTCTGACCATTCAAGGCCGCGCCGAACTCGCCGTACATCATCGCGAGCAGGATTCTCTCTGCCGAGGCCTGCCACATGGCCGCTCGGCCCTTGAGTTTGACGGTTCTCAACCAGGCGAGCAGATCCTGGATCGTCGGCCATTTCCGTGGTGCGCCATCGAATACCCGGGCCTGCGAATAGAGATGCTCAAGTCCCGCGACAAGCAGACTGATGACGCCCTCGCCGCCGAGATAGGCATTGGCAATGACGTCCACAATAAGCTTGATCCAGACGTGGGGCTCACACTCTGGCGGCGGAATCAGCGGATTGAATCTGAACGGTGAAACGTCACGGCCGACCGTGAATACAAGGAGATCGGGGTGCAATGTGATCAGGTCCCGGTACCCACGTTTCCAGTCCATGGCCAGGATCTTGATGCCGCGGGCCATGATGGCCCGCGCAAGTACAAAGGTGAGGTTTGTCTTTCCCGATCCGCTTCTGCCCGCAACCAGAATGTGCTCTTTCAGGCGGGCGCTTCGCAGCAAGAACGGGTATAGCTCCCGCTGTCCGTAGCTCAAATTGCCGATCTGAATGTCGCCGGCCCGGGAGAACTTCTTCGAAGGTGGTGGGAACGGCGAACGGTCCGGCTCGTAGCTCTGACCGAGGTGCTTCGCAGCCAACAGCTCAAGCGTCTGCTCGATGTCCGCTCTGCCGCCGGGGTCGGAATCCGCCAGGTACGCAGCCCACAGTCCGTCCACCTTCCTGCCCAGAACCGGCTTGAGTTTCCGGCAAAGCTCCTGTGCTCGGGAGATCATTCATTATCACCCCGGTACGATTCAAGTGCCGATACCTTGCGGTAGGCGGTGAGATACTGCTGGGCTGATTCGGGCAGCGCCAGCCTCAATCTGGACACGTCCCGCCACAGATTCTGACGCTCCATTCGTTTCTGCTCATACACTCCCTGAATCGCCTTGTTGGCTGAATACTGCTGCCGGTTGTCGGCAGGGGTACCCTGGGCGGCCACTTGTCGAAACAGCCCATTGTTGGCTTCGCAGATGGACTCATCCAGTTCTTTCATGTTTTGATTGTAGAGAACGTAACGATTCCGGATCTGACTGATCACGTCATCGAGGCCGAAACGCGAGGTGTGTTTCTTGTCGGAAATGAGCGCAGTGACCGGGTCTCCCCCAGGCACTGAGAAGTAGCCGCGCATGATCACATCCTCGACCGTCTGGATACGATCGAGACCTCTGGCATAAGAGTGGCCCCTTAGAGAATCCTCCGCAGGTGGAGCGCGATAACCCGTCAGTTCCTGTCCCGCAGCCGAGGGCAAGGGATACGTAAGAAAGCGGCCTGACTCGTAGAAGTAAGGTACATAGCCCGCCTGACCGGATACGCGTGAGAGATTGTTTGGATACATTCGCCACCTCCACAGTGTCTACTTGAAGGTGGTGAATACGCATGAGTTTATAAGCGTTTCGCTTTTCACCACGCAGGGGTAGTAAAATGTCTGGCCAGCGAAGCGGCGTGCAAGCAACGCAGCCTTTATAAAGGTCGGCACCTTAGCCCCTTCCGGGGTGATACCATGAACGTGAAAGACGTCATTCTGAAACGGATCCACCGGCAGGCCAAAGCTGAGGCTGAGTTCCTGGCCGGCGAGTTTGCGCGCGCCGCGTCGGAAGAGAAGGAGGCCATCCTGGCCGAGTTGGAGTTCGAACGGTGGCTGGCCGAGGCCTCGCTGCTCGCCTTACCGGATGAGCTCCGGAGGTAATACCGACCCTTTGGCTTGTGGCCCTGCGGGGCCGTGGCAGCCACGCACAACGGGGTGAGCGAAGCGAAAGCCTGCCGTCACCGGCAGGCAGCCACGTCGCCCGTCAAATCTTCACGTCCCGTTGCAACCCGGCCTTTCGATATCCATCAGCAGCCTGTCGCACCGGTCACAGTGCGCGGCTGAGAACTGACCAAGGGCGAGCCTTCGCCCACACAGGCCGCATTCCTGCAGCAGGACAGCCTCATCTTCCTGCGTTGCCATCAACACCACCTCCGCCAAGCGTTCATACACCAGCTCGGTCCGATCCCCGAACCGAGCTGGCTATCCGCGCATGACGCGGATTCACGCCTCATCCACATCACGTCCGCACGGTTCATCATCCAATTCAATGACATCCTCGGGGTCGAGTTCACCGCGAAGTTGCCGCCGCTCCATGTCCAGAAGATAGGGCATGCCGCCAATCCTCACGACGGCAGTACCTGTCTGCTTGTATTTGCGGAAGCTCATTTGAGCACCTCCGCCAGCTCTTCTTTGACTCTGGACCAGCTGACATCCCGAAGCTGCTTTATCTGCTTGCGAAGGCGGTCCGCCCGGAGATACAACCTCGCGGTGCAAAGCAAGCCGACATCCCGGATGTCGTCGATGTCGATGAGACCTTGGCCCAGGTGTTTGAGGACCAGCAGCTCAGCCCGGTACAGCCTGTTGCGG
>BTUC01000582.1:0-3902 GCA_045863575.1 Phycisphaerae bacterium
TCGAGAAGCTTGTCGCCCGCATCGAAGCTGGAGCGGGTGACAAGATCATGAGTGTGGCCATGCTGCCGAAGGACCGCGAGGTCTGGCAGGCGGCCATGGAACTCGCCGGCCGTCTCAAATCGGAGGATCCCGCGCAGCTCGGGGGCGAGTCGCCGGCTTCTATCGCCGCCCGGCTGGGTGCCGTGCTCGGAAAGACGCGGAAAATCGAGCAGACGCAGATGGGCCAGGAGATGCAGCGCTTTCTTCTGACGGCCCTGGGGGGACTCGGCCAGCCGCAGAGCGTGCCGCTTCTAATCGCTTTCGCCCGCGATGAGAGCCAGCCGGTGGAGGTGCGGCAGGATGCCGTGGCAGCCCTTATCCTGATGAAGGAGGAGCCGGCGGCACGACAGGCCTGGCCTGAGCTTGCGGGGCTGTTGGAGTCGCCACAGCCGATCCTGCGTCTGTACACCACCATGGCCATCGGGGCGCTGGCCCAACGCGGCGACGAGACGGCCATTCGGGCGTTGCGGCGTGCTTACTACAGCGAGGATCGTGAGGTGCAATGGAACGCCGCGCTGGCCTTGGCGAAGCTGGGTGATGAACAGGTTTCGCCGTTGCTGGCCGACATGTTGAGCCGCGCATACTGGGAGCGAGTCCCGGTGGAGGGAGTCGGGGGTTCGGACGCAGCGCGCCGGCTGACTCCGACGCAGGTGGAGGGTTATCTGGCCTTCGCGGTGGACGCCGCCCGGGCCCTGGGATCGCCGGAGCTGAAACCGGCCGTCGAGGAGCTGACTCGGGATCCGTCGCCGCAGGTGCGCGACCACGCGGTGAAGGCCCTCAGGGATTGGTCATCGGCGGCGAGCGCTCCATCCGCTCGGGGTCTTGACCTGCGAGGTGCCGCATGAGCGAGAATGGCACTTCCGGGCACCGCGGCGTCTATCTGTCACACGTGGTCGCCAACACGCCTCTCTGTCGCGAGCACTGGCGTCTCACCGTCCAGGTCGACTTTTTTCCCGACGCGGCGCCGGGCCAGTTTCTTCAGGTGTTATGCTCCGATCCATTCTCGCAGGATGTGACGCCAGGGGTGTTCACGCGCCGGCCGTTCAGTATCGGCGGGCTGCGCCGGCGTGGCGAGGCCTGTGAACTGGACATCATCCATCGCGCCGTCGGCGCAGGGACGCGTTGGCTGAGCCGGCTGCGCCCGGGTGACCCGGTCAGTATCCTCGGCCCGCTCGGCCGGCCATTTGCGATTCTCGATGATCGGCCGGTCGCCTGGCTGGTCGGCGGGGGTGTCGGGTTACCGCCGCTCATCTGGCTGGCCGAAGCGCTGCGGCTTGCCGGCAAGCGGACCACGGCCATCTGCGGGGCACGTTGTGCCGATCTGCTGCCTTTGACCCGCCGGGTGGAGGTGGCCGTCTCGGGTGACGAGGCCAGCCTGGCGTTTGGTGAGTTCGCGGACAGCGGCGTCCCGACGCTGGTGAGCACGGATGACGGCTCGCTGGGGGCCGCCGGCCGCGTGCCGGATCTGTTCGCCCGTTACCTGGACGCGCAGGCCGCCGAACAAGGATCCGCGGTCGTCTATACCTGCGGGCCGGAGCCGATGATGAAAGCGGTGGCCCGGCTCTGCATGGAACGCGCCATACCCACCCAGGTGTGCCTGGAGCGGGTGATGGCCTGCGGCATGGGCACGTGCCAGTCCTGTGTCGTGCGCGTACGCGATCCGGCGGCCGAGGACCAGTGGCGTTACCGCCTGTGCTGCACGGACGGCCCGGTATTCGATGCCCGCCAGGTGCTCTGGTAAGCTTGCCCCCTCGCGGCCAAAGCGGGTATGATCGACGTTCCGGAGGCCAGGAGCTCATGTGCGGGGAGGCGCAAGTCGTGGTTGAGCCTGTGGACGGCGGGAAGGCCGGACCCTGCGAATACATGGGGGTGTATCGCGATGGAGCGGTTCACCTGAGCGCTCCCGTCGACTGGGACAATGGCACGCCGGTCTTCGTTCGCGCCGCCGATTTGTCCCAGTATGATGCGCCGGTTGATTTCGGCAAGGTCATCATCGCCGGCTTCGGGCTGGCGGGGCGCTGGATCGCCGAAATCTTTGATCGCCACCATATCGACTACATCATCATCGAGCAGAACGCGGAAACCGTGGAGGCGCAGCGCAAGCTGCACCGCAAAGTCGTTGCGGGAGATGTGGCCACTGAGGACACGCTGCGCGCCGCTGGCATTGCAGAGGCTTCCGTGCTGGCCCTGACCATTCCCAACGAGCCGGCCGTCCTGGAGGCCACGCGGATCGCTCGTCGCCTGAAGCCGGATCTCTACATCGTCGCCCGGACCATGTACTCCTCGTCAGGCATGAAAGCCGCCAAACTCGGGGCCGACGAGGTGATCAAGGACGAGCAGGTGGTGGCCCGGCAGTTCTACGAGATGCTCCTGCGAAAAGTGGGAGGCGACGCGTGCGGCGACGGCAAGTGAGCGGCTCAGGCAATCTGCCCCCGCGCGTGCGTCCCAGCCGGCGGGAGGTTCTCGGAAGCGCCCTCGGGGCCTTGGCCTTCTCGGTGGGTGCACGCGCAGGTCGCGCCGCCGAGGCGGACGATTTCCCGCCCGCTCGAGCGGTCACCCGGGGTCCTGAGCACCATTTCTTCGGCTACTACGACAAGTGTCCCTGGGATTCGACCGGCCGTTATCTGCTCGCCATGCAGATCGGGTTTCATGATCGCCAGCCCGAGCCCGGCGAGCCGCTGACGGTGGGCATGGTGGATCTGCGCGACGGGCAGCGCTACCTCCCTCTGGACGAGACGAAGGCCTGGTCCTGGCAGCAGGGGACCATGCTGCAGTGGCTCGGCTCTGCGCCGGACCGGCAGATCATCTACAACACCCTGAATGCCGACGAAAACGGGTACGGAGCGATCGTGCGCGACGTCCACGATGGGCGCGTGCGGCGCTTGCCCCGGCCGGTCTATGCGGTCAGTGCCGACGGCAAGCAGGCGGTGTCGCTCGACTTCGACCGCGTGAATCGGCTGCGTCCCGGCTACGGCTACATGGCGCTGCCCGAGCGGCATGGCGACGATCCGGCGCCCGAGGATGCTGGCATCTACTGGATGGACGTGGCCACCGGCGAGAACCGCCGCATCATCGCCATTGCCCAGGCCGCCGCGCACAAGCCCGACGAGCGCTTCGAGGCCGCCGAGCACTGGTTCAACCATCTTCAGTTCAACCCCTCCGGCACGCGTTTCCTGTTCCTGCATCGCTGGCGTTCCGCCAAGACGAAGGGCTGGTACACCCGTCTATACACGGCCAGGCCGGACGGCAGCGAGCTGCGGCTGGTTTGGGACGAAGGCATGGTTTCCCACTTCGACTGGCGCGACGACAAGACCATCCTGGCCTGGGCGCGCAAGAGAAAGCAGGGCGATCACTTCTATCTCATCGATGACCCCAGCGGCGAGGGCCAGGTCCTGGGCGCCGACGTCCTGGTCCGCGACGGCCACTGCTCATACTCGCCCGACCGCAAGTGGATCCTGAACGACACTTACCCGGACAAGGACGGCTTCCAGACGCTGATGCTCTACCGGGTCGCGGACGGCCGGCGCATCGACATCGGCCGGTTCTTCCAACCCGCGCCGCTGCGCGGCAAACCCTACCGCTGCGACCTGCACCCCCGCTGGAACCGCGACGGCACCCAGGTGTGCATCGACTCCTCCCACAACCTCCCTCGGCAGGTCTACGTCATCGACGTGAGCGGCATCGTGAAGCGAGCTTGAAGCCTCCTGATTCGCACGTGGATTCCTGGATCGACGACCGAAGAGGAACTTTCCCGAGTGTGCCGTTGACGGACCCTGGCGTACGTCTCCATTCTCCCTCCCCCGGTACTCCGGGGGAGGGTCGGGGTGGGGGCTTGGCAGGCAACCAACGATCCCTGCAGCGCT
>BTUC01000583.1:0-3869 GCA_045863575.1 Phycisphaerae bacterium
CACTCAGCACTCAGCACTCAGCACTCAGCACTCAGCACTCAGCACTCAGCACTGAAGATTGTACCCCACTCATCACTCATTACTCATCACTATTCCCACCACGCCGTCTGCGCATTACGATGACCGACCATAACGTCGCAGCGGCATGAACAGCGGCTGCGCAGCATGGGAGCATCGCCACGATGGACACGTCGGCCCCTTCGATTGTCGTGATCGGCAGCATCAACATGGATCTGGTCGTGCGCGCATCGCACGTGCCGGCGCCGGGGGAGACCGTGCTGGGGCGGGAGTTTCAGACCATTCCCGGTGGCAAGGGAGCCAACCAGGCGGTGGCGGCTGCACGGCTGGGCGGGCGCGTGAGCATGGTCGGGCGCGTGGGTGACGATGCTTTCGGCGAGCGGTTGCTGGCTGGGCTGCGCGACAGCGGCGTGGATACCGCCCACGTACAAATCACGGCCAGCACCGCCAGTGGCATCGCGATGATCGTGGTCGGCGACGATGGCGAAAATGCCATCACCGTGGCCAGCGGCGCGAACTGGCGGGTCACGCCCGAAGACGTGGACCGGGCCGTGCCGGTGCTGAAGGCCGCGCGCGTCTGCCTGTTACAGCTCGAGCTGCCCATGCAGACCGTGCTGCACGCGCTCGCGCTGTGTCGCAGACTGGGCGTACAGACCATCCTTGACCCAGCGCCTGCTCCCATCAGCGCCCCCGCGCCCGAGCTGTTCACGGCCAACGTGTTGACGCCCAATGAGAGCGAGGCCGCCCAGCTTATCGGTCTGCCGGCAGCCGCCCGAGCGGAGGAAATCGCCGCGGCGCTGAGGGACCGCGGTTGCCCCACGGTTGTGCTCAAGCGCGGGGACGAGGGCGCATACCTGTCCGGCCCAGACGGCCAGGCGTCAGTGTCGGCCTTCAAGATCACGCCCGTGGACACAACGGCGGCCGGTGACGCATTCACGGCCGGACTGGCCTTCGGCTATGGCCAGGGCCTGCAGCCGATGGAGTCGGTCCGCCTCGCCTGTGCGGCCGGGGCGCTGGCCTGTACCTGCATGGGAGCACAGCCATCGCTGCCCACCCGTGCGGCGGTGCTTGCCCTCATCTCACAAAAAGAATAAACTTCCGATAGCCCGCGAATACTTTGCCACCGGGCCAAGGGTATGATAGAGGGGTAGTCGCGGTGACCCGCGCAGGCTCAACTGACGTCCGGAATGGCGTTTCGAAGCATTGAAACGTTATCCGACCTCAGAACCAGCGAAGCACACCTGCGCCGATTTTGCCAAACCGGCCGGTCGTATCGACCGACGTAGACGCAGCGAAAGACTCGTCCGCACGGTCGTAGCGCGGTCTTGCGCACAGCGGCCGGACCGGACGTCCCACTCGCGGTGGAGCCAGGCGAGGACCCATGGCCGTGGACAAGCACAAGGACATTCTGACCACTGGACAGGTGGCGAAAATCTGCAAGGTCGCCCCCCGCACTGTGTCCAAGTGGTTCGACACCGGCCAACTCCGCGGTTATCGGATTCCGGGCAGCAAGGATCGCCGCATTCCCCTCCAGCAGTTGATCCGCTTCATGAGGGCCCACGGGATTCCCCTGAACGGGCTGGCGACCGGGCTCACCCGCGTGCTGATCGTAGACGCAGAGGCCGAGCTCACTGGCCTGATCCGCAAGGCCCTCACCGAAAGCGGCAACTACGAGGTACAGGTAGCGGAATCCGTCTTCGAAGCTGGAGCAATCACCGAGCGTTTTCAGCCCAACATCCTGCTCGTCAACCTGGATTTACCCGGTGTGGAAGGCAAAGCACTGTCCCGCTTTTTTGCCGGGCACGCCGAATTGCAGACCACCCGCACCATCGCCATGAGCGCGTCGCTCACCGAAAACGACCGCCAGACACTCCTCCAGCAGGGTTTCGACAACTGCATCGCCCGGCCGTTCACCATCCGCCAGTTGGGCGAAGTCATAGAGCAGACGCTGCCCGGACAGGGCTGAGAGCGTTTGCGGTAACGGGCGACGTCTCGGTAGGCAGGTAGACCGCAAATCGCGCGAATGACCGAAATTGGGAACGTGCAGAACTGGTAAGGTGCTAAAGGAGCGAGCCGGCAGTTCCCCCATCGCAGCGCGCACGACGCCCCCCCAATCCAGTCGAAGACCGCGAACCCAGCCGACGCTGTCCAGGCGACGGTTCCGACTCCAGGCGACTGCGTTGAGCACAGAGATCCCGAAGACCGCTGAGAGCGCGGAGAAGACGGGAGGAATTTGAAGGCCGGCGACCTCTCTTTCGCACTATCTCTCACCTTGCCACCCGCGCACACTTTCGTTCCATCAGCTTGGCACGTTCCCACGTCGCCACCTTCGCACATGTATCGTCCCCCACCTGAATCGGCTCTGCTCCCTTGATGCTGCAACTGCTGGCCTCGTGCTGGCAGATCGAATAGGATGACTTTTGATTGGGCCAGCCTGTCGTTCGGGATAGATGAAGGAACGTGGCAGACGGATTTTCGTCACGCCTGTAGATACATAACGAGAGGAGAGGAATTCAGATGCGTACACAGTGCATGTTGGCGTGCATCATTCTGGTCGGACTGGGATCGGGCTGCACCGGCCGTCTGATTGGCGAGGGCGTGGCTGTCGCCACCGGCCCCAAGGGTGACTACTTCGAAGAGAATGCCGTTGCGCCCGAGAAGGACGATCTGGCGCTCAGGGATTACAGCCGCTTCGAGTTGGGCGAAGTGCGCAATGTCTACGGCAAGCACGTGCCCACGGAGTTCATGGGGAAATTCCGCGAGGAGTTTCCCAAACGGATGAAGGGGTTCAAGCCGGTGCCCTCCGCGGCAGGCAAGACGCTGTTGGTTCGTGTGGACATCATCCACTACGAGAAGGCGGACGTCACGGACAACGTGTTTGGTCCGCTCGAGCAGGTGGTCGCGCACGTTGAGCTGGTGGATAAGGAATCGGGCAACATCCTGGCGACCGGGAACGCCATCGGGCGGACCGCCAAGACCGTTGGACTGGGCGCAGGGGCGAAGGCCGAAGGGCTGGCCAAAGGAATCGCCAAGTGGATCTCCGCCTATTACCCGGATTCGGCCGAGGAAGACCCAGAGGAGAAGAAAGACGAGGACAAGAAGGATCGCGAGAAGGAGAGTGGGGATTTGGAGCAAGTGCCAGAGGAAGAGAAGCCGGACCAGAGTGCCTGATGTGGCGGGACCACCCTATTGGGTCGTCGTAGCGGCCGGCGTCTCTGCCGGCCGTTCAGTTTCCATGCGTAGCGGCCGGCGTCTCTGCCCGCGTTCAGACAGAGCGCGTAGCGGCCGGCCTCTGTGCCGGCGTTCAGACAGAGCGCGTAGCGGCCGGCGTCTCTGCCGGCCGTTGGGTTTGAGTTTGCACCGGCCGGCACAGAGGCCGGCCGCTACAGGACGTGAAGATTTCTGCAGGAGGCCGATTGGTTCGGCCAGTCAGCCGCTGAACTGCTCGACGTAGAAAGTCGGCTCCTCAAAGACGCCGGCACGCGCAGAACATGCCGCCTCGGTCAGCAGCCAGCAGACCATGGCAGTTGCACCCTGGCTGGCAGGCTCCGCATCAGCGGTCAGCGCATCGCGGCAACCGCCGCTGGCGGGGTCGAGCATGCTCATCCCGCGCACATTGTCGCCTCGGAACCATCGGGCAGCGCGCTCGGCGTAATCGCCATACTCGGATGATCGGCCGGTCTCTTCCGCGGCGCACAGCGCTTCCACCAGCGCGCACGCGTCGAGAGGCAGTTGGTCGTAAACCGGCTTGAGCGCTCCCGGGCCCCATCCGCCCTGCGTGCCAGGCAAGCTGACCACCTGCCGCTCAAAGCAGTTCTCGATGAGCAAGCGGGTCGCTGCCTCGGCCACGG
>BTUC01000584.1:0-3853 GCA_045863575.1 Phycisphaerae bacterium
CGCTGTTCGCGCCGCGGCAGGTGTCTGGCGAAGAGCTCGGCGGCGATCCGTCCCGCCACCTGGGCGGCGTCCAGGCAGCCGGTGGCATGGCGCAACAGCACCGCCCCCTCGATGAGCACCGCGAGTTCCTCGGCGAGCATCCCCGGGTCATCGGCGCCCGCCAGTGTTGCCAACCGGCACAAAGACGCCTGGGCCGCGCGGACATGGTCGGCGGCCGCCTGATGAATGGGATCGTGAGCGGAGGGGAACTCGGCCGCTGCGCTCAGGAAGATGCACCCGTGGAAATCGGGCCGGTTGAGCCAGGTGTTCAGAACCTCGAAAAACTTCTCGAGCTGGCTGCGCGGGTCGTGGCCCGCGCACGCCTCGAGCATCTCACGAAAGGTCTCCAGCTCGAACTGGTCGCGCCGCTGGATCACCGCCAGGATCAGGTCGTCCCGGCTTTCGAAATGGTTGTAGAACGTCTGCTTGCTGACGGCCGCTTCCGCGATCACCTGGTCGAGGCCGACCGCGTGAAAGCCCTGCCGCGAGAAGAGCTCGAAACCGGCTTCGATGAGCCGCTCCCGGGTGGATCCGGCCATGGGTCACTCCGTTCCTGGCGCGAATGGCCTTGCGTGGTAGAAAGCCCGAACGTGTCCAGTGCGCGCGATTCTTGACTCGAAGTCAAGTGAAATTTGACCTTGAGTCTACCCTGCGGCCTCTTCCCATCGGCTATGCTTGCGAAGCCTGACCTCACGGGCCCGAGTTTTCTGTCAGGAACAGTTTTGTCCCGCCGCGCCGAAGAGCTCGCCTGGCGACAGGCGGGCGGTCCCGCGTGGCCAAATTGATCCGGGGTGCCCGATGGCTGGGCTTGCCCCAGGTGACGCCGGCGGTCGCCCAACCGCCCGGTTTTTTGACGAAAGGAAGCCAAATATGGCTGCGGGAGTGCTGGAACAAACCAAGACGGAAGAATTCATGCAGAAGATGGTCGAGACGCTCAATGGGGCTGCCCTCGCGCTGATGACCTCGCTCGGACATCGCACCGGTCTGTTCGACACCATGGCCGGCATGGAGCCGGCCGACAGCCGCCGGATCGCTGACCGGGCGGGGCTCAGCGAGCGGTACGTCCGCGAGTGGCTGGGGGCCATGGTGACCGGCGGAGTCGTCGAGCACGACCCGGTGGGCGGTACTTACCACCTGCCGCCCGAGCATGCGGCCTGGCTGACGCGTGCGGCCAGCCCGAACAACCTGGCCGTTCCCATGCAGTTCCTGGCCGTGCTGGGCTCAGTCGAGGACCAGGTGGTCGACGCCTTCACGCACGGAAAGGGGGTACCCTACAGCGCGTATCGGCACTTCCACCGGGTCATGGCCGAGGAGAGCGCTCAGTCGGTGGTCGCCGGGCTGCTCGAGCATATCCTGCCGCTCGTGCCCAACGTGACCGAGCGGCTCGATGCCGGCATCGACGTGCTGGACGTCGGTTGCGGCAGCGGCCTGGCTTTGATGGAGATGGCCACGGCCTTCCCGGCCAGCCGGTTCACGGGCTACGATCTTTCGGAGGAGGCGATCGGGAATGCATGTGCCCAGGCGCGGCGGCGGCACCTGCACAATGCCCGCTTCGAGGTTCTGGACGTGGCCAAAATGAACGAAGAAGACCGCTTCGACCTCATCACGGCCTTCGATGCCATTCACGATCAGGCTCAGCCGGCCGAGGTGCTCCGACGGATCCGGGCGGCGCTGCGCCCGGACGGGGTGTTCCTGATGCAGGACATCAAGGCTTCCAGCCACGTGCATCAGAACCTGGACCAGCCGTTTGCCACGTTCATCTACACGATCTCGTGCATGCATTGCATGTCGGTGTCGCTGGCCTGCGACCACGGAGCCGGCTTGGGCGCCGCCTGGGGTAAGGAGACGGCCCTGCGCATGCTGCGTGAGGCTGGCTTTGGCCAAGTGAAGGTCTGCACGCTGGAGCACGATCCGATGAATTACTACTACATCGTCCGACCGTAGGGGGCAGCCGCGAGTTTGCCCTGGCCTCCTTCGGCTTGGCCGGAGGAGGCCAGGGGCCATTGTGTGCCTTGAAGATGAGGCCTTGTGCCGGAGCGGTTTGAAGTGCTCACGGACTCCCAAAGCCTCCTCAACCCCCCGTAGCAAGGAGGGAGTTCCCGCTCAGCGCTCAGGACTGAGGACTTCCTTTCCTTCCGTGTAGGGTGCATGCAGCTTCACCGGTTTGGCCTTGCGTTTGGCTGAAACACGCAGGTTGAGCATTTCCACGAACACCGAAAAGCCCATGGCAAAGTAAACATAGCCTTTGGGAATATGGCCGTGCAGCCCCTCGACCACCAGGTTGAAGCCAATGAGCAGCAGGAAGCTCAGTGCGAGCATCTTGACCGTCGGATGTCGGTTGACAAAGTTTGAGGTCGCGTCCGCAAAGGCGATCATAATTCCAACCGCGATGACGATAGCCAGCACCATGACTGCCAGCTCGCGGACCATGCCGACGGCCGTGATCACCGAATCGAGCGAGAAGACGATGTCCAGGAGCAGGATCTGAACAATCACGCCGCCGAACGAGGCCGCCGTCTTGCCGCTGGCGTGGCCCTCCTCGCCTTCCAGCCGCTCGTGGATCTCGTAGGTGCTTTTGCCGATCAGGAAGACGCCGCCCAGCAGCAGGATCAGGTCCCGGCCGGAGACCTGGAAGCTATACACGTTGAACAGCGCCTTGGTCAGGCCGGCGATCCAGGCGAGCATGAAGAGTAGCAGGATGCGTGTGCCCATGGCCAGCAGCAGACCGATCTTGCGCGCCTTGCCCTGCTGATCGGGCGGTAGCTTGCCCGCCAGGATCGAAATGAACACCAGATTGTCGATGCCCAGCACAATTTCGAGCACGGTCAGCGTCAGCAGCCCGATCCACGCCTGGGGGTCTTTCATCCAGATCAGCCAGTCCACAAGCCATGCCTTTCATTTCGCCCTGGGATGAATTCGCGCTCATCCCGTCGCGCAACCCCTCGCGGGGCATCACCGGCGGCCATGTGCGTTACGTGATCGCCCGAGCGGCAGCCATTCTTCCCATTGGGCCTCGGGTGGTCAACGGGGGAGTGACTTCGCCCGGTTTGGGCTCAAGAATCCGTTGACCATTGTGCAGCACGGCCCTGCAGGGTGGCCGTTCGACCCATCTGGGAATTCTCGGCTTGGATCAGCCCACAAAAACCCCGCCCGACGAAGGGTATCGCCGGCTCTCGGGCCC
This sequence comes from Phycisphaerae bacterium, assembly GCA_045863575.1. Taxonomy (GTDB): domain Bacteria; phylum Planctomycetota; class Phycisphaerae; order UBA1845; family PWPN01; genus JAAXZI01. Next base: position 3,221 of record BTUC01000584.1, read on the forward strand.
GGATCGCCGATTTGTCCGGCGCACGCTTCTGGCTCTTGGAATCAGTTTGCTGATTCTGCTGGTGCTACTGCTGATCTGGTATGCCGTTCACGTACTGCTCATGATCTTCGCGGGGGTCCTTCTGGGGCTCCTGTTGAGAGGGCTGGCCGGCCTGCTCAGTCAGCACGCGCCGATTTCCAGCTTCTGGGCGTTGGTGGTCGTGCTGGCGGTGATCATCGGGCTGTCGTTTCTGGCCGGCTGGCTGGTGGCTCCCCGGATCAGCGCGCAGGTGGACGTGCTCATGCAGCGTTTGCCCAAGGCATACCACCAGGTGATCGGTTACCTGAAGCAGTTCGGCTGGGGGGAGTGGCTGCTGGCCCAGCTTCCCGCGACGGACGAAGTGACCCTGGGCAGTGAAGCGGTTACTCGTGCCAAGAACATCCTCTATGGAATTGGCAACGCGGTGGTCACGATCGTGATCGTCCTCTTCGTTGGGTTGTACGTTGCCGTCCAGCCGCGCCTGTATCGCGACGGTCTGGTGCGGCTGGTGCCGCCGGCATTCAGGCCGCGGGCTACGGATGTGCTGGATGAGGTTACGAACACGCTCCAGTGGTGGCTCATTGGCCGAATCGCTTCCATGGCCATCATCGGTGT
>BTUC01000585.1:0-3818 GCA_045863575.1 Phycisphaerae bacterium
ACTGTAATGAGATTCGACGGCGGATAAGCCCCCTCTAAACCGGTGTCCGCCCGGTACTGTTCCAGACCCGTGCCTAAGACGTTAATCGTGGCCAGGGTGGCCGTGGCCTTGGCCTGCCTCTGGGCTGAGTTAAACGCCGGCAGGGCGATGGCCAGGAGCAGGCCGATGATGCCGACGACGACCATGAGTTCGATGAGCGTGAAGCCTCGGCGAGGGGCGGTGCGGCCGGGGCGACGCCACGTCTGCTGACGGTTTGGTTTCGTGCGCATGACCATTCCCTCGCTGTCCTGATTAGCGATCAAAATTATTGATATCGTCATCCGTCCCATAGAGCCCGTCCTTGCCCGGAGTGATGAGGACAAAGGACTCCGCCCGCACGGCCTTCACCTGCTGGCCGGCTTCGTGGACGTTCTCGTCGTGCAGATAGTTCACGAAAGTCCGGCCGCGGGCATCGGCCGGTGGGACCGAGTCGTGAACCGCATCCGGATCTACGACCTGAGCCGCGGAGGTCACGCCGAACGTGCCCATCCCGTGCCCGAGGCCTGAGAACGCAAAATCCCAGCGCGTGAAGTGGAGGTTGTCGGTCTCGTTATACACGCCGGTGCCGATCGAATCGTTCCCGAACGGCAGGCGCGCCTTGGAGTTCGCCTTGTAGTAGAGCACCGGCCCCTCAAACGAATCCACCATCACAAAACGCCCGGTAGGAAGCGGATTCGTAGACTGGTTGGGGAACCTGGATCCATCGGTGTCCCGGGCCAGGATCTTGCCTTCACCTGCATCCAGGTAAACGCCGCGGCGGTCGAGGTTGAGGTAGTCAGGGGCGTAGGGCATGCCGTTGCCGGTGCCGACCGAGGCGCGATCCTGGAGACCTATACCCTTGGAGTCGACGCCATTGCCCTCCACTCCCCACAGGGAGCGGACCAGCCAGTGGGCACCGCTGAGTTCCACGCCGTCGGCGCTCGTCCCGGGCAGCCCGTTGATGGCGTCGTTGCGAACGCGGGATTCGGGGTAAATGCGGAAGTCATTCTGGAACATCTCCAGGCCTTTTTCGACGCTGGAGAGCATAGCGGAAGTTCGGACCTTCTTGGCCTGATCGCGAGCCTTGCTCAGCGATGGCACGAGGATGCCGATGAGCAGGGCGATGATGCCCACCACGGTGAGCAGTTCCACCAGCGTAAAGCCGGCTCGTTGGGGATGGCGGCGGGAGAGTCTCATACGCGTGCTCCTGACGGTGAAGATTTCGGACAGACGCCTCGGCATCCGGGGGGTATTCACAAACGGCCGGCCCTGTCTCGCGGCGCCGGCGCCCGAGCCGGCCGTCTGCCGGCCTCGCGACTCTTCTCTACTCTTATCCTATCAGCCTCAGGCGGGCGATGCCAGCGTCGCCGCCAGGCTTGCTCCCGCCCATCCACACACGCCCGCCGGGGGTCCACACCGCGGTCACCCGGACAAGGGGACAAGGAGACCGGGAGACAAGGAGACCGGTCCCCTGCTCCCGTGAATCCGTGCGGCCCCTGGCCGCTCACGCGGCACTCGGTGCTCCGTCAACCCTCTTGCAGAGGGGGTGCTACTCGGCAGGCATTGCTTCAGCCCACCGTAACCCCCCCCCTACCCCCCCTTTAAAAGGGGGGGAGTCTGAGTGCCCCCCTTTAAAAGGGGGGGGAGACCTATCTCAGCACTCAGCACTCAGCACTCAGCACTCAGCACTCAGCACCCAGCACTCCGCACTCCGCCCTCACCACTCATCACCCAGCACTCAGCACTCAGCACTCCGCACTCCGCACCCAGCACTCCGCACTCAGCACTCACCACTCATCGCTCATCACTTCCCCATCACCCCCCCGACGACACTGAATTGATCAGGTGCACCAGCGGGAGGAACAGGGCGATGACGATGAAGCCGACGATACCGCCGAGTACGACAACCATGATCGGCTCGAGCAGGCTCACCAGGCCGTCGACCAGCGTCTCGACCTCCTCGTCGTAGTTGTCCGCGATCTTGATGAGCATCTTGTCCAGATCGCCGGTCTCCTCGCCGACGTCGATCATGTTGACCACGATGGAGTCGCAGATCTTGGCCGCCCGCAGCGGGTTGGCGAAGGACTCACCCTCGCGGATCTCGTCATGGACGCTCTTGAGCGCCCGGCCGTAGACCTCGTTTCCGGAGGTCTCCCGGGTGATGGTCAGAGCCTCGAGGATGGGCACACCGGCCGCCAGCAGCGTACCCAGCGTTCGCGTGAAGCGGGCGACGGCCGTCTTGGCCAGGATGTTGCCCAATACGGGGATCTTGAGCTTGACCACGTCCACCCCATAACGGCCGGCCTCCGACTTCTTGAGCAACTTGGTGCCCAACACGACGGCAATTGGACTACATAACAGGACCACCCACCCGGGCGGTGTCCCGGTCACGAACCACTCCGAGATGTTGATCAGCATCATGGTGATGCCGGGCAGCTCGGTGCCGAAGTCTTTGAAAATCTCCTTGAACTTGGGCACGACCGCAATCATGATGCCGGCCACGATCAGCACCGCGAAGGTGATCACCACGATGGGATAGATCATGGCGCCGATGACCTTGCGTTTGAGACGCTGGGCCTTTTCCATGAAGTCGGCGAGGCGCTGCAGGATGACGTCGAGCACGCCGCCGGTTTCACCCGCCTGGACCATGTTGCAGTACAGCCGGTCGAACGCCTTGGGGTTGGCGGCCATGGCCTCCGAGAGCGTCGAGCCGCCCTCGATGTCGTCGGCCACGTTGCGGAGGATCACCCGGAGCATGCCGGGCTTCTGCTGCTGTTCGAGGATGCGCAGGCTGCGGAGAATGGGCAGGCCGGCGTCTTGGAGCGTCGAGAGCTGACGGGTGAACTGGGTGATTTCCTTGGTCTTGACCTTACCGATTCCGCCCGCCGACTTTCGCTTCTTGCCACCGGGGCCGCCGCCTCCGCCGCCGCCCTTGCCCGCGGCGCGCTTGCCGCCCTTTTGCCGCAGCTTGGTCGGGTAGTAGCCCAGGCTGCGAATCTTGGCCAGCGCGTCTTCTGTGGACTGGGCCTCGATATCGTCCTTGACTTCCTGCCCGGCCTGATTCATGGCCTCATAGTGGAACGTCGGCATGGGTTTGGTCCCTAGTAAGCGGTCAGCGGTCAGCCATCAGCGGTCAGCACTCAGCGGTCAGCACTCAGCACTCAGCACTCAGCACTCAGCACTCATCACCCGACACCCACTACAGTTCTTCCACGATCGTCTCGCGGACGACCTCCTCAATGGTCGTGTTGCCCTCGTAGATGGCCATCAGGCCGGCCTCACGCAGGCTGCGCATGCCCGCCTTGCGGGCGGCGTTGCGGAGAACGTTCGTGGAGGCGTGCTTCATCATCAGCTCGCGAAGCTCCTCGTTCATCATCATGGTTTCGAAGAGGCCCATTCGCCCCTTGTAGCCGGTGCTGTTGCAGTAATCACAGCCCCGGCCGTACATGAACACCCGCCCCTTGACATCCTCCGGGCGGAGATCGAGCTCCATTAGCATTTCTTCAGTCGGATTGAACTCGTCCTTGCAGTTCTCGCAGATCCGCCGGACGAGTCGCTGGGCCACAATCGCTTCCAGCGTCGCCGTAATCAGGAACGGTTCGACCCCCAGGTCCACCAGACGGGCGATGGCCGAGGGAGCGTCGTTCGTGTGAAGCGTCGTAAAAACCAGGTGTCCGGTCAAAGAGGCCTGGATGGAGATCTGGGCCGTCTCCAGATCGCGGATCTCGCCTACCAGGATCACGTCGGGGTCCTGACGCAGGAAGCTGCGCAGGCACTTGGCGAAGGTGAGCCCGATCTCG
>BTUC01000586.1:0-3796 GCA_045863575.1 Phycisphaerae bacterium
TGGATCGGGCGTAGAGGAAAACCGTGACCGTATTGCCCGTTGGGACTACCGTCACCCTCTGCTGCGACCACGTGGTATAGGAAGTGAAGTCTTTGTACTGGGCCGGCACGGCGTTGTAGTTTATGCCTCCGCTGGGATCTATACCCAGGTAGCCTTCCATGACATTGGCGTTGCTCGTCCGGACGTAGACGCTGAACGTGTACGACTGGCCTGGAGTGACGCTGACCTGCTGATAGATGCCGCCTGTATTGGCTCCGTTGGACGAGTAAACCCGCTGAGCGTAAGCGCCGCTGCGCGCGTCGGTGGTAGCGGCGCAGGTGACGCTGCCGGACAGATTGAAGCGCGTCCAGTGATGGGCCACGCCCGCGCTGAAACCTTCTTCAAAGAATGCGTTGCGCAGGCAGGCGGCCTGAGGAGGCGCGACCGTCAGCATGACTTCGTCCGAGCTGGCGATCCCACAGTCCCCGGTCACCATGCAACGGTATTTGCCCGTGTCGGAGGCGTTGGCGCTGGATATGGTCAAGGTGGGCGTGTGTACGCCGGAGTAGTGGCCTCCGTCATCCAGATCGGTCAGTTCCTTCTGCCATTGGTAAGTGAGCGTGCCGGCGCCGGTGGCCGCCACGCTGAACGATGCGGACTGGCCGTGCTCGATCGACCGGGGAGTCGGCTGCTGAATGATTGTCGTCGCGCCCAGTGAAAGCGATGCAGCGAGGGAAGGGGTGCTGCCGTACTCGTCGCTCACCACGCAACGGTAAGCTCCCAGGTCGCCAGGCCCCACGCTCGCGATCTCGAGCTGGCTCTGGTTGGCCCCGGAGGTATTGCCGCCGTCGGTCAGATCACTGCCGTCCTTCTGCCATTGATAGAGGAGCGTACCATAGCCGCTGGCCTGCACGCTGAAGGTGGCGTCGTTCCCCGAACAGATGGCCAGGGGATCAGGCTGGTCGCTGATCGCTGGTCCCAATGCGAGTTGAACCGGTTCCGCAGCACGGAAAGAGTAAAGAGACGCATTCTGGACGATGAAACGCAGCCGGATCGGTTCGGGAATAGACGGAAGTTCCGAGTGCGAAGCCCAGGTGACCGCCTGATCGATGCCAGTGCCGGTCAATGCGACGCACTCTCCCGCGCTGTAGCCCGAGAGTACGTTATTGTAGCGATCCAGCACCTCCACCCGGACGGACCCGCCGTTGGCCGTGCAGTTCGCCCGCAGGGTCCCCGTAGCGCCCAGAAGCGACTGGGTAATCACCGATCCAGCCGTTGCGCCCGCGTCGAGCGAGGCGAAGCCGTCTTTGCGGAGTGTGGATAACCCGATCGCGCAGATCGTAGTCTTGAGGCTGCTGCCATGCGGCTGGTCACAGGCTCCATAGTACAGCTTCATCGTGTCGCCCTCGACGAGCGGCTGCGTGGCGGTGTAGAGCTGGCCGTCATCCCAGGTGCCGCTGGGACCCAGGGCCAGGATGGCGGGGCGATTGCCTTCCTCGCGGGTCCAATGGACGCCGTCGCGGCTGCTGATGATCTCCGCGTAGACTGGCCCGACGAAATAGCCTTCCGCATCGCTGGCCCGGAAGATCCACAACAGGCCCAGGTACATGGATTCATAGGCGAAGGCCGACAGGCCGTAGAAATGGGTGCGATAAACAGGATTACTGGACCAGCGGTCGTCGATCGGATCCGGGGTGAGGATGAGCTCCTCCGCCGGCCAGGATTCGATGTCGGTGGTCTGCGTGAGGGCCACGGCCCGTCGTTGAAGACCGTTCCAGTCCATCCAACCGTTCTTCACGTAGCCGCGATAGATCTGGTTGAAGGGGTCCCACATGAACTGACCGACATCGCTGCCACCCGTGAACACCGGATTATTAACAGAATCCACCGTGTGAACGGCATCGGCCGAATACGCGGCCCAGTATCCACCCGGGTCCTTGTTCATGAACCGATAGCGGCGGGCCGGGTCTGGGTCCCACGGCGTGTGGATCGTGCTGCTGATCCCGCTGCCCACCGTGCGATCGAAGAACATGTTGTTGTTCGTCGAGCCGTTCCAGGTACGGATGCCCAGATTCGGCTTGGTCCAGGTGATGCCATCCGTGCTGGTGGCGTAGAGCGTGTGGCTGGCCCCTGCGGGGGCTGTGCCCGAGTACCACGGCAGGCAGGCATACCACATCCGATAACCCGGCCCGGACTCGTTGGGCAGAACGGTGCCGTAGATGTACACAATGCCCTGGCCCGGCAGCTTGTCCCCGTACTCCCAGGGCTTGTCGCCCACCAGCACGGGATTGCCGGCGTACTTCTGGAAGGGGTGGTAGGTGCGGGTCAGATTGGCCTTCTCAACGAGAATGGAGTCGTCGATGAAAAGCTGCCAGGGGCCGGACAAGTCGTTCAGGGACCGCTGCGCCTGCAACGGCCTGGGCTGGAGCAACGCTGCAGCCGTGGTGACCCCCATCAGCAAACAAAGCCTGAGCATCGTTTTCTCGCCATGAGAGCGCCCGGTGAAACCATCCGGGACGCCGGTCAGGATCCACAACTCTGTTGCCCATCTTAACGGATAGTGGCGAGATCCGTTAACTGATTTTCCCGCCCGTTGGCGGTCGGGATCAGCTCTCATCGGGGGTCGTCCGGAAGTTGTTACCAGGGTGTTGCGCTTGGTTGCGCCGGAGCCGGGTATACTCTTGACGACCGGAGGATCACATGGCACTGTCAAGACGTGGATTGCTCCGCAGCGGTGCTGCCGGGCTGGCGGCGCTGGGAAGTGGAACGTGGATTCTCGACGTTCGAGCCGAGGCCACGGAACCCAGCGGTGATGCGGGAGACTACCTGCGGGCGATCGAAGGGGTCGGTGAGTTCGTCCCACCGGTCGTTTCCGCGACGGCTCCGGCGGTTCTGCCGCGGCGGGACGGCCCGTGGGCGGCTACCGAGGATAATATCCTGGGGCCGTTTTACCGCCCGGGTGCTCCGTACCGGGCGAAGATCACGCCGCCGCGGGAGCCCGGGGAGGTGCTGGTCATCCGGGGCCGGGTGTGGGGGCTCGACACGCGCCGTCCCTTGGCGGGCGCCGTGCTGGACATCTGGCAGGCCAACGCCGACGGCCGGTACGACAATGACGACCCGCAGAGCCCGCCCGCCAAGGGCGTCTACCGGAACCGGGCCAGACTCATCACCGACGAAACGGGTTACTACGAGTTTGAGACGATCCTCCCCGGTGCGTACCGCATCGGCCCGCAGACCTGGCGCCCGCGACACATCCATTACTTCGTGCGGCACGCCCACTACGCCGAGCTCGTGACTCAGCTCTATTTCCAGGGAGAGCCCCACAACGCGACCGACCCCTTCATCAAGCCATCACTGATCATCGAACTGAGTGAGGCGGGAGCGGGCGACCGGCGGCACAGGATGGGCACGTTCGACATTGTACTGCCGCCCAGGCCGTCCGCCGGGTGACGTACCCGGAGCCCGTAAGGGGGCTCACGTTCAAGCGAACAGGCGCAGCACCACCCGGCCCCGTGGTCAGGGTGTCACCTGCAGTCATGCGCGGTGCGCTGGGGTGGGGGGGGGAGGGGGTTACTTCGCGGCCCGCTTGGCGGCCTGTTTGGCGGCTTTCTCTTCCTTAAGCTTGGCACGATCGACCGTGATCTGTTGCCAGAGCTTGTTGGCTTCGTCCCACTTGCCCTGGCCGGCGGCCTTGGCGGCTTCCCTCTTCCGACTCTTGAATGCTTTTGCCTTGCGGGGCATTTCAACTCCTTTGGATGTTCGACGACGGCCGGTTGCGCCCGGACATCCCGGTATTGTACCACGTCGTCCGGCTTTG
>BTUC01000587.1:0-3776 GCA_045863575.1 Phycisphaerae bacterium
CGCTGACCAGGAGCGTGCCGGCCAGCCGGCTGCGGACCCGCATCAGGGGAAACACGCCCGCCAGTCGGTCGTGTTCCCACGCGGTCAGATAATGGCTGGCGTGCCCGAATGCGGCCTCCACCGCATCCCGCCACAGCAGCGTGTGGAACACGGTGCCTTGCGGGTGGCTCTTCACGTAGAGCTCCCACTGCGGATCAAAGGAGGAATCGCACTCGCGGATCTGGATGGCCACGGCTGCTCCTACTGGGGGCTCTGGTAGTAATCGTACGTGTCGGTGTATCCCAGCGTCTGATCGCTGTAGCCGGCCAGGATTGATCCTACGATCGGCACGCGATTGGCCTGCATGAGCTTGACGCACCGGCGCAGGACCGGCTCTGGCGTTCGATTCATGCGTATCACCACCAACACCCCGTGACAGAGCGGTGCGATGAGGCCGATGTCGGCCACCGTGTTCATCGGCGGCGTGTCAATGAGCACATAATGGAAGCGATCCGCGATCTCCTTGAAAACACCCGGCACGCGCTCGCCGACCAGCAGGTCACTGGGGTTACAGCCCTGGGCGTCACCGGCGGGAATCAGGTGCAAATTGGATCGGACCAGCGGAATGCAGCAATCCGCCAGGGGTCGTTCGCCCCGGACCATCTCCGCTACTCCCGGCCGGTCGGAAATCCCGAAAACGCCGCAGAGAGCGGGCTTGCGGAAATCAAGATCCACAATGGCCACCCGCACCTGGCGCAACTCGGCCAGCGAGAAAGCCAGGTTGGCGACGGTAACCGTCTTTCCCTCCCGGGGCAGACTGGAAGTAATCGCCAGAACACGGGGGCTGCCTGCGGGATTGGAAGACAACAGGCGGGTTCGCAGCGAACGATATTTCTCGGCCACGGCGCCCGCCGGGTCGTGCAGCATGACCACGTGGGGGCCGACCTGGTCGGGCGGAACCGGTGAGGCGTTGACCTGCAACGGTACCCGGGCGGGAACATCAGCGACCAGTGTCCCACCGTCCGGCGGCACGGCCTCAGGGTCTCCGCCGGCGGTCTCCGCCCCCGGTTCGACGCATGCCGGTGAGTGCCTCTCGAGCCGACGTGCCCGCTCGTGCTGCGCTTTCTTGAGTGCTTCTGCGATTCTTCCCATGATGCTGTCGCTTCTGTTCGGGCCCGTCGGCCATACTCAGAACCAGTCGGTGAACGACCTCACTTTCGCGACCCACTCCGCATAGACGGGCGGCTTCTGCAGGCTCAGATAGACGAGCGCTCCGGCCGCCGTGACCGCCGCCGATTCGATCAGGGCCAGAATGGCCGCCAGCCGGGTACGGCTGAGCACCAGCGGCGTGCGGCCCACGCGGATTTCGCCGATCGCCTCCAGCACGGGCACGCCCAGCGCCTGCTGAACGCGAGCCGGATTGCGGATCGACCGGTCAAAGATTTCGCGGAGGAAGACGGTCAGCACGGCCAAAGCCAGACCCACGCCACCGCTCAGCAGGAACGTACCGCTGAGGGTGGGCGAAGCTGGACGTCCTGGACGCCGCGCTTCTTCAACGGTCGCAAAGCGAATACCCCGGTCTTCCGCCTCGGCCGTCAGAACGCGCGAGATGGTTTCCAGGTGCGACTCCCAGACGCCCAGATCATTCTTGAGCGTCTGCAACTCCTGCTGGCGCATCATGAAGCTCTGTCGCCGTTCGAATAGACTGGCCTTCTCCTCCTCCAGGCGGGCCCTTTCCGCCTCGTGCCTGGGAATGTCCCGGTCGATCTGGGCCAGTACGTCCTGAAGCGATTTGAGTTCCATCTGTACGCGCCGCCGCTCGGCATCGTAAGGGTCTCTGGCGGGGGCGGCCTGGCCGGTCGGACTCATCGGGGTCGCCAGCGTCACCGGCTCGGCTTCCATCTTGGTGATGAGCTGGTTCAGCTTCTCGGACAGGCCTACCACGTGCGGGTGCTGCTCCGTCATTTTGCGGAGGATGCGCGCGTCGGCAATCTCCGTGCGCAGCGATTCAATCTCCTGCTCCAGGCGCTGGCGGACGGGATTGGGGGGCAGGTGCAGGAGGGCGGGCCGGGTGGTCGGCATCCCCGCGGGGTGCCCATGCAGCTCGGCCAGGTACTCTTCGCGCGCGGAAACCAAGGAGAGCGTTTCTGCCCGCCGGCGCTGGAGATCATCCAATACCCGGGACTCGCTGAGCAGTTTCTCGTGCAGCAGGTCCGGGTCGGAGGGGTCCACACCCGGATGCTGGATGGTCGTGTCCAGCAGCTCCGCCTGCATGCGGGCCACCCGCTGTTTCCGGTTGCCGGCCTCCTGGCTGAAGAACTGGCGCGACTTCTCCAGAATGTCACTGATCCACAGGCGTGTGCGGGCCACATAGTTTTCTCGAAGTCGGGACACCAGCTGGACGCCCAGGTCCGGGTCCTCACCATGGTAGCGGACTTCGATCAGGTCGAGAAAACTGCTCTTCTCCAGCAGCGCGATGCTCACCTGGCCGGAGAGGCCCATGACCAGGTTCTGCTTGCGGGCCCGGCCTTCGGGGGTCAACTCCCCATTCGCGTCGCGCGGGAAATCGCGCGTCAGGCCCAGTTCCTCGACGGCTTCGGCAATGGCGTTGTAACCGGCCAGGTTGATACCCAACGACTGGCGCAGCGTGGCAAACGAATAGGGTGAATTCTCGGTCACCAGCTTGGTGATGACCACGTCGTCCCGGCGCTCAAAGAGCGTGTTGAGATAGTAGTACCGGGGCAAGGTCAGGCTGAACAACAGGGCGGCCAGCGTGCCGGTCAGCAGCGGCAGAACAAAGAGCCAGCGCCGATGGCGCAGGATCGAGACCATCCGGCCGACCATATGCTGGAGGTCGTTGGATGGGGATTCTTCGCGCGCCGGTCCGGCACGCGGAGCGAAGCTCATGATGCTGGACTGAGTGCTCATGCGTTTCCGCTAAGGCCTTGCCCCGCCCGGAGAAAAGCGGACATAGGTGTTGCTGGATTCGTGGTTACGATAATAGTCCGTCGCGGCGATGAACGCGGCCGGCGAACTGTACAGGCTGGCGGCGCTGTCCACCGGGAACAGAATCGACTGTAGCTGCTGGCCCACCCACGCCATCGGCGTAGGCGGCACGTACACGATGTCGCCGTCCTGCAACAGGAAGTTCTGTTGCAGGTCGCCGGTCTGCATGATCCGGTCTATGTTGACAACGATCTCGTGACGCTTGTCGTCGCTGGCTCCCGGTCGGATCACCTTGACCTGGGCGCCCCAGGCGTTGCGGTTGGGCAGTGACTCGGCGAGCACGTCCAGCACGGTGTCCCGTCCGGTGAACGGGCGCGGGCCGGGGTTGGCCACCTCGCCAAAGACGAAAAGCTTGCGGCTGTCGAATCCGAGCACCCGCACGCTGACCTTGGGCTCGACGTAGTAGGTGGCCAGCAGCTCCTCGAGCTTGGCCGAGATCTCGCGGGGGGTCATACCCGCGACCTTCACTTCTCCCAGCAGCCGGAGGGTCACCTTGCCGTCGGCACGGATCCGTTGGGAATCCCCGTCGATTTCAGGTGCAGTGGGCGAGTTGACCGCGATCAGGTCCGGGGGCTGAACCCGGTACTCGGCGGCGGCGATTTCGTGGTCCTGCGTGGGCAGGAACGCCTTGAGGTCATCGTATTTCGGGGCGCAACCCCACTGACTGATGGCCAACAGCAGCATGCCCGCCAGCCAGGGGGACCCCAGAGCTCTGGTGCTCGAACGCATGTCGGTCATCCCTGACCCCCGTTACCTGCTTTCCCGCCGCCGGCCTCCCCTGCCGACGGGTC
>BTUC01000588.1:0-3775 GCA_045863575.1 Phycisphaerae bacterium
CAGCGACGCCTTGGCCGGCTGGTTCATGGCCCGGGCCATCCCACTGAGCAGCAGGCAGCCGTACATGGCCAGGACCGGCCCACCGAGCACCGATATGGTGGTCAGGCCCAGGGACGCGGCAGCGATGAAGAGCTGCGCCATCAGCACGATCCGCCGCCGGTCGAACTTGTCGGCCACCTGCCCGGCCACCAGGGCCAACGCGAGTACCGGCGCGAACTGCACCAGCCCCACCCAGCCTAAGGCCATGGCCGACCCGGTCCGTTCGTAAATCTCCCAGCCGACGGCCACGGTCTGCATCTGCATGCCGAAGTTGGCCAGCACGCTGCCGGTCAGGTATCGCCGGAAATCCGGCAATCGCAGGGCCGTATAAGGATCGTGCCCGCCGCCGGCCGGGCCGGAGCCTGCTTGTCGTGCAGGTTCAGTGGTCATCAGGGGTTCAACAGCCGTGGAGATCCAGGGTGCCTCATGGCCGAAGGAGTTTACCCGCGAGGCTGACAAATGGCCACTCGTGCAGCCCGAGGAGTGAACCGCGTGCCACAGCTGTGCTCGCAACGTCGAAGCCGCGGCGAAGACGTGTCAGCAGTGCTTGGATACGCGGGAGCGCTCCCGATCCCCCCAGGACTGCTCACAGAGCTCGCTGTTACCCACCGCTTCTGCCTGAGCATTCGGCAGACCTGCCGTTGCCACCCCTGCAGGGGGCAATAGGTCCGATCGGCCATCGGTCCGATCAGTCCGATCCGTCTGATCGGTCCGATGCGTCTGATCGCGGCGATCAGCCCCTTCGGGGGCGGGGGACACGCCGCCGCCGATTGGTGGGTAACGGCAAGCTCACGGAGCAGCGGCACACCGCGCGAGCTCGACCGATCATTGGCGACAGCCGCGTCCTTCGGTGTAAGATTCAGCGCGGCTTGCCTGAATGTGAGCAGCAAAAGGAGTCCTGCCGATGAAACTGACCGCATGTCTGCTGTCGATCGCGACCACCACGGCCGCAATGGCAGCGCCGGCCGCACCCAACCCGGTCGAGGCTCACGAGCAGTATGTCGCCTGGGTCGCCCTCTCGCGAGCCCGGATCACACTCCAGCAGGCTATGGAAATCGCCCGCAGCCGAGCGCCGGCCGGAGTGGTGGTCGAGGCCGAGCTGGGCCTCGACGGCGAGTTGCCCATTTTCGATGTGGAGTTCCTCGCCGGTCCCACCCGGACCGAAGTGAGAATTGAAGCCATCAGCGGCAAGGTGCTCAAGATCGACACCGACACGGAAGACGATGCGGACGACATCCGGGAGCGGGAGCGAACCGCCCGCCTGGTGTCCTCCGGCAAGCTGTCATTGCCGGAGGCAATTGCGGCCGCACTCCGGGAGGTGCCGGAGGGCCTCATCCACGAGGCCGAGTTGGAGATCGATGACGGCCAGGGCATCTACGAAATCGAACTCATGAAGGGTGACCGCTTCTTTGAGGTCGAACTGGACCTGGCCACCGGCAAGGTGCTGCAAGTCGAGGATGAGACGGCCGTTGATACGCTGTGGAGCTTCGAGGTGCAGGTGTCGGTGGGCAAGTTTCCCGAGGGCTGGGTGATCCAGGCGACCAATGGACCCGCCAATGCGAGCTGGCAGGTCGTCGTGGACCGGTCCGCACCAAGACGCGAACATGTGCTGGCACTCACCAGAACAACCAACCGCGGCGGAACGTACAACCTGGCCATTGCCCGGAAGATCACGGCGCGGGATCTCGATCTGCGGGTGAGAGTCAGGGCCGATGCCGGCGACGAGGACCAGGGCGGCGGACCGGTATGGCGCTACCAGGATGAGAACAACTACTACATCTGCCGCATCAATCCTCTGGAAAGCAACTACCGCGTCTATAAGGTGGTAAACGGAAAACGCCAGCAGCTCCATTCCGCCGACGTGGATCTGGACGAGGACATCTGGTACGACCTGCGCGTGGTGATGGTCGGAGAGCAGATCACGTGTTTCCTTGACGGCAAGCCCCTGCTGGAAGCGAAGGACAACGCCATCCGCCGCCCCGGTAAGGTGGGATTGTGGACAAAGGCCGATGCCGCGACGTCGTTTGACAACCTGGCCATCCTGCCTTTGGATCCTGCGTCGGCGAGAGCCAAGCAGGGTGGAGCCACCGAGCCGGCGGCCCCGTAAGGTCGTGGACAAGCGCGAAAGTGCGAAAGACATAAAGAGAACCGAAGAGGGTTGGAATGATTTCAAGGTACTTCGGAAGATTTACCGCCGCCGCGTTGGCTGCGGTGGTGATGTCTGCGATCACCGTTGCGGCGAAAGCAGCGGAGAAGCGCGTGGTCGAAATCCGCCCGGAGATCGTTGCGCCTGAACGAATCCTCAATGGCTCGTTCGAAGGGGCCTTCCGCGAGGGCGTGGCCGAGGGCTGGACGCCTATTCATATCCGTCCGGGCGGAAGGTTCAAGGAGAACGCCAAGCTGGGGCCCATCGGTGGCGGGGTATACGGGGCCCGAAACCGCAGCGTGACCTCGGACGGCTGGAATGAAGATGCCATGACCATCCGTCTGGCCGGCAAGGTCCATCTCGTGGACGTTGCTCGGGAAGACGTGGTCAAGCAGCTTCGCGAAGCACTCGGTGACGACGTGATCACGGTGCTCAAGTACGGCCCGGAGGATTTCTTCCGCGAACGAAAGCAGGATCCGCTGGCCAGTCCGGCCGTCGCAGGCCGCATATTCGCCGATTACTGCCGCGAACGGTCGGAAAAGTCCGGCATCAAGGCGCATGCGTATTACGGCTTGAATGAGCCGAACGTCAACTCGCGAGAGGATTTCGCGAAGATCGCCGCATTCGAGAAGGCCTTCACGCTACGGCTGCATCAGCACGGCATGCGCAGCGTGGTCATCAACCACTCGACCGGTACGCCGGGTGACCGCCGCAACATGCTCGAGGAACCGGTGCGGGATCTGCTCGCGGTGGCCGATTACGTGGGATACCACTGCTACGGAGGGCCCAAGGACGAACTGATGTGCGCGGTCTCCAGCAATCCGAACTCGATGCGCTGGCGGACGTTCGCGCGCTGGTACCAGGAGCGCGGCTGGCGGTTCCCTCCGATGATCTACACAGAGGCGACCACCTGGGGCGGCTGGCACGATCAGTTCTCTCCCGAGCTGATCCGCGACGACATCCTGTGCATGGCCGGGCGCATGGCCGACGAACCCTGGTCGATCGGCATGTGTCTGTTCTGCACCGGCTGCTGGCCGGGCCAGGTCTGGTGCAAGTGGGACATGAGCGTCTTTCCGGAGATCATCGAAGAGCTGCGCACCTACAACCTCGCCCATCCGGTCGACGCCCGCACCGGAACCAAATCGCAGCAGATCGCCGCTTCCGGCCGGCCGTTCGCCGCCGCGCTGAGCCGATCGTTCGCCTCACGGCCCGGATCGAATATGCACGTCCAGGCGTGGATCAAGTATGAGTTCTACGACGGCTGGCCGCACCGGCTGAAGATCCGTGCCGGCATCGACAACAGCGGCCAGACCCGTGATGCCAAGGCCCCGACGATCACGTGGTCGGACGAGCTGATCGAAACCGGCCGCTGGGATTCCGACATCTGGTACCGCTGGTCTGAGGATTTCGGCCCGGTGGCCGAGACCTCATCGGTGTGGTTCCATGTTGAGCAGGCGGCGGGCCCGGCCGTGCGCGTGTCGATTGACGACGTATCGGCCGTGGAAACACCGTGACCAGGGTGGTGGCCACGGCATGGCAACGCGAGTGCCCCTTCCAGTTCGTCAGTGCTGTAGCGGCCCGACTCCGTGC
>BTUC01000589.1:0-3771 GCA_045863575.1 Phycisphaerae bacterium
GCCGCCAGCGCCAGCTCGCCGAGGAAAAGGCCGAGGTCGATCGCATCCTGCAGAAGATCCACGACGAGGGCCTCAACAGTCTCACCCGCCGCGAGAAAAAAATACTCGCGGAAGCCACCCGCCACCAACGCGAACGAGAGCAGGAAATCGGCCGGATCGATCGGCTCTAGGTGGGCTTCGCATCAACCATTTCCCTTCCTGGCGCTTCGGGCTGACGGGCTTCCGGCGTGATTCTCGCTCCGGCGGGGCCGAAGGCATAGAATACGCTCATTCCCCGCGGCGTTCGCGCGTTTCGCCGGCCACTGGACGGGGTGTTTCGCAGCCAGGAGCACACGCCAATGCGGATCGGCTTCTTGAGTCGCTTCAACCGCGAGCGCATCGCGTTCATGAAACAGCACGGCTTCGGCAGCACCGAGTTGCTGGTCGAACCCGAGGATGATTTCCTTCCCGGCCACGACGGATGGAAGGACAAAGCCACCCACGTCCGCAGCGCGTACCGCGAGGCGGGCATCCGCATCAGCGCCATCGGCGGCTTCTATGTCAACCACATGGATCCGGACGCCGGGCTGGCCAGACGTCACGCTGAGCGGGTGCGCAACTGCATCACGCTGGCCCGCGAACTGAACGTGCCGGTCGTGGCCGGCTTCGCCGGACGGATCATGGGCCAGGATCTCGACGCGTCGCTGCCGAAGTTCCGCGAGATCTGGAGCGAGCACGCCCGCTTCGCCGAGGATCACGGCGTCAAAATCGCCTTCGAGCACTGCCCCATGGGCGCCTTCCATACGCCCTTCGGCGGCAACAACTGCATCACCACGCCGGCCATGTGGGAGAAGTGCTTCAACGCGGTGCCTTCCGACGCGCTGGGCCTGGAGTGGGACGCTTCCCACCTCATCGGCATGCTGATCGACCCGGTTCTGAACATCCGATTGCACGGCCGTCGGATTTTCCACGTGCATGCCAAGGACGCCAAGCTGTATCGCGATATCGTCGATCGCTACGGACTCTTCCATCCCGGCGCGGTCGAACACTGCTTCCCCGGCACCGGCGAGGCGAACTGGGGGCTCATCGTCAAAGAGTTGCTGCGGTCCGGCTATGGGGGCGATCTCAACGTCGAAGGCTGGCATGACCCGGTTATTCGCGATCACGACCAGGGACCCAAACTGGAAGACCTGGGCCTGTTGATCTCATTGCGGCATCTGTCACAGTTCGTGGAGGGCGCTTAGCCATGCCTCGCGGAGAGGTCATGAGCGAGCAGGCACCGAGCACGGAACTGCTCATCAGGCGAGAGGATGCCACCATGGCTTACATCGATGAAGCTGCGTTTCCCCACCGCGCCGACTACGTCGCGGCCCTTCGGCAGATTGCCACGGTACAGCGCAGGATCACCATCTGCTTCGCGATTCTGGCGATGCTGACGTTCGCCTGCCCAATGTTCACTCTCTACGCACTGGCCGGAGGCTTTCTATTCATTCCCTGGGTGGCGGCGATGATGCAGGCGATGCATTACTCGACGATCCAGATCTTCGTCGCCTCTCTCGGGATGCTCATCCCACTGGTTAATCTCATCATCCTCGCTGGCCTGGCCACGAAGGCGAGCAGTATACTTCGGCGCGGGGGACTGACTGTCGGCTTGATGGGAGTGCACCCGCGGGATCTCAAGAATCTCGAGTAAGCGGGATCGGGTGTTCCGTTCCCCCGCCTGTGCCTGCGACCTGAAAGGGTACGCCACTATCACCCGCTCCATCCGAGTTCTGGTCCTTCAACCGGCGCTGCGCTGGCAGCAACAGATGCCCAATCTGCACCTGATCCGGCAGGTGGTCGAGAAGCACGTGGCCAGCGAACCGGCCGACCTGCTCGTGCTGCCGGAAGTATTCAATGGGGTTCACTGCAGCGATGATCCGGCGGCCGGGCCGGTGGCCCGGCAGTTCCTGGCCACGTTGGCCCGGGCCTGCCGGCTGAACGTGATCGGCGGGAGCATCGATTACCAGCACGAGGATGTCTGCCGGCGAAACACGTGTTTCGTCGTGGACTGCGAAGGTCGCGAGGCCGGGGTGTACCACAAGCGCGTGCTCTTCGGACCTGAGCAGACCGACCGAACGGCCGGCGATGAGGGCGGGGTGTTCGAAATCGCCGGCGTGCGCGTGGCCGTCATGGTCTGTGCGGACCTGTGGAACCCCCTGCTGGCTCGCGAGCTGATCAACCGGGCCGACCTGCTGTGCGTCGCCACGAAAACAACCGTACCCAGCGGCGCACACATCGATTACGCCCGTCGGCTGTGGTGGAACCTGGCATTGACGCGGGCCATGGAGAACGGCCTGCCCATCGTGGTCAGCGATTGGGCCGAGGGGCGGCACGAAACCATCGGCATCGCCGAGGGAACACGCACGCGCAGCATCCACTACACCAGCGGCGGGGCCAGCATCACCGATCCGGGCAAGCGGCCGCAATTCGACGCGCTGCAGGCGGTACTGCCGCGCGGCGAGCCGGGCATCCTGGCCGCGACCATCGACCTGGACGGGGCCGCCCGATTCCGCGAATATCGCCGCGGCGTGGGGCTCCTCCCAATGATGAGCGCGCCCGAAGTGTAGGCGGCGATCTCAAACACGCGCCTGCCAACGGCGAGGGCTACGCTTCGCATGAAAGACAGTAATCACGATTATTTCCGCCGACTCCATGAGATAGAAGGCCCCGTAGGGGAAGCGTCGCAGCAGCGCCCGTCGGACCTGCTTGTGAATGACTGGGAATGCCTCGGGCCGCTCCCGAAGGGACTCAAGGGCAACTTCGACAGCCTTCAGGAATCGATCCCCAAGACCTGATCGACAACGTTCATACCAACGATGTGCTTGACGGCGCCCCGCCTTTTCGCGACCATCCTGTATCAGACGGGCCTTGATCTAAAGCCACACCCGAGAGAAACGGAGACGCCAGCGTGAGCATCCTCGTCAATCGTGAAACGCGTGTCATCTGCCAGGGCATCACCGGCAAGGCCGGCGCCTTTCACACCCAGGGGTGCCTGGAGTACGGCACGAAGATGGTCGGCGGCGTGACCCCCGGCAAGGGCGGCACAAAGAGCGAGCACGGCCTTCCCATCTTCGACTCGTGCCACGATGCCGTCCGCGCGACCGGAGCGAATGCAACGATGATTTTCGTGCCCGCCGGATTCGCCGCCGACGCGGCCATGGAGGCGGCCGACGCGGGTATCGCACTGGTCGTGCTCATCACCGAGGGCATCCCCACCCTGGACATGGTGCGGCTGCGCAAGTACCTCGACGACAAGGGCGTCAGGCTCATCGGCCCGAACTGTCCGGGCATCATCACCCCGGGGGAGTGCAAGATCGGCATCATGCCCGGCTACATCCATCGCCCTCCCCAGAACGGCTCGAAGAACGTCGGCATTATCTCGCGCAGCGGTACACTGACGTATGAGGCCGTCTGGCAGTGTTCGACGCGCGAAATCTCTCAGTCCACCTGCGTGGGCATCGGCGGCGATCCGGTGAAGGGATTGAATTTCATCGAACTGCTGGACATGTTCCAGAATGATCCGCAAACGCACGCCATCGTCCTCATCGGCGAGATCGGTGGTACCGACGAGGAGCAGGCCGCGCAATATGTCCAGGCGAACGTGAAGAAGCCGGTGGTGGCCTTCATCGCCGGACAGACCGCCCCGCCCGGCCGCCGCATGGGTCACGCCGGAGCCATCATCTCCGGCGGCGAGGGCACGGCCGACAGCAAGATCGCCGCCCTGCGGGCGGCTGGGATCACCGTCGCCGA
>BTUC01000590.1:0-3763 GCA_045863575.1 Phycisphaerae bacterium
CGGTCCGCAAACCGATCCGCGAACAACGCGAACGGGCCATGGACCTGCTGGCCGTCAAGGCGGACGAGATGCTCGCCGAGGCCAACACCTGGGACAGCGACGCCCGGCTGACGGCTGTCGGTCCGCAGGAGCAGGGCGAGGCCCGCCAGGCCGCCGAGAGTCTTCGCAATTCCCTGGCCTGCCTGAGAGATGCCGCCCACGCCCGCAACCTGGGGGCCATACGGTCCGAATACACGGCTACGATGGATTCCTATCAGCGGCTGATTCAGGTTCTCGGTCCTTTCGACTGATCATTCCAGCAGGGACGTCGGCCGCCACAGCAGGCGCGGAAATCGTCAACCGGAAGGGCGACTGCCTCCCGATCAGGTTTTCATATCTTAGAGTTTTCCCGTACGAGCTTCGCCGAAGGGAAAACTCGGGGTGCGTTCGGTTCTGTGGACTGCCATTTTGGGTATCCTGTGGACCGCCGGTTGCGCACGGCAAGACGTGCAGATTCGCGGCAGTGAATGGCATGCCGTGTGTCAGCGGATGCGTCCGGATCGATCGGCCCAGGCACCCGAGCAGCCGGGGCCGGCGCTCCGGGACGACATGTGTGAACAACTGGCCAAGGTGGCCCGTGTGGCCTCGGCCTCGGTGGTGACGATTCACACCGGCGCTCACCGGCAGCATCCTGCCGACCAGGCGCAAGCAGGGGTGCGCCATGCATCAGCGTCCTCGCGAGGCACCGGCTTGATTATCAGTACGGAGGGGGCGATCCTCACCAACGAGCACGTCATCCGGAGCGACGATCCGATTACTGTGGTGCTGAGCGATAGATCAAGCTACCCTGCGGAAAAAGCATTCATTGATTCGCGCCTGGACCTGGCGGTGATTCGGATCAGACGGGATCGCCTGCCCGCCATTCGGCCTTCAACAGAGAGCGTGGAGACCGGATCGGCGGTCGTCGCCATCGCGGGGACGGCATCTTCGGGGAGCTTGCCCATCCGGACCGGTGTGGTGACCAGCGCCAGGATCTCACTTCAGAACGAGTTGGATCCCGCACGTCGCAGAGACTACGGCCATCTGATTGAAAGCACCGTGCCGCTCGAGGCGGGCTTCAGCGGTGGCCCCTTGCTTGACGTGCACGGGCGGCTCGTCGGCATCAATGTGGCCGTCCGCGGCGAGCGCAGGCCGGCGTGCCGTGGATACGCCATCCCCTTGAACGCACAGGTCCGTCGACTGCTGGCCGATGCTTGCTCTGCGCCGAACTAAGCAGGTTCGCACAACGGGTAAGGTGCCATGCTCCCTACTCGAGCGGCCGCGCGGGCTGAAGCCTGCGCCTCCGTACTTTCGGTTTTCGGGGCACGTATTGAGCACCGTTTCCATTCGACCGTTGAGGGGTGGGGCTTCTGCCGCCCCCGCGCGCGCTGCGGCGGATCAGGGGTATGCCCTCGATCCGCCGCGACCCGGCGCGGAGTTGCGGATCAAAACTTCTTGAGGTCCTGGTCGAGCGGCATGAACTCTTCGACCGGTGCGCTCCTGTTCACTGAAGCAACGGTTGGAGCTTTCGGCCGCTCCTGCCGACGGTTCGCGATCTTTGTGTAGCTGGTTGCTGCTACTCTGGCGGCAGGTCTTGAGGCTGCAAGGTTCGCCTCACCGTTCTTGCCGCCGACCAGGGCAATCAGCTCACCGACCATGCCCTTGACCGCCTGGGCCTGGGCGGCGAGTTCCTCCGCCGCCGATGCGGATTCCTCGGCCGCGCTGGCGTTCTGTTGGGTCACCTTGTCCATCTGGCCGACGGCCGTGTTGACCTGCTCGACACCCTGGGCCTGCTCGTCAGAGGCCTTGGAGATGCCCTGGATCAGGTCGGAAACCCTGGACACGTCGCTGACAATGGCTCCCAGTGCCTTGGCCACGTCGCTGGCCACGCTGGTGCCCGCACGGACGTTGTTCACGGAACCTTCGATCAGTTCGGTGGTCTCGCGGGCCGCGCCGGCAGCGCGCTGAGCGAGATTGCGCACCTCGTCGGCCACCACCGCGAAGCCCTTGCCATGTTCGCCGGCGCGGGCGGCTTCCACGGCCGCATTGAGGGCCAGCAGATTGGTCTGGAAGGCGATCTCTTCGATGACCTTAATGATCTTGGAAATCTTCTCCGAGCTTTCGTTGATGGCGCTCATGGCGGTGTTGAGCTGAACCATGGTCTTGTCGCCGGTGTCGGCGGCACTGCGGGCCTGCGCGGCGAGCTCGTTGGCCTCCTTGGCATTCGCCGCGTTCGTGCGGGTCATGGCCGACATCTCCTCCAGCGCGCTGGATGTCTCCTCGAGGCTGGAGGCCTGTTCGCTGGCTCCCTCGGCGAGTTGCTGGCTGGCTGAGGCGACCTGGCCGGAGGCGCAGGTGACCTGCTCGGCCCCATCCGTCAAGCCGGCGATGACGCGGTTGATGGGTCTGGTGATGGATCGCGTGATCGCCCAGCACGTCGCCGCGCTGAGCAGCACGGCGATCAGCGCCGCCACCAGAGCGGAGGTCTTCAGGAAGGCGGACTGACGCAGGCCGACCTCCATCGATCCCTTAAGCTTATCCGCCCGCTGCTGACGGAACGCATCAATGCTCTCGCTGATGGCGGTGGCCATGGGATCAAAGGCCACCATGGCCTTGTTCCCTTCCTGCCGGCCCTGCTCGATGTAGGCTTTCGCCATCTTCTTGCCGAGATCATAGTAACTGCCGAATTGCGCCCCGATCTCTGTGAGTTTCTGGAGGCCCTCCGAATCGCTATCGCGTTGGAACCGTTCCCGGAACTGTGCCAAGGCTTTGGTGAACGCCTGGGCGTTTTCCTCGGCATTGTCAAAGCCGTCGTCGAGCCCCTCCGCGGCCCCGGTAGCTGAGATGTCGGTGAGCCACTGCTGGACCTGAACCACGTTAAGTTTCATCTCCTGAGCCCGGTTCGCGTAGCTGGCTTCCTCCTCGATGAGCGTCAGCGCATCACTCACGCCGTGCGTCTGGATCCACACCATGGCACTGATCATAATCAGAATGGTGAGCGGTACCCCAAATCCCAGGTAGATCTTGGTGCGAAGCTTCATCGGATGCGCCTCCCAGTCGATGTCAACGTTCTCAAGTGGCTACTCGGCCGCTGGCCGTCACACATCGGGTGTATCCACCGAAGGATATGCCCTGTTGACAGCTCAGTAGGCTGAACGTCTCATCGTGTGTCCAGAGGCGTGGAATGAGGAGGACGCGGGCTCCGCCGTGGGGTAGTTACCTGAATCGTTTCAAATCGCTAGCTGTGAGGTATTATCGCTCCTCAAGCAGGTGACCCTGTGCAAAAAGCGGCACGGCTTTTATCGGACTGAAAGGCGCCCTCTCCCTCTCCTGGTGGCGATCCCCGCCTGGTGATCTCAGACGCGCCTGAGCCGCACGCCGCGCGTTCAGCAGGGCGTGCCGGCTCAGGGCGACGGGACATCAGATCAGAAGTCTTTCAGTTCGGTTCCGCCTAACGGGAGAAATTCTTCGGATGAGGCCGCACTCGCGGCGGCAGGGGCTCCCTTGGGGTGAGGCGGATTATGCGGCTTGCCGGATTTGCCTTTCGTGCGTTTCGCGCGAAGGCTCGCTTGCCCGTTATCGGCGGTGGCCCCCCGGTCACGTGCGGCCGCTCCACCCACCACCACGACGAGCTCCTGGACCATGCCCTTGACGGCCTGAGCCTGGGCGGCGAGTTCCTCCGCCGCCGATGCGGATTCCTCGGCCGCGCTGGCGTTCTGTTGGGTCACCTTGTCCATCTGGCCGA
>BTUC01000591.1:0-3760 GCA_045863575.1 Phycisphaerae bacterium
CTCCTGCCGGCTGCTGGAAATCCATCCGAACAGCAGCACGACGGCCACCGAGCAACCCACGATCATGACGACGATCAGCAACGGGACCACGAACAGCCGAGCCAACAGCTTCGGCGTCATGGGTTCAGCCGCATCCGTCTGCGGCGGCCCGGCGACGATCGGCTCGCGCTGCGGGAAATCCTGCTCCGTTGCGTCCTCGACTCGCTCCTCAGGCATCGGTTCTCCCGTGCGCATCGTCTACTCCGGCGTCCGGCTGCATCGCGTGGGCAGTAAACACCACACCGGCGTATCCGACCGCATCATCCATCTCACCATACCGATCGCGCAGCACTTCGTTGCTGGTGGTATGCCAGACCAGGCGGCCCTGCGTAGCGCCCGCTTCACGGCAGGCGGCGATGGTGGCCGCGACCGCACCACTGCCGCAGGCGTTCCGGTTGGTCATGGCCTCCTCAACGACTTCTTCAGCCCGCATGTTGATCATCAACTCAATCATTCGCCGGTCGTTGACCCGCTGTGCCCATTCCAGTGCGGCCGGCCCCTCACCGTGGGGCGTGAAACGATACCGTGGGCCGTAATGCGTCAAATCCGTCGAGCCAAGGAACACCACCCGTCGCCCAAAAGCCCTTGCCTCTGTGGCCACCACCCGGCCCACCTCGTGCGCGGCGGCGGAGGGCATGACCAGGACCGGCAACAACATCACGCCCGGCGCCAGATGTTGCAGGAACGGGACTTCGACCTCGATCGAGTGCTCCATGCCATGGATGTCGGGATCTTCCGTCAGCAACGACGTCGCCCGCAAAACCGCCTGGGCCAAAGCTTCGTCCATCGAAATCTCACCCAGGGGCGTCTCCCACGAACCCGTGGGGTACACTGCTGCGGGCGCATTCATGCGCCGGTGCGCGGCCCCGAAAACCACGACGGTGTCGGCCGGCTCCGCAAAGACCGCAGCCACCACCGCAGCCGCCACCGGCCCGCTGCATACCCAACCCGCATGGGGCACAATCCCGCCCACGCAGTGAGCTGTGGCGGCGGCCTGACCGGCTGCGTGCGTCCGGGCGGCGGCCAGACAGTGCTCAATCTGCGCGCGGCACTGCTCGGGCGAGGCGGGATAGAACTGCCCGGCGACGGCCGGCGGGCGAGCGGTCATGGCTGGACTCCTCGAGACGGCTCAGCCGTTGACGGTGCGGCCCTGCGTTACAGCTTGCCCCAGCAAGCCGGAAAACCGATCCACTCCCCTGGTGTGCCACTGCTGTGCTTGCGATGCCGAAGCCGGGCCACGCCCCAGCGAAGGCGTGTCAGCAGTGCACATTGGAGACTCAGGACACGTCCTCATGACCCAGCACTGCTCACAAGCAGTGGCACACGGCCTCCTGGGAAAGGCTCTTTAGCCGACGTTCATTATTATGGCCGCCTCGTTCGGCGGCAACCGCCGGCAGCCCGATGGCTATGGGTCCGTCACGCTTGGGCGTTGAAGCCCTTCAGAGGTTTGAGCGCAAGCGAGAACCTTCAGAGCCCTGAGCGCAATCGAGGGGCCGAATCGCGACAGACCATCCGCAGGCATTCCCCCCCTCGCCTGCGCTCAGGGTTCCGAGAGCCTGCCGATTCGGGAGCTACTGCCCGCCGGGCCCGTGGGCGCCCTGCTGGCCCTGTTTGCCATTGTGGTGCACGCGGCGCCGCTCGCAACGGTGGCCAGCGGTCTCGGGCAGCGGCGCGGGGTAGTCGGGAAGTTGCCGGTCGGGCGGCACAATCTCCACGCCAGGGTAGTAACGCTCAAAAGCCGATCGCCGTGCTGCCCGGTAGCAGCGGCTCAGGTTGGACCAGTCGAAGTGTTCGGCGTGGCGCTCGACGTTGTTGCGGAGTTGGATCCGCTCCCGCCGGGACATGCGCGTCAGGGCCCACAGCCATTCCGCCACCTGCCGAACCGTCTCGCGGTAATCCACGCCGCGGCGCCGGGCCACATACAGGCCGCTGTAATCGTGATCGGGGAAATGCTCCATGACGTACGCGCCGAATCCGCTCAGATCGCTGGTGATGGCCGGAATCCCCCGCACGACGCACTCCATCGGCGTGTAGCCCCAAGGCTCGTAGTACGAGGGGAACACGCCCAGGTTGCATCCGCGCACGAACTGATCGTACTCCAGTCCCAGGATCGGGCTCGTCGAAGTGATGAATTCCGGATGAAACACGATCTTCACCGGATCGTCGGCGGCGTTGAGCAGGTTGCGGCTGCGCAGGTGGTTGAGGATCTGATCGTTGGCGTCATCCCACAGGTCATGCGTGACGATGGGCGGCTGCGTCCGCCGCTTCCAGGCGTGCATCATCCGCTTGAGCCGCACACCGGCGTACTCGTCAAACAGATCGTCCGTGGTCGGCAAGCGCCCCCCGGCGACCGTCCGGAAAAGACGTCGGCCGACATCCTGCTGGATCGCCGCGCAGGCATCCTTCAACTCGTTGAGCATCGCCTGACGATTCAGGGTCTCGACATTCAATGCCTTGTGGGGTGCGGGCGCAATGATGAAGGCGACGACCGTCACGCCATTCGAATCCATCTTCAGTCGCCCGTTCAGCTCGTGCAGGGCTTCGATAAAGACATCGAAGCCCTTGTTGCGGTACTCGTAGCGCCCGGCCGTGAAGATATAGAGTGTGTGCTCCAAATCGAACGTCTGGTGCGGGAAAAAATGGCCGGTGACAAACTCGTGAATGAGATCCTTGTTGCGCCGATGCAGATTCTGGAATTCGTAGTGGGCCGCGAACCGCTCGATGTTCAGACAGTTGGGCAGCAGAAACTCCGGCGTGCGGGCGAGAAACTGCTCCGCTTCCATGGCCGTGATGCCCGAGACGGTCGTAAACGTGTCCGCCGAATGGGCCGCGGCCCGCTCGATGAGGAACCGGTGCTCAAACCCGTGCTCATTGGCCACCACGTACGGATTGATTTGCGAGAGCTGGTCGTACAGGTCTGCGTTCGCCGCGCTCAGGCCGCGACCGACAAGCGTCGCGTGCGTGGTGAAGACGGTGGGGAACTTCGCCTGGCGGTGCTTCAGGATCGGCAGCCCGGCCGCTCCCTGCCACTCATGGAAGTGAGCCATCATGGGCCGATCGCCCAACCGGGCGTGGATGGCCATCAGCAGGTCGGCCACGATGTAGCCGAACATGATGATCTGGTCGGTTTCCGGGTCGTTGCCCGGCGTGCCGATGTGGATGTCCTTCCAGTAGAAGTACTTCAGCTCCGCCAGGGAGGCCGCCACCGACTGGGTTTCGACCAGTATCACCTTGGGCCGGCCGGTCACCAGCCAGCGGCCATGACGGATGCGAATGCCCCGCTGGGCCAGCTCGGCGATGGCGTCAGCCACTGGGCCACTGGCCGGCTCGGGCTCGAATTCGATCTCCGCGTTATCACGGTACGGCCCGATGAGGTGGTATCCATCTTCCCAGCGACCGACGGCCGTGGGGGCCTTGCTCCGTAATACCGTGTAGATGCCACCTGTCTGAGCACAGACCTCCCAGGCCACCTCAAAAAGCAGACCCTGGGCGGTGCGAACCTCGTCGGCTTGCTCGGTCATCTCGTGTTCCAAGGTGACTGGCTCGCTCATGTCGGTAAATCGTACGGTGACGCTCATGGAACGGCCCTGGAGCTGATAGTCCCGCGCTCACGATGGGCAGGCGAGCCTATTATGACCGGCTTGGGCCTGCCGCGTCCAATCTTTCATCTCGGGAGGTCCCCCCTCAGTTGTCTCGGTTTCGGAGCCCCGCAGCCTGCCTC
>BTUC01000592.1:0-3757 GCA_045863575.1 Phycisphaerae bacterium
CCATTTTAAGACTTCCGTACCTGTTGTGGCCGGCCTCCGTGCCGGCCGTTTTGCCCTACCAACGCCCGGCACGGAGGCCGGCCGCTACAGCAATGGGAAAACAGAAGCGGCACGGGAGCGGTGTTCGCGATTTTCAGTGGTAATCATGCCGGAGCCAGCATGTCCAGGCCCCGCCTGGCCTTCAGGTCCTCGCTTGGTTTGGCCGCCGTTGTGATGCTGACGAGCGCCGCGTTGCCGGCGCTGGCCCAGACCACGGCCCCCGTCGCACCGGACGATGAACGCATTGCCCGCCTTTTTCCGCTGGACTGGCTGGTCATTGCCGCGTACTTCGGAGTCATGCTGGCCATCGGCTGGTACTACTCGCGTCGAACCGCGACCACGGACGATTACCTGCTGGGGGGACGCAACATGCGTTCCTCTTCGGTGGGCCTGTCGCTGTTCGCAACGCTCATGAGCACGATCACCTACCTGGCTTTGCCCGGCGAGATGATCAATAAGGGTCCGGTGATTCTCTGCTGGATGTTCGGCCTGCCGATCGTTTACCTGGTCGTCGGCTATCTCTTGATTCCGCATTTCATGCGCCTACAGGTGACCAGCGCCTACGAGCTGCTCGAAATGCGGCTGGGCCTGGAGGGTCGGCTGCTGGCCGCCCTCATGTTTCTGGCCACGCGCATGCTGTGGATGGCGCTGATCATCTACATCACCACGGATAAGCTGATCATCCAGATGATGCACTGGCCGTCGACCATGACGCCGTGGGTAGCCGCCGCCATCGGCATCGTCACAGTGATCTATACATCGATGGGAGGTCTTCGGGCGGTCGTACTCACCGACGTCATCCAGTCTTTCATTCTGATCGGCGGGGCGATGCTCTGCCTCATCGTGATCACCGGCAGCATGGGCGGCGTGGACGCCTGGTGGCCCCGGGAGTGGTCCCCTACCTGGGACCAGCAGAAGGTATTCACCTGGGACCCGACGGAACGCGTCACGGTCGTGGGCTCGTTCGTTTTCATGACCCTGTGGTGGATCTGCACGGCAGGCTCGGACCAGATGGCCATCCAGCGTTACCTGGCCACCCGCGACGTCAAAGCGGCACGCCGGGTGTTCCTGGTCACGCTGGGGGCCAACGTCGTCATTACCAGCCTGCTGGTGGCCGTTGGATTCGCGCTGCTGGGGTTCTTCCGTGCGGATCCCCACAACCTGGGTCCGGGCATGACGGTGGAACGCGATGCGGACACCCTGTTCCCGTACTACATCGTGCGCTTCCTGCCCCCCGGCATCACCGGCCTGGTCATCGCGGGCCTGCTGGCCGCGGCCATGTCCAGCCTGTCCTCAGGGATCAACTCCGCCTGCTCCGTCATCAGCTCCGATTTCATCTCCCGGTTCCGGCGAACGCGAGTGGAGCGAGGCTTCCCGGTTCAGGTCGTCCGACTGCCTGGTGCAACGATCGCGCGTCAACCGGTGAACACACCCAATGAGTCCGTCGGCGCGCCTGTGGCGGTGAGCGTAGTGCAAACGAAATGGATCGCCGTGGCCAGCGGCCTGGTCGCCGTCCTGCTCAGCTTCGTGATCGGCAACGTCTCGGGCAACATCATGGCCGTGACCGTCAAGACCAATCACGTGTTCGTCGCGCCGCTCTTCGGGCTCTTCTTTATGGCCTTGTTCGTGCCCTTCGCCACCCCCTTCGGCGCGGTTTTCGGGGCCCTGTATGGCGCTGCGGCCGCGGTCATCGTCGGTTACTGGCACCTGCTGACCGGGCAAACCGAGCTGAGCTTCCAGTGGATCACGCTTGTGTCCCTGACGGTCAACCTGGTTGCGGGTATCCTCCTGAGCAAGGTCCCACTGCGGGGTCGATCGACCAGCGCTCAGTTGGCGACGACCATGCTGGCCGTCGCGCCATTGGTGGCCGTGTTCGTCTATCTGCGGTTAGGGATGGCGTGACCCTGCTGAATTCCCGCTTCGTATCCATCGCGGCAGGGCGTGTGCCGCTGCTCTGGGGAGCTTGCTGCTTACCACTGCTCCGTGCGCTTGCCGCTACCCACACCTTCTGGCTCTGCATTCCGTCGAATAGGTCCGATCAGTCCGATCGGTCCCGGTATCCGTGTGATCGCCGGTTCAACCCCGCAGTGCCGGTGGTCAGCAGCCGAGGTACGTCAGCTTTCGGTTCGAGGACGGGCTGAGGGCTATGGACTGGAGCCCCTTCAGGGCGAAGGGCATACCGCCGCCGATTGGTGGGTAACAGCAAGCTGATGCAGCACTGGCACACTCCGCGGTGTAGCCGACCACTGCTGACACTGACACAGCAGTGGCACACATCCGTGGTATCTGACCACCGGGAGCCAAGGGGACGGTGGTGAACCCGGCCCAAGCCAAGTGGATCGGCCCTATTGGAATAGGCTCTCAACGGGCAGCCGGCTCGGTGGCCGGCTGATCCTGCTGCCACCACGGTCCTCCGCCGCCTCCCCGCCCTAAACCGCGTCCGCCACCCGGTCCACGGCCTCGTCCCGCGCCGTCGTCCTCCGTGCCGCCGCGCCAGCGTCTGCCCGGCCCCTGCCGAACGCCCTCGGCGCACAGCCCAAACAGCCGCCTTTGCTGCTCGGCGGTGAGATGCTTGCGCACCAAAAGGAGGTAGTCGGTCACGCGCCGCTCCAGCGCGGCGCTGGCCGCGATGACCGCTTCCACGCGCGAACGGATCTGTGCATCGGATGCGGTCGGATCCTCGAGGCTAACCGCCAGTTCGCTGCGGCGCGTCTGAAGTTCGGTCCGCAAGCGGACAAGGTCGGCCGCGAAGTTCGGGTCGTCCGCATGCAGCTCAGCCTGCTGGCGCGGCGATGCATTCAACCACCGCATCAGGGCATTCGCCGCCTCGTCCGTCGGCCCGGCTGGCGCGGAGTCCGCGCGGAGATCCACGGTGGTGCGATATGCGCCGAAGCCAGCCAGTACGACAATGGCGGCCAGAACCCAGATCGACGGTGTCTTCATGAATGGCCCTCCACCCGCCCGTCAGCCGGCTCACCAGCATCGAACTCGACGAGCAACTCGCTCAGGCCCGCGGGCTGGCCTCCGAGCACGTCCAGCCCGAGGGCTTGCGCCGCCTGTTCGGCCGAGACCGTGCGGGGAGGATTTGCACTCTCGCGCTCCCGCGCAGAGCTCAGCAGACCAGCGCCGGCGCCGGTGAAGGCCGCCAGGGCGATGGCCGCGGCCAGTCGCCCGACCGACGCCCACGGCATGCCCGATTCCGGCGCGCGGCCGGCTCTCTCCAGGACCGAGGGGGCCAAGTCCTGTGGCGGCGGCCGGATCATCCAGTCGCCCAGCAGCTCCCAGGTGGCCCGCAGATTCCGCTCTCGCTCCTGGCAGGCGGCACAGGTCTCGAAATGTCGCCGCAGGGCGGCCTGCCGGGTATCGTCCAACTCTCCACCGAGCCAGCGGATCAGTTCCTCCTCTCGAATACATTCCGTCATAAGCATTCTCCCGGAGTTTTAACGGTTCAGCGGCCGCTTTCCTGCGAAGCGCTCCATTCGCGCAGGCGCTCGCGCAGTTGGGCGTACGCCCGCACGAGCAGGGATTCGACCGCAGCCGGGCTCCAGCCGGTCACTTCGGCGATCTGCATGTGACTGAGACCCTCGAAACGGTGCAGCACCAGGGCGGCGCGCTGCCGCTCGGGCAGCTCGGCCACCGCCCGCTGGATGGCATCAATGCGCTCGCGGCGGACCAGGCATTCGTCCGCCGCGGGCTCGCCGGGCAGCAGCTCCGCGGC
>BTUC01000593.1:0-3743 GCA_045863575.1 Phycisphaerae bacterium
TCGATGCCGAACAGCCAGAGTTCAACGATGTAGTCACTACCGTCGCCCAGCCAATCGGGAACGCGAAAGCTGTGCTGCCCGTCCCCCGCCCACAACAAGCTCGGCGCCCCCGGCGACCCGAGCAGTCCGGCTCCCGAGCCGTGCACGGTATCGCGAATGAACAGCATCACCTGCATTTCCGCTGGCACGGCCGTCGTAATCCAGCTTACGGTAGCCTGCGTGTCGGCGGTCCACGTCTCTCCTCCGTTGGGCGACAAGACCGTGATGGTGCCCAAGGGGATCTGGAAGTCCTTGCCGAAGACGATCTGGTTGCCAGCGACGGCCACGCGTCTGGCGGCGGCAAGATTGCCACTCTGCGAGACTGTTCCCTCAAGACCTTCGTAGGTGGATGGGCCGTAAAGCTTCCCCGCGGGCCGGCGAGCGTCGAGCACGTACTCGCCCTCCGGCACGACAAGGAAATAGGTCCCGTCGCCCCAGCTCAAGGCCGTGGCCACCCAACTACCATCGGCCGGACGGTACGCACTGACCGGCGCCTGGGGGACAGGTTCGCCTGAGGGGGTTTCGGTGACCTGGCCGACGATGACAGCCCCGGACGCCGGCGACAGTTCCGCCGCCTCACCCGAGCCGCCCGAGTCGACCACCAATCGCCCCACCGCAATCAGGTCGCCGTCGGGGGAGTCCGACTCCGTCGGCAGCGCGGGCGACGGACTGACTTGGGCGAGAGCCAGGTAAGTGCCCGATGGCAGGCCGGAGAAAGCGTAATGACCACCGGCGTCGGCCATCGTGCGGCCGATGACACGCCCATCAGCGTCGTACAGCAGGATCTCAATGCCCTCGGATGGCGAGCGGTTCAGGTTGGCCACACTCCCCTGGATTTGTGCGAACACAGGCGTGATGCAAAGCGCCCCCAGCAGAAAACCGATGGCCCAGCCGATCAGAACCTTTGACCGCGAGCAAGTCCGTCCGCAACTCATCGTTCTCCTCCTCATGAAGTGGATTGTGCGGATAACCGTCGAGAAGTATGAAGTTGACAAAAGGCGGTACGGCAGCAGCTTTCGAACCCGCCGCAGCATGGGGCGCCTGACCAGAGACGTGTGAACTACAAACACGTAGCCGCCAGCCAGCGCTACGTCATGGCGGGAAGAATTGCAGCGGGCATTGTACCAGCCCACGTGCGTAACGGAAGGACATTTCTACAGAAAAGTAGATTCGTCCGAAGCACCCGTGCCGTTTCCAGCTCCCAGTTCCGTAGCGGCCGGCCTCCGTGCCGGCTCGGCAAACGGCCGGCACAGAGACCGGCCGCTACAGACGCGGAAGTGAACCGGGAAGGGCGCCAGTGTGAAAAACCTGGAAGCGGGGCACACCTTATCTGTGCCTTCAGAATGCATGCAGCAACTCGAAGCGCCGCCTGCGTCGGGCGGCCCTCGCAGTGCAATGGTGGCTCACGCGATTTCCACCAGCTCCAGCTTGAGCAACTGGGCGATGCGGCCCAGGACCGGAAGGACGTGGCCGACGCCCAGTGCACAGTGGTGCGTCGGGCCTTCCTGGCACCAGCGGTTGACGAAGTCGCTGACCCCGGTCGCGAACCGGATGCGGCTGTTGGTGTTGCCGATGGCCAGCGTGTCGCCGACGATTGACTCGCCCTGGGCGGCCAGGAACTTGAGCCGCCCGTCGGCCGTCTGCGTCAGGGCCAGCACCGTGACCGGCCCGAGCTTCACGGTGGCCTCCACGCTCACGCCGTAGCCGCGCTTGCCGTGATACAGGCCCAGGCCGCGCAGGATCGGCTTGCCCTGAGCGATCTTCAGGTGAAACGGCCCGTCGTGGCCCATGAGTATGAACCGCTCATCGAAGTCCATGGCGTAGAACTCGGTGTAGCTCCCGCCGGCGCCCAGCAGGTCCATGATCTTCATGGCCTGGCAGTTCTTGAGATCGCCCTCGCCGCTGGCCGGAATGCCGCGGGCGGTGAGCAGCGAGTTGCCCAGGATCAGTCCGGCCGCAAGGCGCTCGTACTCGTTGCCCTCCAGGCCGCGGTAGTAATAAGCCAGCCCCTGCAGGTCGAAGTCGCCCACCAGACGATCAAGCCCGACGGCCACCCGGCAGGCCCAGGCGAACTCCTCGGGCGTCGGCTTCTTGGCCAGCGTGTCAGAGGGGCTGTCCTCGCTGATCACGAAAATGGCTTCCGCCTCGGCCCGCTTGGCGGCCACGGGCGGTTCGGTCTCCTCGGGGACGCGGACGGCCAAGTCGCACATTTCCAGCACCTCGACGTGCGTGCCGAGCTGGGCCGTGTGCTGCGTGAAGTCACTATACATATCCAGCATGCCCGGGTAGGTGTGGCCCAGAAAACCGATGCGGCTGTTGCGCAGGCGGTGGACGGCCGTCGCGGCCCGGACCCAGTCCGCGATCTCGGCCCAGGCGTTGACTGAATCCGGATGCTGCGGAGGAGCCTCGCCGTGGCCGCCCCCCGCCACACCCAGTAGACCGGTGACCACCCGGAAGTCGATGCGGCTGCGGGCAAACGCGCAACTGATCTCCGGCACGCAGCAGGCGCAGCAGTTGGCCAGCCACTCGGCCGTGTCCGTCCGGCGGTAATTCAGGGCACTGGCCGGCTGGAGATTGAGGATGAGCACCGGGGCGTGGGCTCGTTGAACCGCGGGCAGCACCTGGCTGGAGGTGGCATAGGTGCCGACGTAACAGACCACCAGTTCGACGCCTTCGCGGGCGAACCGATCACCGGCGGCAGCGGCCTGGGGGGCCGTATCCACCAGGCCCGCGTCGATCACCTGGGCATGTTCGGCCAGCCGGCCGGCGACGACCCGGTGATAGCCGAGCAGCCGCTCTTTGAGCTGTGGAAACTGCGGCCAGTAGGCGGCCAGACCGATGCCGAAGAGTCCCACCTTGCCTTGCTGAATACCGCCGGGCATGACGTTGATCCTCTGTTGCTTCTGAACGGCAGGATGCCGGTCCACACAGCTACACCGGCGAGACGCCGGTGCCACACGTCCATACCGGTGCCACACGACCATACCGGTGCCACACGGCCACACCGGTGCCACACCGGCATTGATAAGGGCAACGGGCGGCGAAAGAAAGTGGAGATCAGGCACTTATCGATATGCCCGCGGCTTGGTGTTAACATGATCGGCCATGTCCGCGTTTTCGACACGCGTTCCTCCGCACCGACTGGCGCGAGTCGTACTCGCCGCCTTTCTCTACGCATTTATAGGCGTACGGCTGGTATTGCTGGCGGCCGAGCAAGATATCGTACACGGCCTTCCCGTCGGCGAACTGCATGGGCTGCCGATCCGAATTGGCGTGTTGCTTCTGGCCGGCGTAGGCGCCTACCTCCTGCTGATGCCGGCGGTGAGGCCGGGGAGCGGCGCCGCGCTGCTGTATGGCGTGGGGCTGGGGCTCATCGTGTGTGCGTTCGGCGCCCAACTCCATTCAGGAGGCGGCACGGTTCGCAAAGCTGTCTTCGACCTGATCGTCCTTGGCATCGCTTCGCTGGCACTGCTCTCGGTGGCCCCCCCGGTGAGCCGGTTTCAAAGGCGCCACTGGACGGCGGTGGTTCTCCTGGCGGCCATGATGGCCGCATATGCCTACCTGTCGCCTGACCTGTGGCCGTCGCGAAGTACTGCGGAGGAGAGTTCAGGCCCGGCGGCCGATCGGCGCGGGGGTGTGCCACTGCTGTGGACTAGGCTCTGTCTCAAAACAGCAATCGAAAGTAACGGCGAATCATTGCCAAC
>BTUC01000594.1:0-2268 GCA_045863575.1 Phycisphaerae bacterium
CTCCGAGGCCGTGAAGGCTTTCGGCAGCGATAAGATCACCATCGCCATCGACACCGCCGCCAACCCGGCCATGCCCTCGGGCTTTGAGGTCATGGTCAGCGGCGGCACCAAGCCTGCCGGCATCGATGCGGTTCAATGGGCCCGGCGCGTCGAGGATCTGGGCGCCGGGGCCGTCCTGCCGACCAGCATGGATGCTGACGGCACCCAGGCCGGGTACGATCTGCCCATGACCCGGGCCATCGCCGACGCGGTGAAGGTGCCGGTGATCGCTTCGGGCGGCGCGGGCCAGCTCGAGCACCTCTATGACGCGATCGTCGAGGCCCACGCCGACGCGGTCCTGGTGGCCTCGATTGCCCATTTCGGCATCTTCACCATCGCTCAGATGAAGGAGTATCTCGCCTCCCGCGGTATTCCCGTGCGCAGTGACCAATGAGGCATCCTGATGTTGACGATGACAAAGTTCCTGACGTGGGCCACGACGATTACCCTCTTCGGCGCCCCCTTGATTGCCGCACCGGCCGCAGATCCGGCTCCGCAGCGAGTTCCCCGTCCCATGGATTCCGCCGAGCGCGTCGCCGGCTTCAAGCCGCTGTTCAACGGCCAGGATCTCACCGGCTGGAGGCACCATGGTAAGTCCGGCACCTTCGTGGTCAGCGACGGGGTGCTGGTCGGCGAGCGAACCAGCCGCGATCTGGCCTATTACATCGAAACCGACCGCGAGTACGGCGACTACGAGCTGCGGCTGCAGTACAAAATCGAGAAGGACGGCAACAGTGGGGTGTTCATCCGCATCCCGGCGGAGGGCTGGCCTTCGCACGCCGGCATGGAGATCCAACTCCTCGATGACGCCGCCAAACGCGGCCAGACGCCAACCGTCAAGGATACCGGCTCTATTTATCGCCTGGTGGCCCCGAAGTCTTTTTCCTCCAGGCCGGCCGGTGAATGGAACGACTTGTGGGTGCTATGCGACGGCGACCGCGTGAAGATCACGCTCAACGGCGATCTGCTCCTCGACACCTCCATGGCCGACCACGAGAAGCTGAAAGACCGCCCGCGCAAGGGGTTCATCGGACTGTCCGCCCACAGCGGCCCGGTGCGGTTCCGCCACCTCCGCCTGCGCGAACTCACCCGCTCCGCACCGTCAACGCGCCCCTTCGCCACAAAGCCATCACAGTAGCGCCAGGCTCCCTCCCCCGGTACTCCGGGGGAGGGCCGGGGTGGGGGCTGGGCAGGGTAACGGGCCCTTCGTGGCGCCAGTGCCTGCCCGACTCATCACTCATGACTCATCACTCATCACTCATCACTCATCACTTCTTCAGCGTCCGGCCCGCTCGCTGGCGCTCGGGGCTCTGACTTTCCGCTACCCCTCAAGGTTTCCGCACCATCTCCCTTGACCTGCCCACCGCCGCTTACCCTTCCCGCGGTGTCCATTGGAATCGATAGCCCTCTCCTACCTGCATACGCGTGATGTACACGATCTGATGCGTGTGGCCCACGAAGTGGCTGACCGAATCGAACAGCGCCGCCAGAAGGGTCGTATCCCACTCCTGCACGTGCAGCGGCTGAAGCAGTTGCTCGGGTGCCAGCCGGGCCAGGGCCTGGTCCGCTTCGACTACCGTGGCTTCCAGCATCGCCAGCAGTTCAGCTCGCGTCATCGGCGGCTGCTCGGCGAACTCGGCCGGCCGGTCGCGCTCGTCCGGTGCTCGAGTGAGCGGGCAGATGATCCACTGCCGCACGTTGCCGCACAAATGCAGAATAATGTTTTGGAGGCTGTTGTGAGACGCATGCGGGCGCCAATGCAGCTCCTGCTCGGAGAGCTGCTCCAGGCAGTGGGCAATCTTGCGCATCGCCGCTGCCAGCGCTGCGCGGCACTCGGCCAGATACGCCGCGCCGATCGACCCGGGCTCCTCCGTCCCCCGCCGCTCCACTCGCGCTTCCAGAGGCATGGTATTTCCCTTTTTTCAGATCAGTCCGCGACGCCTCCTATCATACCCTCGAGTGCCTACGACTCAACCCGGCGCACCTGCCAGGGATTCGGGGTAGGGCCCAAGCCGCTTGCGCTCCATCGTAAGCCCTGGGGAGCGTGGCGCTTAGAGCGGCGAGAGCCCCGCAGGGGCGACAGATGGGCGCGAGCTTCTGCCGCCCTTTCAGGGCTCATCGCGCCATCGGCCCGACCACGGACCGAGGGCTTACGCACCTCGGCTATTGACTCCCACCCCTGCGGGGCGGAATCGGCACTTCTGCCGAATGCTGAGACAGAAGATGTGC
>BTUC01000594.1:2278-3709 GCA_045863575.1 Phycisphaerae bacterium
CAGCAAGCGCTGCGAGCAGTGCTGGGAGGGCAGGGCGTTTGTGGTTGCCAACCACTGCTGACACAACAGTGGCACACCTTGGGCAACGGATGACGGCCCGCCGTGTGCCGCTGTCCGCCTTGCGCTGAATCGCGTACACTCCTCTGGCCCCGGACCTTGGTTCAGACAAAGGCAAGAGTATGCGTCTACGAACTCGCCGCAGCGGAGTCCTATTCTTTCTGGCCGTACTCCCGGCGTTTGCATCCGCCGAACCGACCATCAGCTTCTATCGCCTGCGCGCCCCCGGCGATGCCCACGACGTCGAGCAGGCCTCCGGGCTGCACTACGGCCGGCTCGGCGAACGCGAGGGGCTGTGGATCGTCTGCGACCGTAATGGCCGTCAGTCCGCCGGCAAGCTGTACCATTTCTCCAAGGCCACGCTTGCCCGCGTTCAGGCGGGCAGGTCGATCGTCGCCGATGAGGCGTTCACCGTTGTCCTGCCCCGGGGCGAGTGGTCGGCCTTTGCGGCCGCTCACGCCGCGGCTGGCGATGACGTCCTGAGCGAGGTCCACCGACGGATCAGTCCCGGCCAGCAGCGGACCGAGGAACCGTTTCTTGACCTGGAGGCGGTTACGATCGCTCCGGCAATCACCCACCCTCACGAGCCGCGCGTCTTTGTCGTGGCCGAGGAGCCCCACTCGGTCATTCTCGAGC
Source organism: Phycisphaerae bacterium (assembly GCA_045863575.1). GTDB lineage: Bacteria > Planctomycetota > Phycisphaerae > UBA1845 > PWPN01 > JAAXZI01. The sequence continues at coordinate 2,972 of BTUC01000594.1, forward strand.
TGACCCTGGAAGGCAGCGGGACGGAAGCCCGTGCCCGCCTGGTGGCGCTCTATGCGTACGAAGAGAAAGCCGATGAGCAGGGCACGGCTCGCAACGACGGTCTTGAGGGTCTCGCCTGGGCCGGTAAGCCCGGGCGGTTCTACCTCGCCGAGGAGGGCACGCGCAGCCACACCGACGAGGCCAGCGCACTGCTCTTTTTTCGCGACCCGCGTTTGGGAGTTGCCGACCTGAAGGCCGGACGTGTCCAGGTGGATGAGAAAGCTTCCGACGCGCTGACCACCGCAGTCCGCGCCTGCCGAAAGGCTGGCATGCAGACGCTCAATGGCCTCTGTGTCCCTTCAGACACCGCAAGCACCGCCCCCGCCAGCGGTTCCGTCGACCGTGCCGGGCTGCTCGCAATCGATCGCAACGGTGGCTGGATCCTCCGCGTCGATCCGGAGAAACACACCGCCCGCCCCTGGCTCAACCTGTACGATCTGCAGGGCCGCAATCTGCGTGAGCTGCTCGCCAGCTTCCCCGAGCCTCGCCGCATGCCCTACATCAGCATCGAAGGCCTGGCCATGGACCCGGCGGGCGCCCTCTGGCTGGTAGACGACCCGGCCATACCCGAAGGCTGGCGCGCCTCCGCTCTCATCCGCGTCGCCAACCCGCCAACCGGGCCGCTACTGACGCGGTAGTGCCACCCACAAGGGGCACTAGAGCAGATTGACCGGATCGACGTCGATCATCAGATGCTTG
>BTUC01000595.1:0-3707 GCA_045863575.1 Phycisphaerae bacterium
GTGTTGCCGATCCCGCCCCGGTCCACCACGCCGGGCATCAGACTCAGCAGTGACATCGGATTCCGGCTCTTCACCAGCAGGTTCTCCAACTGCCCCGTGGTGATTACGCCCGCGCGCTCGGAACTCGCCACCTGCACGGCAACGCCCTCGGCCACGACGGTCACCTGATCGGTCACCGCGCCGATCTCCAGGCTCAGCCGTCCCACCGCCAGCGTCTCCGCCGAGGCCAGCACCACATTCGTCCGCTGCAGTGTCTTGAAGCCGGGCGAGGTCACCGTCATCGTGTAGACGCCCGGCTGCAAGCTGCCAATAATAAAATCGCCCAGTTCGTTCGTCTGCACCGTGCGCTGTGCGCCGGTCGCAGCTTGACTGGCGGTCACATCGGCACCGGCGACCGCTGCGCCGGAGGGGTCGAGCACCGTCCCGGTCATGGTTCCGGTGATCGTCTGCGCCACAAGCGCGGTTGAGAGCAGAACCATCAGAATCCCGATGGCCAAGAGTCGAAACATTGGACTTTGCATCGCTTACACCTCACTTCAGTCAGGAATTACCCCGTTTTGCTTCAAAAACGCTTCGATGCGGCGCTGCACGCGGAGCGTCTCCGCATCGGACCAGGTATGGCGGCCATGAGCGCCGCCGGGAATCGTCACCAACTCATTTGCGACACCGGCCTTCGCCAGCGCCTCGTGCAACCGCACCGCCTGATCGTGCGGGATCGCCTCGTCCGCATCGCCGTGCAGCGTCAGCACCGGCGGCACGCCTGCCCGCACCCAGTTCAGCGGAGAAAGCCGCCGCGCCATTCCGGACGGATCGCCCGAACCGCTCAACCACTTCACCCGGTGCGGCTTCCCTTCCCGCAGCAGCGGTTCCAGATCGGTGGCCCCGTAGTAGTTGATCACCGCCCGCGCCTTCGGCGGCGGCCCCGCATGACCGCAGGCCGCATCGTACGAACCGTCCAGCATCGCCGTCATCAAGGCCAGATGCCCGCCCGCCGAGCCGCCCGTAATCACGAGCCTTTCCGTATCCACCCCATACTTGCCGCCGTTCCGCGCGAGCCACAGGAACGCGCAGCGCGCGTCCTCCACCGCCGCCGGCGCCGGCGCGCGGCCGCTGAGCCGGTACTCCACCGCCACCACCCGCATGCCCAATTGCAGATACGGCAGGTACCACAGCACGTACTGCTCTTTTGAACCCGTCTGCCAGCCCCCGCCGTGAATGTAGAGCAGGCCCGGGCCGGGCCGCCGGTCGTATGGCACATAGAGATCCACCCGCAAATCGCCCTGCGGCGTGCTGTGGTACACCACGTCGCGGACGGCCTGGAAGCGCTGGCCCACAAGGGACGCCCAATCGCGGGCCGTCTGCTGTCCGAAGGCTGGAAGGAACAGCCCGAACATTAGTACGTTCACATATTGAACTCCAATGTTCATTTGTTGTACCCTTAGATATTTCACTCTCATGAAGAAGTCAAGAGAAATCGGCAAAACGGCCGGCGCGGGAACGTTCGAAAAGGGGTTGACTGTCCTCGAGACCATTGAGCGCGCACCGCATCCGCTCACCCTGCAGGAGATCGCCGCCGAAAGCGGAATCCAACGTCTGGCCGTGTACCGCCTGGCCTCGGTCCTGGAGCAGCGGGGCTACGTCCGGCGGGGGCCGGACAAGCGCTACCGGGCGGTGAGCCGCAGGCGCCGCCTGCTTCTTGGCTACGCGGGGCCGCACTCGGGCAACACCTTCCGCGTGGATCTCGCCAGTTCCCTGCAACGGGCGGCGGCTGCGCACGAGGCCGATCTGATCTCGCTCGACAACCGCCCAGACGACATCAAGGAGCTCATGCGCAGCGCCGACACGATGATCGAAGCCCGCGTGGACGTCGCCATGTTCTTTCAGCCCGTGGAAGCTCTCGGCCATATGATGGCCGACCGGTTGAGCGCGGCCGGGTTGCCCTTCATCACGATCGAGCGCCCCATCCAGGGTGGGATTTACTTCGGCGCGAATAACTATCTGGCCGGCAAACTCGCCGGACTCCGCCTGGGTGAACACGCTCTGGAACACTGGCGGGGGCGGTTCGATGCGGTGGTCCTCATCGAAGGTGCGCATACCAGCACGAACGTGAATGCCCGTCTGGCTGGGGTGTTGGTCGGACTGCGCGACGTGTCGGGCTCAGTCGAGGAATCCAAGATCGTGCACCTTCATGGAAACGCGGATCGCGAGGCCAGCCGCGCCGCCATGCTGGAACTGCTGCGGCGCCTGCCGCGGCGCAGCCGCCTTTTGGTTTCCGGCTTCAACGACATCAGTGCGCTGGGCGCGTTGGATGCCGTCATGAGCGAAGGCCGGGAGGCAGGCGTGGCGATTGTCGGCCACAACGCCATGCAGGAGAGCCGGGTCGAAATCCGCAAGCCCGCCAGCCCGTTCATCGCCTCGGTCGCCTACTTCCCTGAACGGTACGGTGAGAAACTGCTGCGCATCGCCACGGCACTCTCCGCCGGAGACGCCGTCCCGCCCGCGGGCTATACGGACCACCTGGTGATTGACCGGAATAACGTGAATGCCCTCTACCCACGCGAAGCAGGTGGTGAGTAGCAAACACCACCGCTCTGTTCAGCTAAGCGCATAAACCCTTGATGGTGCATGGTTTCATGCTGCGGACACGAAGACGCTACCGGGGTACTCAAGAGCTTCAGTACCACCATCGACAGCCAAGCCCTGATGCTTGCAGCGCCAAGCGGATCTGGCTTCCGCCGGATAAGCGCAGAAGCGGTGACATGTTCACTCAGCGCAGATTTTTGTTGACACATGATGAAAGCGGATATAACATATCCGTAATCTCCGAGTTTATCTATGCTGGGAAAGACATCCATCGCGGCAATTCGATCTCTGCTGTTTCTGGCAACACAGGATACCGCTGAGTGCTGGTCGCCACGCCGATTGGCGGAGATTCTGGGCGAATCGCCAACGTACCTCGCCAAGGTCGTCCGGCACCTGGTGAAGCACCGGATTCTGGAGGCTGAACGGGGGGTGAAAGGCGGAGTCAGGCTGGTGCGGCGCCCGGAGGAAATCACGCTGCTGGCGGTCGTCGAGGCCTGCCACGGGACCATTGTCGGGGATTACTGCCGTTCCGCGCGGCCCGAGAGTAGTCACTGCAATTTTCACCGCGCCGCGCTTGAACTGCACGGAGCGATTACGGGCGTGCTGGGCCGGTGGACGCTAGCGCATTTGTTGCGACAGCCGGCGGCTACGGGTGAGTTTGCGGGTGGCGTGCTGTGTCTGATGTCGGGTCCCGTTGGGACGTTGGCTCGTTTGGAGGCCGGCCGATGAACCCTTTGCGCGTCGAAGTCCCCGGCGAGGCCTACCATCGCGAGTTGATCTCGTGTCAGGTGGCGTGCCCGGTCCATACCGATGCGCGGGGGTATGTGCGGGCGATTGCAGAGGGGCGGTTTGAGGATGCCTACCTGATCGCCCGTGGGCCGAACCCATTTGCCTCCATCTGCGGCCGGGTCTGCGGCGCGCCCTGCGAAACGGCCTGCCGCCGCGGCAAGGTGCCGCGGGTGGATGACGATGGAGCGTTCGTGGCGGCCGATAGGCCGATTGCTATCCGGGCGCTGAAGCGGTTTGTCTGCGAACTGCACGGCCCGGAGGCCTCCGGGACGGGCAGCGTGCTGGAGCGGGTGGAGAACTTCGGACCCCCGTTAGCGGCAAACGCGGAGGAGATG
>BTUC01000596.1:0-3668 GCA_045863575.1 Phycisphaerae bacterium
CGCGTGGTAGCCGAAAACCACACCGATCGCCATCAGCGTGAACGCAATCGGGAATCCCAGCATGATCAGGAAGACGAACATCCCCAGCATGAGGACGCCGAGTTCGGGGTTGCTCATCGGGGGGCCCCTTCCTCGGAGTGATGCTGCTCGACGATGACGACGTCCAGCTCCTCCACGTCATGCAGCCGGCGCGGCCAGCTTCCCGTCCGCAGGCAAATGACGCAGCGGATCACCTCGGCCACTCCCTGTAGCAAAAGGAACGCGGCGGCGATCGGGATCAAGGCCTTGAATGGGTAGATCGGTGGCCCGCCAGGGGTGAAGGAAGAGTGCTCCTTCATCATCCAGGACAGCTTGGCAAAGCCGTAGCCGGAATAGATCAGCGCCAGTATTCCCGGGAAGAAGAAGATGAAGTACAGCACCAGGTCCAATCCGGCCTGCACCCGCGGCCGCCAGGTGCGATACAGGAAGTCGCCGCGGACATGGGCGTTGCGCGACAGCGCGTAGGCACCCGCCATCATGAACAGCGTGCCGTACAGGATATAGGCGGTGTCGTAAGCCCAGGTCGTCGGGCGGCTCAGGACGTAGCGGGAAAAGACCTCGTAGCTCACCGCGAAGGTGAGAAGCACGATGCACCAGGCGAAAATATGCCCGACCCAGGTGCTGATCTGGTCGACCATGATAAGAAATCGCTGCATCGTGCCCCCCGACGCAAGAACAAAGCGGCCGGAGCGGAAACCGCCCCGGCCGTCTTCCTTATCGTGCGTGCTCCGGCTTATGCGCCGAAGAAATGATTGAAAGCCGGCTCCTGCGGCGCCTCGAACTCGAGCTCGAAGCCGACGACCCGCTTGGCGAAGGCCTTCTGGGACTCGATTACCTTGGCGAAGAAAGGATCGCCCGACTGAGCTTCGATCACCTGGTCCCAGGCGGCGAGCTGCGCCTCGAGAACCGAAGCCGGGGTCGTGTAGGTCTTCACGCCGTTGTTCGCCCGCATGTCCTCCAGATCCTTGGAGTAGCGGTCAGCGGCCTTCCACGACATATCGGCGGACGCGGCTTCCGACGCATATTTCAGCACCGCCTGCAGATCTGCCGGCAGCGCGTTGTACTTCGTCCTGTTGAAGATGATCTCGAAGCACTCGGCCGCCTGATGGTAGCTCTGCAGCATGTAGACCTTGCTGACGTCGGGGAAGCCCAGCACCTTGTCCGAGGACGGGTTGTTGAATTCCGCCGCGTCGAGCAGGCCGCGGTCCATGGCCGGCACGATATCGCCACCGCCCATGATGGTCACCGCCGCCCCCATGACGCCGTTGAGATCGGCGGACAGGCCCACGGTGCGGTACTTCAGGTTCTTCAGGCCGTCCGCGGACTCGATCGGATTCTTGAACCAGCCGAGCGGCTGGGTCGGCATGGGGCCCGTGAAGAAGCCCACGAGATCGAGGCCAAGCAGGTTCTGCACCAGCTCGTCGTAGAGCTCCTGACCACCGCCATACCGCACCCAGGCGAGCATCTGGTTGGCGCGCCAGCCGAAGGCCGGCGGCGTGCCGAACAGCGAGTACGCCTTGTGCTTGCCGTACCAATAGGCGGTGACGCCATGGCCGCCGTCGAGCGCGCCGGCGATGACCGCATCCTGCATCTGGAGCGCGCCGACCACGGCACCGGCGGCCAGCAGGTCCAGCCGCAGCCTGCCGCCGGACATTTCGTTGACCTTGTTGACGTAGTCCTGGGCGAACTCGTGGAAGATGTCTTTCTGGGGCCAGGTGCTCTGGAACTTCAGGACGATGACGTCCTGCGCACGGGCCACGTTCGGCATGGCAAGCGCCGCGGCGCCGCCGGCGGACGCGGTTGCGGCCGCGGTCAGAAACTGCCGACGAGAACGAGTTCCCCCCTTATCAGACACGCCATGCTTATTCTTCTTCGGCATTGCTGAATCTCCCTGTTCATTCGACGGTGAATATCGCAGCGCGCCGCGTTTCGGCGTCTTATGAAACGGTGATAATGCCCGCAGACCCCCAGCGGGGCAACGCAGTTTGAACACATTATGCCAGCACGTCCCCCATGGAGGCGCCCGGGAGAGGGAAAGTCTTGCCGCATCGTCACCGGCAGAATCCGCCGCCCGATCGACACCCGATGTCATAATCATTTGATTTTGCTGAATTTAAACTTGGCCCGCCGTTTGCTTCTCCTGTTCTGGGCAGGAACGCCCAGGGGTTACCAGGATACGGGAGGCTCACCCAATGCTATTCACCGCTTCCGCCGCCAAGCCGGCCAATCTCGCCGTCTTCAGCAAAGGGGACGAGGCGAAGGAACCGTCGCTGTTCCGGCGCAAGATGGAATCAGCCGGCATGCTGCCGGCCGTGCCCGCCATGCAGAGCGAGGTCAGCCGCGCCAAGCCGTTTCCGGCCAATCCGAACGTGCGCCAGTACCTGCTGCATCTCGCGACCGATTCCCGCCGGCTGTGCGAATCCGAGGTCGGCAACGCCGTCGTCGGCGTCACCCCGACCGAAGTCGAGCGGGTCGCGCGCGCCGTCGCCAAGCTTCGCGGCCGCTATCTCGCCCAGGTGGTCGATGTCGGCGCCGCCGCCCAGGGGCCGCTTACCCGCGGCGAAATCGATCAGCTCCGCCTGGCACGCGAGAACTACGAAGAGCTGGAGGCCGGCTTCGCCGCCCTGCGCCGGGCGATCGAGGTGGGAGAAGTGCCGCTGGAAGGCGTCCGGCACGATTGAGATCGGGGCGGGTTGCGCGGGAGAAGCCTCCGCCCGACCCGCCTCGCCGCCTCCGGCCCGGCGCTCGGCTTTCACATGCGGGAACGAAAAGGAATAAACCAGAGCCGGTGGCGCATACCACCGGCTCTGGTCGCAATGCGGTCCTGACGCCAGCGGGTCAGGCCGTCACCAGCTCCAGCCGCGTGGCCTGCGCCCGCGCGCCGGACTGCGCGTCGAGCATCAGCGAATGCATATCGCTGATCTCGTCGGTCCAGCGATGAATGAGGAACACGGTGGCATCAGCCAAGTGGCGCGGCCCGACGGTGGATTGGAGGATGTCCTCGATGCGGCGCAGGATCGCCTGGGACTGCTGCCGGTCGCCGGAGCTGCCGGGCTCACGCGGCCCGAAGAACGCGGCCATCACGCTACCGTCCGCCAGCATGCCGGCAAGGCCGTAGGAGTCGTCGAGCTCCTCGGCGATGCGTTCCGCCGCGCGACGGTTCGCCGTCTCCTCCATGCGCAGTTCCAGGCGAACGAAGGTGATGCGGACGTGGGCCGTGCTGAGACGCCCCAACATCCAATCAAGCTGTCCGAGGAAACTGCCGCTCGGCACCGGCTCGCTGCTGCGCGCCTGGTAGCCCGTCGCCGGAACTCTCCCGCTGCGCCAGGGCAACGCTGCCTGTCGTGAACTGAGCTGACGTGAATTGAGCTGCACCTGCTGGCCCTCCGTAGACTCGGCGAGCGAGCAGCGCCGCCGAACGGCCAATTATGTATCAGTGTCGGGCCTTCAGCGGTGTGGTCAAACTTGTGACAAGAGGAATTGAGGTTAGTAATTTGAAGTAAAAAGGTTTTCATGGTTAACAGAAGGTTAAGCCCTCAGCGCGCCACAGGTAGCTCCAAATGCAAGATAAGTCCGCCCGTCGGCACGTTCTCCGCATAGACGCTGCCGCCGATTGCTTCCACGTTGCG
>BTUC01000597.1:0-3634 GCA_045863575.1 Phycisphaerae bacterium
CGGGCCATGGCCGCATCCAGGTGCTCGACCAGCAGTTCCATGCTCCTCTGGAGGCTCTCCTGCTCGTTGTCGATCTCCGCCAGTGCACTGGTGATCTCAGCGTTCAGGGCGGCCATGCGGTTGCGCAGGGCCATGGTCGCCTGGATGTTCTTGTGCTCGGTAATGTCCATCGACGACCCGATGAACCCGGCGAAGCTGCCGTCCGGGTTGTGCCGTGGCGTGGCCGTGTCCAGGATCCATCGGTGTTCACCGTCCTGCCGGCGCAGCAGGTATTCCATCTTGAACGCCTGCCGCCGCGCGATGGCCTCCTGGTAGCGCGTGGAGGTCTGATCGTCGCTGGGATGCAGGCCTTCCTGCCATCCAGCCCCGCTCTCCTGCTGCAGCGACCGGCCCCGGAACTGGAGCCATTGCCGGTTGAAGTAGGTGCAGTTCCCCTGCGGATCGGCCATCCAGATCATCACCGGGGCGGTGTCCGCCAGCAGGCGGAATCGCTCCTCGCTCTCCCGCAGGGCGGCTTCCGCTTCCTTGCGCTGGGTGATGTCCGCTTCGACCGCGATGTAGTTGACCACCCGTCCGCGCTCGTCGCGAACCGGTTGCGCGTCAACGGCCGCCCAGTACTTCCGGCCCGATCTGGTGTAATTGACGATCTCGATGTTGAAGCCTTCACCCGCGGCGATCTGCCCGCGCATGTGTTCGATGACCCAGTGATCGGATTCCGGTCCCTGAAGCAGGTTGCCGGGCTTACGGCCGATGCACTCCTCCAGCGTGTACTCCGTGACCCGGGTGAACCCCTCGTTGACCCACTCGATCAGCCCGCCGGCGTCCGTGATCATGACCATGTTGTCCGTCTTGTCGGCCACCAGGGCGAGCTTGCGGGCCTCGGCTTCGCTGCTGGCCAGAGCGGCGGTGCGCTCCACCACCTGGGCCTCGAGATTTTCGGTGTACTCATGCAGCGAGTCTGCCATCTGGTTGAACGCACGGGCCAGCACGCCGATCTCGGCCACCGCGTCCTCGCGGGCCCGACGGGTGAGGTCGCCGTCGGTAATGGCCTGGGCGGTTTCCACCAGGTTGGTCACGGGTTCCACCAGTTCGCGCGCCAGCACGCAGGTCACGGCAATGCCGATGCCGAGCACGCCGGCCGCCATGATGGCCGTCCAAACGGCTGCGCTGGTCACCTCGCTGTAGAGGTCGTCCAGGCTGTAGGCCAACCCGATGAAGCCGATGGGCTGACCGGCGGCCAACTCGTCTGATCCTTGCACCCCCATCATGTCCAGATGAATCTGGACGGAGCCCGGGAGAATCGGCAGCGTGACCAGGATGTGGTTGTCTGTCCGATCCACCTGCAGTGCGTGTTCCCAGTCTTTACCGGGGATCGGGCGTCCCAACTTCTGGTTCAGATCCGGCGAGACAAGGTCGCTTCGCCTGAACCGGGCCAACACCTGCCCGTCGGCGTTCACCAGTTGGGCAAACTCGAGCGCGTCCTCGCTGGCCGTCGCCTTTAACAACGAGTTCAGGGCGGCAGCATCCTGCATCAGGATGTAGGGCTGGGCACTGAAGGCGAGACTGCGGGCCTGGGTAACAGCCGTTTCGGCCTGTTCGCGGAGGAGAGTCACGTAGGTCCGGTAAATGAGCGCCGTGCTCAGGACCGAAACCGCACTGATCAGAAGCAGAGAGCATCCGGCAATGGCCCGGCCCTTGAGTCCGAGCCGGCGGATGATCGACATGGGCGCTCTCCTTCAGGCTTATCTGCCGCCGGACACTGATGTTGCATCAGTTGAACGAACGCATCCACGGGTCCACTGTCCGGCGCGCCGCGAACGACCCGGTGGCGGCGCGGCATCGTCTCATGTATCGCCTATCCGGCGGGTGGTCTTCGGTTATCTCCCCTCCATAGCGGTGATCAGCCGTACGCCGCCTGAGGTGTCCCCGCCCGGCCAGGCGCAGCCGGAAGCGGCCGGAGCAGGGGGAAGCGGCGAGTTCCTCGGAGGTGTACGCCGGACAATGCGGTGGAGTATTGCTTTCTTGCAGCCGGAAGGATTCCTGGCGTTATCGTACCAGATCCAAGCCCTAACGTGACGTCAAAGATTCGTGGATGACTTTTCGGGGGCTAAAACGAGTTTACTGCAGCCACCGCGACCGCCATAGATATGTTCAGAACCAGCCATAACGCCGCGCAGCAGGCGATACACTAGGCTCTGAGCCACGCCTTTCCCGTTTCGTATGACCTGAACGACCCTCCTGCCAACAGCAGTGGCAGGAACAGGACCGCCAACCTCAGGCCTGCGGATTGAGCCTGAGGCACTACGGGTGCATAACCGAGGGTGTTTCCGGAGCGATCCAGCGTCATGTTTGAGATCCTCCTTCCCCAGTCTGATCGCCGACCCTCTTCAAGCCTATCATGAGCTCCCAGAGTTAATGACCGTGAAGCACGGAGGACGCAGGGCTGTGCCATCCGTGTATTCCCTGTAATCAGTGGTTGCTCTTCTCTATGGCTTCAGCCTTCTCGAACAGCGTCGCCCTGCGCATATCGTTCCAGCATCTCCTGGATTATGGGAGACTCGTCGGGCCGTGGCGTCTGCCATAGCCAGCGCACGTCGAGAGCGAAGCCGGGCAGGATGCGGCTGTGAAACATGTGATCCTTGAGTTGGGATTCGGTGAAGCCGGTCGGCCCCCGGACCAGGAAAGTGGCTTTCTCCTCGCCCGGGTCGATAATCCAATATTCCTGAACGCCCGCCTCCTCATACTTGCGACGCTTATCCTCGTAGTCCCGTTCCGCGCTGCTGCTCGAGACGATCTCGACCGCCAGATCCGGGGGGCCGTCGACGTAACCCTTCTTGATCAGAGCCAGGCGATCAGTGCGAACGAACGCCAGATCGGGCTCCGGCCCGGTCGTTTCGCCGAGCCGGTATGCCACCCTCTCAATGAGCAGGCGTCCGAGCTGACGACGGCGTATCACCGTCCGGAGCACGACACACAGCCACTGCAGCAGGTCGTTATGGTCGGTGTCATCCGGAGATGCCACGTAGATGACTCCATCGATGAGGTCGGCCTTCTGGTCTTCGGGGATCAGCTCGAGGAATTCGGCAAACGTGCACAGTCTGGTTTGGGCTGGCGTGGACATTGAGTCTACCTCACCTGAATTGTATGCGGCACCGGCCGCGGTCGCAACGTACCGCGTGGAACCGCGTGCGCGGCCCAACTCTCGAACGGGGAAGCGCGGCCGCGCGAACCGGTCCGGAGCTTGCCATGGGAATTGGGAAAAACTCGCTCAAGTCTGCGTCAGCTTGCTCTCGTCTACCTCTACTGCCAGCCCGAAACCCTCGGGAACGGCCAATTCCCCGTTCTTCGGATCGAATGGATGCTTCAGGATGCTCCGCGTGGCCAGGAACTGCGGGCCGTTCAAGGCTGCAGGATACTGGAGGTCGTAGGCTCCGTAGAGCAGCAGCGATGCGGAGAGCGACAGATCGGGGTCGGTCAGGCCGCTGCCCAGGAACATGAGGCCGTGGTCCAGTGCGATCTCGATCTGGCGGCGGGCGTCGGTCAGGCCGGCGCAGCGGGCCGGCTTCATGGCCACGCCGTCCAGTGCCTCCAGCGCGATGAACTCGAGCAGGTCGTCGGACGAGACCAGCGCCTC
>BTUC01000598.1:0-3607 GCA_045863575.1 Phycisphaerae bacterium
CAGTTGCGCCAGGATCGACCAGCCGATCGCCATCTCCTGCATCACCTTCAGCAACTGGCCGGCTCGGCACAGTACTTCGCGCGGCAGCTCGAGGCCGCCCGCGATCCGGCCGCCACCGATGAGGATCTGCGCACGCTCCTGGCCGACTACGGACGGACCTCCCTGGCCTTGTACCGCTCGCCGGCGGCGTCTCTCATGCGGATCGAGTTTGATCGAGTAGGCCTGGCGCTGCTACAGATCTCCAAGGCCTATCGGCTACCCTGGAGCTGGCAGGCTGCCCGCACGCTGACGGAGCAGATTCACACCTCCACGCAGCAGCTTATCGGACTGGCCGCCGATCGGTCGCACTACGGGGATGCCGCAGAGGCCGGTACGCTGCCAGCGTTGACCCTCGTGGGGCGCTGTGCCCAGGACCTGTTGCGCGGCCTGGCTCAGCCGCAGGCCTCACCCGTGAATACCCAACCGGAGTTTCTCGCCTTGCTGGAGGCATACGAACGTGCTGGGTTTCCGGTCGCGCGGGCCAGTTTCAGCGCCCAGGTGATGGGTGAGTTTGACCGGGTGGGGGGCTTGCTCAGCCAGCTCAACCGCATGTACAGCAGCAGCGCCGAGCCCGGACAGCAGCAGCTCCTCATTGGCGCGCCCGTAGACCGTCAGCGACGCCCCTCCGCCCCCTCCCGGCCCTGAGCCGGGGCACTGGCCGGTGGACGCAGTGGTTCGCCCTGGTGTTTCCAGAGCCGCTCTCTCAATGAGGGGAAAAGCTCGAGCGCGTTGTCGCGGAAGATCTGGCGGGCGATCCGCTGGGCGTGCTCCTCGCGAAGTTCGCCGCGGTCGACCCGCTCGGCCAGCACCTCCGCCACGCAGCGTCGGGTGAGCACCGTTGCTCCATAGATCCCTTCGGCGTGAACGCCGTCCCCTCCCCAGAGGATTTTGTTGGAAGGAACAGCGTCCAGCCATTCGTGGTAGGCGCGCTTGGCCATGGCGTAGCTGAGCGTCGGCAGCCAGCAGGAGTCCAGCCAGACGTTCCGCGTGTGGCGCATGCCGATGACGGCGGTCTCGCTCACCCAGGGGTACCCGCCGTGGAACAGGACGAATTTTGTCTTGGGATTGGCTCCAATGAGGTCCACCAGCAGCATGGGGTTGGAGCCCTGGATGCGGGCCTGGCCCGTGTGGATCTGGAAAGGCAGATCGTACCGGGCGGCCAGCTCCACCAGCCGCCACATGATGAAGTCCTCGAAAGTCTTCACCTGCTCTGCGGACAACTCGGCGCGGGGTTTCCCAAACACGGCCTCCGCCCGCGCGCGCGGGACATCCTCGAAATGCAGCGTACGCTCATACGCCAACGTGCTCTTCAGGCAGATGGCTCCGGCGCGCTTGCGCTCCTGGAAGAGTGCGTCGAGCACGTTGAGATAATCGTCCAGGGAGTCCACCTTCATCTGGTGTTGGTCGGCGAAGTGGTAGGGGTCCTCCGGCCAGTAGCGGTACTGTGAGCGGTGGAAACCGGATACGAGCGGCGTCACATTAAAGACCAACGCCGCAAAGGTGTATTCGGGCACCTCGGTGATGCGGGCCCAGTAGGGGTCGTTGACGATCAGCTCAATGTTCGCCCGCTCGGTGACCACATGGTAGATCCAATCCGGCGCCTTGTAGTTCTCGTAGATCCGGCGGTCCAGCTCCCGGGCCTGTTCGTCGGTAATGCTGTCGAAGTCGATGCCGTAAAGATCTTTGAATGCTGGCAGCAGGAATCTGTAGAACGTGGTTGCCCGGGCGCTGTCGAAGTTGTTCCGGGCGACCGGCCACCATTTCTCGAAAGTCATGTTGGGCAGCCAGGGGGCCAGCGGATTGATCCAGCTATAGTAGCTGTTTTGCAGGACGCCATACAGGTTAAGTCCCGGCCCCTGCTCGGTGATGACCATGTTGGAAAGTTTCACGAAGGGCTGAAGGTGCTCGTGCGTGTCAATGGCCGGAATGCCGTCCACGTACGCCCTCATCCGCCGGTAGGTGTCGGTCTGGAGTGTGTTCTGCGCCGACGACGGCAGTGCCGCCAGCATCAACAGCAGGGCTGCGGCACCTTGCCGCTGGCGTACCGGTGCGATCATGCGCATGTCTGCCTCCGTGGTGACCAGAAGGCGGGCGTCGGCTGGCTTCGCGGGGGCTTGGTCGACCTCCGCACTCTGCGGCGTCATTTCCCGTTTAACCGCGTCCGCGGCACGGATTATGCTAGCCGGCCGGAGCGGCTGTCAAACGGCTCCTGCGGGTGGACAGCGCAAGCAAAAGACTGAGGAAAAGCGGCGAAAATTCTGGAAGCCCGAGGAACGCATAAGTGATGGAAAAAGGCGGATTTACGAGCGGTCCGGGGTCGGAGGGTTGTAGAAGTCGAAATGCGCTGCAACTGGCCGAAAACGGGGGTTTCGGCGGGTTGGCGGCAGTCTTTTAATTGCGCTGGCGTTTTTGGCGTGCGGCGTTCAAGGTGCGTTCGATAAAGGGTTTACGTGTTCGAGAAAACCGTTCGAGGCCCCGGCACCGGTCCGAATCGAGCGCGCACACGCGCACACGGTTGTGCGCGCCAAACTGCGGCGGAAATCCGTCTGCAGCGGGGGGCGGCCGCGGGGTGGAGCAGGCAGAATTGGCCTGGTCGGGCTTGATCGGTAGCCCTGGGAGGTGGGGCTTCGAGGGTAGCCGGCCGCTTCACAGCCTGGCGGCCTGGTCGGATCGGCGGGCCACGTCGGCTATCGGTCATCAAAGGCCGTACCGGTCCACCATGACGGGAGGGCCGAACCGATTCGCCACGTCGGCGGGAAGGAGGAACTCTCTGTACGGCTTGCCTTCCTCGATCCACTCCCATTCGGCCAGGCGAGCATCGGGGGCTTCGATCGCCAGCAGCTCATTGCCTTTGGCCCCCTCGCCCTCGTCCAACGGGACGTCGGAGAACCAGACACCTGTGAAAGATTCAGTCGTTAAATACTGGCCGGTCGTGTCCCTGAACCCCTCTTTCAAAATGGCCGCGGCCGCCTCTGGGGTTGTCGAGTGAAACAGCTTCATGCCTGTTCTCCCTGACTGTTTGGCTTGCGGTTGTGAACCCGGCTCAGGAGTGCTTCCACCATCTCACAGCGGGCGGAGAGCTGGTCACGGGCCGATTCCCACCCTTGCCCGAAAGCGCAGGATGCAGCGTAGGGCTCTTCAAAGACGCGGAGCCAAAAACGGGCTTGCCAAAGCCGTCTCTGCCATTCAACAACCTCGCGGGGATCAGGTGGCCTGTCCGGTTCGGGAGCCAATGCGGAACGGAGAGCCTGTTCAGGTGCGTCAACAAAGGCTGCGAGTTCAGTGAAGGTGAGAGTCTGCTCTCGGAACCGCTGGTTGAAAAACTCGCCCAGCGGAAAGCCATACTTCCCGGCCGCCCCGCGGGGGCCGCGCTCATCCAAGGCTTTCCACAGGCGCCCGAACGTCATTGCATCGTGAAGAACAGCCACGTCTGTCGGTGGAATTGAACGTAGGCCGAAGCGGTCATTAAGGCCGGAATCGGCGAAACGGAAGCCGACATGCTCTTGCCCTTCAGGCTTGATGCGGTTCGTGTAGCCCCAGAGGGAAAGTCGCTTCACGAGCTGCTCAG
>BTUC01000599.1:0-3590 GCA_045863575.1 Phycisphaerae bacterium
GCTGCCCACGCAACGTCGAGCCAGGCAGCAGCGACAGACGGCTGCCCACGCAACGTCGAGCCAGGCAGCAGCGACAGACGGCTGCCCACGCAACGTCGAGCCAGGCAGCAGCGACAGACGGCTGCCCACGCAACGCCAAGCCCCGGCAGGGGCAACAGAAGGTAGCCCAGGGCGCAGGCGGGCGCCAGCCCGCCGCAGCCCTGGGATACTGGCCGAACCTCTTCTGAGAGCCCCGTAGGGGCGACAGAATCACGCCGGCCGCGACCTGCACCTTTGCCTGCACCCGCGCAAAGGTGGTGGCCATTCTTTCGCCCCTCCGGGGCTCCGACGCGTTTCGCAGGCCACCCGACGTTCCCCGGGCTCACGCCCGGGGCTACCATCTCCCGCCCCTCCGGGGCTCGCACTGCAGGCCAGCGACAGCCGGTGAAGAAATTTCTGCTTCATCTGGTCACATCCGCACTTCCGCCGTTGTCATCCTCCGGCACGTACACGATCTCACCCGAGTTGAGCAGGTACGCCGTCCCGACGCGGACACCTTCGCCGTCGAGGGACTGGCGGGTGATGCGCATGCGCTCGACCTTGTGCGGCTTCTTGACGATGATCTCTTTGACCTGGCCTTTCTCGCTCTTGACTACCGTCACCGCCTGGCGGTCCAACAGCAGGTCGCGCAGGCCGTAGTAACTCACGATGGCCAGCATCAGCCCCACCGCGAAGACGAGCATCAGGTCCACCAGGTTGAGCAGGGAAAGCTCGGGGGCCCCGTCCCCGGCGTCTTCGAGGAGACTCAGTGCCCGTACCATCCGGCGGCGTCGTTCGCGGATCATGGCTCGGGCCTCGGCCTCTGGGTACGGGTCTCTTCGAGGAACAGAATATCCGAGAGGTCCCGGGCATACCAGCCGCGGCGCACCTGGGCGCACGCGAACGCGGCCATGCCGATCAGCAGCCCCACCACCGTCGTACTGAAGGCGATCACGAGTTGCCCGGCCAGCCCGGCCACGTCGCCGCCGGCCAGGCTGACCAGACCCGGCCCCAGCGGAATCAGCGTCCCGGCCAGGCCGAGCATGGGCCCCACCCGCGCGACGGCCGATGCCCGGCCTACGATGCGGGCCATCTCGATTTCCATGTCGTCGATGAGCTTGTTGGCCCGGGCCGCCTCCAGACCGCGTCCCCAGCAGGTTCGCAGATAGCGGGGAACAAAACCGGTCGCTGGCACCGATCCGGCCAGGGCGGTCAGGTGCAGGACGGCCACACGCGGATCCCCTTCCAACAGGCCGCTCAAGGCCGGGGCCAAGGCACGCCGCGCGGCCCTGCGCGTGACCAGCTCACCCACGAAGCCCCCCATCATCAGCAGCGTCCACGCGGTGAGCCCCAGGAGCCCCAGGATCACCGGCACCAGCACGCCGGAGGAGACCGTGAACAGAATCCGCGAAACCGCATCGAGCATGACATCAAGGCTCCGGGCGACGCCCGTTCCAGGGCGAGTTGTCCCGCTCCAGGGGGTCGCGCAGCTTCCACGTCACGTGACCATCGACCCAGAGCACGCTGGTCCCGCCCCGGTGCCGCGCCGCCAACCGGCTGAAACCCGGTTTGCTGGAGAGCGGGCACTTGGCCGGGTCGTACGCCGGTCCAAGCGTCTGGACGTCCTCCGGCAGCGCCGGCGGATCGATCATGAACCCATGATGGCCGATCGCGTTCCCGTCGGAACCCTCGGGGTTGTACGGGCTCGGCTGTGGGCACCAGCCGCCGGTGCCGTCGCTGTCGGCGATTGCGATGGTCTGGCTGGGATACTTGATGTTGGTGGCGGAGAAGGGCCAACGGCGCGCCCCTCCCTTCCATAACCACCGGGAATCGCCCAGGTAGATGTAGTTGTAGCCGTAGGCGATGTCGCGATCCATCTTATGATTGGTGAGCTTCAAAGCCCGCGACCGCTCAGGCACCGTGGGACACGTCGCGAGCTGCACCAGGCCGTGCCGGATGTTGGCCGTGGAATTCCGGAGCGAACGGGTTTCGCCGATCAGCCGCGGCCAGCGACCCCACTCCCCCTTCTCTGTCGAGACGGGCACAAAGCAGCGGTACTTGTCCACATACATCTGCAGGGCAATGCCGAACTGGTGCAGATTGGATTCACACACCACCTGGCGACTCACTTCCTTGGCCCTGCCCAATGAAGGCAGCAGGATGGCCAGCAGCAATGCGATGATGGCCACCACCACCAGGATCTCAATCAGCGTGAACCCTCGATTCCGTCTGGCCATGACCGACTCCTCACCAGACCGCGTCAATCATTTCCCGCTGGGCGCCCCCACCTTGAAACGGAACCCGGCCAGCAGCAGCGCCAGGCAACCCACGCCCACCCCTCCGGCCAGAAGCCATCGACGCCGGGCGCGTGCTGCCGGCGGTCCTTCACTCGGTGCTGCCACGGGCTCCATGCGGCTGCCCGAGACAGGGACTTCCTTCAAGGCCTCCGAGGCTTGCTCCGTTGGGCCCGCCTCGGCCTCCGTTTTCCCGTCGACGCGCTCGGATGACTCCACCTTAGCCAGATAAGTCTTCTTGAGCTCTTCATCCCCCGGACGGTTCAATGTCTTGATCAGCAATCCGCGGAGCCCCTGATTGCCTCCCGCATAGGGGCCCGCCCCATGGCCGAAGCCGGCCACGGAGTCGGCATGGGCCAGGGCCACCTGCCGGAGCGTGTCTGGATCGGCCGACCAATAGCCCTTCCGCGACGCCTCCAGCAGCGTGGCAGTCAGCTCCTGGAAGGCGAACGGGTTGAAACGGTCGAACCACTCGCGCAGGCCCAGTCCCAGCCCATCGCGCACATAGACGTCGACCATCTTGTCCCAGGCCCCCGGCCACATGGCCCCTTCACGCACCGCCTCCCACTGGAAGGCGTTGTCCACGATCTGCATGAACTGCGAGGCCCCCGCGTAGCCGTGCTTCATCTGGCCCTGGATCCAGTCTTTGTTGAAAGCCACCGAGCGCAGCTCGAGGCTCAAGACCTCTTCGAGACGGATGGCGCCGGCCCGATCGCGCCGACGAAGGTCAAATACGGATACGTCGGATTTCTTGCCGTTGATCCACTGGATGGACAACGCCAGGCCGCCGGTCTCCTCAGGGTAGTGATGGTTGGTGAGGGGGCTGAGCAGGTTGTCTGACCAGTTGGTGATCACCCCCTCGGTGCCCGCGTAGACCTTATCGTGCAGTTCGGGCAGATTCTCGCCCCACAGAGCGGCCGTGTACACGTGCGTTCGCATCGTGCGCCAGAGCTCGACGATCTCCCTGCGCTCCTCCCAGGTTCCACTGCGGGGCAGAAACCACACCAACCGGGCGCCGCCCCCGCCGGCCTCTGAGCCGAAAATGCGCGCCGGGGCCAGCGACCGAGCCTGTTCGCCACCGACACCACTGGCCTGGAGCTCTGCCTCGATACGCGCCGTGTGCAGCCGCACCAGGTTGTCCGCCTCGCCGGACTCGCCGGCCATGCGGGACGCTTCATCCAGCAACCGCACGCAAGGCGCGAAGTCCTTGAGGTAAATGCCGTTGACGCTCATGACCACGTCCACCCGCGGCCGGCCCAGTTCCTCGCGCGGAATCAG
>BTUC01000600.1:0-3561 GCA_045863575.1 Phycisphaerae bacterium
TCGAGCAGCACGTTCACAACCTGGACGTTGTCAACTGGGTGCTCGGAACGCACTGCAAGAGCGTGGTGGCCATGGGCGGGCGGCATCGCCGCGTCACCGGCGACCAGTACGACTTCTTCGCCGCGGACCTGTTCTACCCCATCGACAGCGACGACGAGGAAGGCAAGCTGCACGTCCTGAGCCAGTGCCGCCAGATCAGCGGCTGCGCGGACAACGTCTCGGAGCGGGTCATCGGGCAGAAGGGCGTGTCGAACTGCAACGGCTGGATCAGCAACATGAAACTGGACGTCAAGGGCGGCGCCAACCCCTACGTCCAGGAGCATGCGGATCTGATCGCGTCCATTCGTTCGGGCAAGCCGCTCAACGAGGCCCAGAACGTGGCCGAATCGACCATGACGGCGATCATGATCCGCATGTCGGCCTACACCGGCCAAGCGGTCACCTGGGATGACGCCATGAAGTCCGACCTGGTGCTCAGTCCACCGGATTACGAGCTCACCGAGGAGAACGTCCGGGCCCACATTCCCAAGCCGGGCAAGGCGTGATCGAAGGACTGAAGCGGCGGCCCATGTGACGGCCACTGCAGGAAGCGCAGATCGAACAAGGTAAGCCACCAGCGTGCAAATGCCGGTGGCTTTTTTTCTGGGTTTATTGAACTTGAAGCTTCATCAGCTCGAGTCGGATCGCCGCGCCTCTTCACTGCCTTCGTAGACAGCCAATTCCTCGTGAAGGCGAGCGATCATCTTCCGAATGCCCGCCTTGGTGAAGCCTTTCGAACCGATCGGATAGGCCTGCTGCAAACGCTCCAGACGATCTTCGAGGGCTCGGATTTCCTCTTGTGCCTTGTGGTACTCTGTGGAGTTACCAATTCATAACTGAATCATTCTACCCCAGCATGGCTCAAAGCAACACTGAATTCACCATAGTGGGATGGTGGCGAGAGAGTCAACCTTACCTCAGACCAGAATAGCGGCGACCCAGGGCCGGATAATGGGGCCCGGAAATCTGCTTGAATCTAATCCTTGCAGCCGATAGAATAGCTGATCTTTACGTCTCCCTCCGGGCCAGCCCTCGAAACCCCCGCCTTTGCCGGGTGTGACCGGCGATGGTGGTCGAGGTGTTCCGAGCCGGACCGGAGCAGACGACGAGGTGTGACGATGAGGCGGGTCTCCAAGAGGTTAACCAGACCTCCCACAGCAGCCGTCGTCCGCTGATCTTCACAGGTCGGCGGCCGATTCCCAGGCTGCCGATCCGGGGCTCCCCCTTCAGCTATTACCCGGCAGTCCGAACGTTTGAGGCCGACTTGCATGCAGGCGCCGCAGCCAGCCGCCCGCGAGCAGGAATCGGAGAGGAAATAAACAGGAACGCTGGCTGAAAACACAAGGCAAGGAAGCGGCCCGCCCGACGGGCCGGTGCAAATCATGTTCAATCTTGGCGACGTCAGAAACATCGGGATCTCGGCACATATCGACTCGGGCAAGACGACCCTGAGCGAGCGGATCCTGTTCTATAGCGGGCGCATCCACCGCATGGGCGAGGTCAAGGGCGGCGATGCCGGCGCGACCATGGACTACATGGACCTGGAGCGCGAGCGGGGCATCACCATTACCTCCGCGGCCACCACCGTGGCCTGGAAGGGCAAGACCATCAACCTGATCGACACGCCCGGACACGTCGACTTCACCATCGAAGTGGAGCGTTCCCTGCGCGTGCTGGACGGAGCCGTGCTGGTGCTCTGCGCCGTCGGCGGCGTGCAGTCGCAGTCTCTGACCGTCGACCGCCAGATGCGCCGGTACAACGTGCCCCGCCTGGCTTTCATCAACAAGTGCGATCGCGTGGGCGCCGACCCCGCCCGCGTCATCGGCGAGATGGAAACCAAGCTCGGCCATGTGGCCGTCCCCCTGCAGATCCCCATCGGCCTCGAGGGCCATCACGACGGCGTAGTCGACCTCGTTGCCATGAAAGCCGTCTACTTCGATGGCCCCAAGGGCGAGACCTTGCGCCTGGCCGATATTCCGGCTGAACTGAGCGAGGCGGCCAACCGGGCTCGCCACGGCATGCTCGACACCCTCTCGCTCTACAGCGACGAGCTCATGGAGCTCATGCTCGAAGAGAAGCCCATCTCCGAGGAGCTCCTGCACAAGGTCATCCGGGAGCAGACCATCGCCCGCGAGATCACGCCCGTGCTTATGGGCTCGGCGTTCAAGAATCGCGGCGTGCAGCTCCTGCTGGACGCGGTGGCCCGGTACCTGCCCAGTCCGCTCGATCGCGTGGCTTATGCGCGGGACAACGAGAACGAGGGCGCTGAAATTGCGCTGACGGCCGACCCGGATGCCCCCATGGTCGCCATGGCCTTCAAGATCGTCGAAGAATCCTTCGGAGCACTGACCTTTGCTCGCGTGTACCAGGGCCGGATCCAGCGTGCCGGCACCTACCTGAACACTCGCGCGGGCAAGAAGCAGCGGATCAGCCGCATCCTGCGGATGCATGCCAACGACCGGGAGGATATCGACGAGGCCCGAGCCGGCGACATCGTGGCCCTCATCGGCGTGGACTGCAACTCGGGCGACACGCTCTGCTCGATGGAGCAGAACTACTCGCTGGAAAGCATCCACGTGGCCGAGCCGGTCATTGCCCTGGCCATCAACGTGGGCAAGTCCGCCGACCGCGACAAGCTGTCCAAAGCGCTCAGCCGCTTTTGCAAGGAAGACCCGACGTTCCACGTCC
Organism: Phycisphaerae bacterium; assembly: GCA_045863575.1. GTDB lineage: Bacteria > Planctomycetota > Phycisphaerae > UBA1845 > PWPN01 > JAAXZI01. The sequence goes on from BTUC01000600.1 coordinate 2,728, forward strand.
GGACGGACGAGAAGACTTCGGAAACGCTGATCTACGGCATGGGCGAGCTGCACCTGGACGTCTACGTCGAGCGGCTTAAGCGCGAATACAAGATCGACCTGCAGGTCGGCGCTCCGCAGGTGAGCTACCGCGAGGCCCCCACGCAGGAGGTCGAGTACAACTACAAGCACAAGAAGCAAACCGGCGGATCGGGCCAATACGCCCACGTCAAGGGCCGCCTGGTGCCGCTGCCGGCCGAGGCCCCCAACGATTACGAGTTCGAGAACAAGGTGACCGGCGGCCGCATCCCGACCGAATACATTCCCTCGTGCGACAAAGGCTTCCAGAGCGCCCGGGGCAAGGGTCCGCTGGCCGGCTACGAGGTCGTCCGCGTGAAGATGGTTCTCGAGGACGGCACGTACCACGCCGTGGACTCGTCGGACCTGGCGTTCCAGATCTGTGCCCGCGATGCCTTCCAGGAGGCCTTCCGGGCCAGCAAGCCGGCCCTGCTGGAGCCGTATGTCAAGGTCGAGGTCGAAGCTCCAGTGGAGTTCCAGGGCAGCATCGTCGGTGATCTGTCCAGCCGTCGCGGCCTGATCCACGGGACCGAGACGAAGCAGAACTTCGCCATCATCACGGCCGAGGTGCCCCTGGCCCGGATGTTCGGCTACGCCACCGACCTGCGGTCGGCCACCCAGGGCAAGGGGACTTTCACCATGGAATTCTCCAGCTACCGCCAGACGCCGCGCGACGTGCAGGAGGAGATCATCGCCAACCGCCGCAAGCAACTGGCCGAGCAGCGCTGAGCCGGGGCTGGTACCAGCCCGTCAGGTGTAGCGGCCAGCCTCCGTGTCG
>BTUC01000601.1:0-3538 GCA_045863575.1 Phycisphaerae bacterium
CGATTTCTACGATCTGGATTATGCCGTAGAGTGCCTGGGCCTGAATGTGAGCGAGACCCGAATGGTGGACCTGGTTCGCGAGAAACTGACCGTACCAGGCAACCTGCCTGTCGACGTCAGCGCCGAGCGGCTTGCGGCGTTGCGCCGGCAACTGGACGCCCGGTTGAGGACGGTTCTGCGCGACCGCGAGTTTCAAGCGTTTGACTTGGATCGGGCGATCGGGTTGGTTGTGGCCATGGCTCAGCGGGTCGCCTAGCATTTGGTGGCCAGCACGCCTATTCGCAACCTGGCCCGCCGCTGTGCTGCCCGCCGCCGGGATAGTTGGCATCGCACTTGTATTTGGGCATCTGGCTTCGGCTCTTGATCTTCCACGGCTCGGGCGTGTATCGGCAGTTGAACGGCGCGATCTGGATCATCCAAGCCTCGAAGGGATGCTCGGATCGGTTCTGATGATACCTGACCGGTGCATTGGCGGTACCTTTGCCGCGGGGAAAGTAGTAGGCTGCGGCGTGGCCGTCGAAGAACGTGACGACCGATTTACCCAGGTGGCGGTCTCCGAACATGTCGGGTTCACCAAACCCGTCATCAACCGAGTAGTCGGAAATACCGTTCTGCTCATCCTCATCCAGGTATTGAATGGCGGACTGCGGATGCTTGACTTTGTCCATGATCGGCGGGAGTCCGCCGCGCTTGCCACTTGGATCCTTCATGGCCATGGACACGTTTTCCGGGGTCGAGTAGCTGAACTTGCCATTGTACTTCTCTGAAGCCGCGCATTTCAGCAGTTTCTCATCCCGGTAGTACTTCCAAAGACGGCCGCCGCGTGGAGTATTGACCGTCCAGAACTTCTTGGACTTGACTTCGTCGATCGGAACCGAAACCGTCCATGTGCCCACCCAGCTCAGCCAGTCGGTCCGAGTTCCCGCCTCGTACTCCCCCGCATACGGAGCGTCATTGATTCCTGTTCCCGGCAAACGGTCCTTGAAGTCCGTCTTGTACAGCAGGGTGGCCCTTCATCAGCTGCTGGGCCTGGGTTGTGCATATGACGGTCCGGGTCAAAGCCCGCGCGCGGGCCAATGACGGCAGCAGCACGGCTACCAGCAGGGCGATGATCGCCACGACGACCAGGATCTCGATGAGCGTAAACCCGGAGGAAGTACACAGCTCCCGGGAGCCGCTGGTTTCGGCCGGTTTTTCTCTGGAGATTTGGTTCATCAGGCGAGCGTCCTTCGAGCTGGGCGAATGGCAACTCCTGCTCTTCTGCCGCCGGCGCTTTTCTCGCGACCGCCTTGAGTATACACGCGCAGCCCGGTGACTGCGAGAATTGAAGTGGTGTGCGCTAGTTACCGCCGGTAGCGGCGGCGTCCCTGCCGGCCGTTCACCGAGCAGAACGGCCGGCACGGGTTCGCCAGGGCGTAGCCCGGCTACGCCGGTGCGAAGCACGGAGCCCGGCCGCTACGGATGCGGAACCCGTCAAGTGGCTGGGACACTAGTCCCCAATCGGCAAACGCTTTAAAATCGAGCGTCTATGGCCATTCTCGATTATCGAACCGCGGGTGAATCGCACGGGCAGGCGCTTATTGCCTTTATTGAGGGGCTGCCGGCCGGTGTGGAACTGAACATCGATCTCGCCAACCGTGAGCTGTTGCGCCGGCAGGGCGGCTATGGCCGGGGCGGCCGGCAGAAGATCGAAAAGGACGTCGTGAACATCCTCTCGGGCGTTCGCCGCGGCCGGACGATCGGTTCGCCGGTGGCCGTCCAACTCGCCAACAAGGACTGGCGGATCGACGAGGCGCCGGACGTCAACCGCCCCCGCCCGGGGCATGCCGATCTGGCCGGCAGCCTGAAATGGCTGACCGTCGATTGCCGCGAGACGCTCGAGCGGGCCAGTGCTCGCGAGACGGCCGCCCGGGTGGCCGCGGGTGGCATCGTGCGGAGCGTCATCGAGCCGTTCGGTATCCGCTGCGTGGGCTTCGTGACGCAGATCGGCTCGGTGAAGGCCAACGTGGCCGCGGACCGGATGCCGGAGGATCTGATCGCCGCCCGCGACGCCAACGAGGTCTATACGCCGGATCCGGCCGCGGTGGACGGCATGATCGCTGCTATCCGCAGAGCCAAGGAGGAGAAGGACACGGTCGGCGGCATCGTCGAAGTTCGCGTGTTCGGCTGCCCGCCCGGGCTGGGCAGTTGCGTGCGCTTCCAGGACAAGCTCGACGCCCGGCTCATGGGGGCGGTGGGTTCGATCCAGGCATTCAAGGGGGTCGAGATCGGCATGGGCTTCGGCGTGGCCGCCATCCCGGGCAGCCAGGTGCACGATGAGATTGATTTCGATCCCGCTCGGCGTGAGACCGCCTCGCTGGGCTTCACCCGCCGCAGCAACAACGCCGGCGGCCTGGAAGGCGGCATGACCAACGGCCAGACCATCGTCGTCCGCGCCGCCAAGAAACCCATCGCCACGCTGCTCAAGGGGCTGGACTCGGTGAATCTCAAGAGCAAGGCCCCCGAACGCAGCGACTACGAGCGCTCTGACGTCTGCGCCGTGCCGGCCGCCAGCGTGGTGGCCGAGAACGTGGTGGCGTTCGAGATCGCCCGCGCGTTCCTGGAGAAGTTCGGCGGCGACACGATGAAAGAGGTCCGCGCGGCGTACGAGTTTTACCTGGCGGAGGCGCGGAAGCTGGGGATTTGAGCGACCGGCGATCGTAGGACAACGGGCTGGCTCTCTTGCCTCAATGCCTCAGGAGGGGCGGAGCCGGTTTGCGCCCGGCCTGGCGGAGTTGGAGGCGTTCCGCTTTTTTTCTCAGATTGTCTTGACGAGCTGTTTACATCTCGCGGCTGCAGGAGTCTTCCGTGACCATCAAAGCCATCAGTTGCATCTGGGCTTTTGGGGCTCTTATGCTCATCGCGCTCGCCGGTGAGCCGAAGCTCTCCACACCTGAGTTGACCTCGCCGGACGAACCACATCCGGTCACCAGCCTCGTCGCCAGTCACTGGCATATCCTTGGCCCCTTCGAGTGGTCGAAGCAGGGGCGGAGGTTCTGGGGGGACCGGCCGTTGCCGCCCGACGGCAGTTTTGACCTGAGTCTTGCCTACACCGGTCTCAAGGGCGAAGTCCGTTGGCAGGAAGTGCCGGAATGGAACCAGGACGGGGGTGTGCATGAAGTGGCGGCCAAGGCCGGCTTCAAGGGTGTGCCTGGATGCGTCGCGGCTTATCTGTATCGTCGTGTCGACGCGCCGGCGGATATGGATGCCATTCTGTATCTGGGCTTCGACGACGGACTCGTGCTGAACCTCAATGGCGAAGTGCTCCTGGAGCGGTTCTTCTACCGCCACACCGAGCCGCGGCAGGAAGCTGTCCCCATCCGGTTGAAGAAAGGTCGCAATGACTTCCTGCTCAAGCTCGTGGAGAAGGACAATACGCAGGAGGCTTCGTTCTGCTTCGAGATCCGGCCGGCGGTCACACCCCCGCAGCACATCCAGGCATTGCAGAGATGGATCGCCCAGCATCCCGAGGAAGCAACCGGCGTTGTCGATGCGAAAC
>BTUC01000602.1:0-3521 GCA_045863575.1 Phycisphaerae bacterium
GACCGGGACGCGCAGGACGTAGTGGCCTGCTTGGAGATCCAACTCCGCGACGGCCGTACCTTGGGGATCAGGGCGGTTCAGCACGACAACCAGTTCTTCCAGGTCGAGTCCAGCGGTGTCTTGCCGTTCCAGGCAGTAAATCAGCGGGCCGCGTTGGAAAGCCACCTGACTCCGATTGGGGGCGACCTCCGGGCGACTGACGAGGGTGACCGGCCGCATGGCCAGGTGCAGCACTACCTCATCGCCGGGCTTCCACGGGCGCGTCAGGCGGTAGTAAGTGCCCGGGGTGGCCTTCTCGTTCGTAGGCCCCGTGACGACGCGAGCTTCGGAGCACCATTGCGGAATGCGCAGACCGAGCGTGAACTGTGCGGGCCGATCGACGTCGACCCGCAGGCGCACCTGGCCTTCGTGGGGATACTGCGTCTTTACGTACAGCGCAAGGCGCGTACCGTCGGACAACTCATGCCGCAGCGTCGCATCCGTGTACAGGTTGACCAGCACTCCATCTTTGGTCGTGCTGAAGACGTACTCAGGAAGCTGGCCGAAGAAGCGCCAGGCGTTGGGCAGGCAACAGGCTGTCGAGTGGATCTCCGGCAGGCGTCGACGCCGCACTGGGTCAGCGCCGTGGTCGGTTCGGCCGCTCAGATCGCCCACGCGGCGTAGCGGGTTGTAGTAGAAATTGCCCAGGTGGTCCTGCGAGATGGCCCCCAGGTAGTGGTTGTAGAGGATCGTTTCGATAACGTCGAACGCACGGCTCTCGCCGGTGAGCCCGTGCATCCGCCACGAGAACATCATCAGCGCCACCGACGCGCACGTCTCGGCGATGTCGCGATGCGGGTTGTCCTTCAAATTCTGCGGCAGATCGAATGGCTGGGCCGGCACCGTCTCGTTGTAGCCGATGCCGCCCGTCACGTACATGCGAGTGGACGCCAGTTCGTCCCAGAGTGACGGCAGATGCTGCTTGAAACGCTCATCGCCGGTCTGGATGTACTGCTCCGCCATCCCGGTCAGGTAGTAGCACAAGCGGACAGCGTGCCGCGCGCCGCCGCCGGCGTGGACATCGGTGAGCTTGGGGCCGACTTTGGCCATGTCGGTCACGGCCGCTGCGAAATCCAGCAGGCGCTTTTCGCCCGTGGAGCGGTACAGACGTACGAGGGCGGGCTCGATCTCCGGGTGTTCCTGCCGGCCGACGAGCTTGTAATAGGGATGATCCTGCTGGAGCGCACGGATGTAGAAGTCGGCCAGCCGGACCGCGGTATCGAGCAGATCGCGTTTACCGGTGGCATCATGGTGGGCGACGGCCGCCTCGAAGAAGTGGCCGGCCACATACAGCTCGTGGCGCACGTCCTCATCAAACGGCTTCGCCGGGCTGACCCGCGTGCCCAGGAACCCGTCCGGCTCCTGAAGTTCCACCAGCATGGCCGTGTAACGATCCACCGCGGCGGCAAGTTCCTTGAGCGATGGATCGTAGGTGATCGCGTAGCAGGCCCCTTCGAGCCATTTGAAGAAATCGGAGTCGGTCGCCAGCCGGCGGCACTCGGGCCGCGGCTGGCGCCCGGCCGCCCGTGCCTCGACGGCGCGCGGGATGGGGCTCTCCAGCCCGGCCAGCAAACTGCGGCGATTGTTGGCATCCACATGCCGGCCCAGGAAGCCGCCGAGCTTCACTTGGCGCAGCGCCGCCGGCCGGCAGGCCACCCGTTCGGCCGGCCAGTGGCCCACGCTGGGCGTCTCGGCCAATAGTGCCTCACCGCCAGCCAGAATCGCGGCCAGGGATAGCAGAACGGTCCAGGAGATCCTCAAGCGGCCAGTTCCGAAACCGGCTACATGCAAGCGTGTCCAGCTCCGATCTCCGTGTCCCCTTGTCACCTTGTCCCCTTGTCTCTCCATCTCACCGTCTCTCCGTCTCTCTGTCTCTTTCACCGGTTCCGCCGCGTCAGCGGCATATCGTATATCATCACGCCCTGCTCATCCTCGACGCCCCCGACCTGGGCCGGTTCCAGGGCCATTTTTGTTCCAGCGAAGCGTCGGTCCAGGATGCTGCCGTCGGGGGCGGTAACCAGGAACTCCACCGGGTGGACGAAGACAATAGGCAACTGATTCTCGCGTGAGCGGTCCTGGAGGTAGAAGTCATTTTTCTGGGGCCCCCACATCCCGCCGGAGGGGCAGATGAGCAGGTCGGCGCCATTCTCCGCCAGTTTTTTTACCAGCTCGGGCACGCGACGATCGGCACAGATCATCAGGCCGATCTTGCCGAACCGCGTGTCGAATACCGGGTATTCGCTGCCGGGCGAGTTGCGAACCAGCTCGTGATCCAGCTTGTGTTTATGGTACTTGCCGATCGACTCGCCATCCGGGCCGATGAGGATGGCCGTGTTGTAGGTCTTGTCCCCCAGGCATTCGACCAGGCCGGCCACCAGGTGGATGTCGAGTTCATCGGCCAGCTTGCGGAGCTTGCTGACGTAGGGTCCGTCAGGAATCGGTTCGCACAGCGTCCGCCACTTTTCCAGGGGGATGGTCTTGTCCCGGATGGCATAACCGTCCAGGAAGCATTCGGTCGTGATGACGATCTCGGCCCCCTGCTCGGCCGCCTGGCGGATCAGCGGCTCGGCGCGGGCGTAGTTCTTCTCCTTGTCGGCCGTGATCCACTTGAGCACGATGCCGCCCACGCGGACGCGGTCCGGCAAAGAGCTCTCCGAAGTCGCGTTTCGCGCCGGCCGTGAGGTGGTTCGGACGGGCTTACGGAAAGCCTTGAAGGCCAGAAAGGACTGCCGTGGAGTCAGATCCCGCTCGCACAAACCGTACCCCTCCTCGCCCGGGGGATCGGTCAGCGACAGGTAATTGGCCAGGGTGACGTAAAAGAACTCCGGGCTGGACAGTTCCCGCAGCGCCTGCATCATCTGGCGCGCCTTCCAACGCTCGTCCTTGCTGTTCCAGCCATACTCGGTGATCCACACCGGCTTGTCCCAATCGCCGTGCTCGACCATGACGCGCCGGACGTCGCGCAGTGCCCGATGGTGCAGCGTGCCGCCGTTCTTGTGGTAGGGATGGATGGTAAAGGCGTCGAAGTAATCCTTCGCCCCCTCGCGGTAGAGGCCTTCCAGGTATTCGTAGCCCTTGTCGACGCCGTCGTGGTAGTCCAGCGAACCGGCGGCCAGCACGCAGTCGGGGTCCTCGGCCTTCATGGCGGTGTACCAGATCTTGAGCCACTTGGCGTAGAGGACATAGCCGTCCGCGTTGCCGCAACCGTCGTTGACCCAACTGCACCCGTTCGGTTCGTTCCAGAAGCGGTAGTACCTGACCTTTCCGCGGTAGCGCCGGGCTACCTGGCGGCAGTACTCGACGAATGCCCCGCGGTGCTCGTCGGCCGGCGGCGTGCGGTGGGCCATGCCCGGTTTGCCTTTCAACTCGGCCGGCATGACCCATTCGGGCGTCATACCCATGTAGGCGATCGCCTCCAGGCCGCGCTCGTTGACCAGCTTGACCACGTGATCGCTGTAGGCGAAATCCCATGTGCCCGGCTT
>BTUC01000603.1:0-3509 GCA_045863575.1 Phycisphaerae bacterium
CAATTCCGCTGGATTCCCGGCGGTTCGATCCCGAGTGGCCAAGCCACGACAAGCTACACAGTCTCCGCGAATACCGAAATCGGCACCGCAACCTTTGTAGCCACAGGATTTCTCTTCGTTACAGGTAGCTTCGATAGCAGTCCGACCGTTACACTGCTGAATCCTCCCCAGGAAAATCGCGCCTTGACCGTTCAACTCGGCACACCGAAGGACGGCGCCGTGCGGGTGGAGGTAGTCACCAGCGGTGGCCAAGGGCTGTCTGGAGGCATTGGCATCCCGAACGTGGGGGTCAGGGTCTACACCGTGAATGTCGATCCCGAGCGTGGCCCCTTTGCGCAGTGTGAGGGCATCACCGCGCTGACCGATGATAAAGGTGTTGCCAACTGCAAGGTCGTCGCCAGCGGCCGCACCGGCATCGCCGACATGATTGTGGACGTGGGCGGCGAATACCGCCTGTTCTCCGGCATCCGGCTCACCGTCACCCCCGGCGCGCCCGCCAAGCCCGTGATCACTCAGGGCGACAAGCAATCCGGCAAGACCGGCGAACTGCTTCCGCTCGCCCTTGCGGCCCGCATCTCCGACAGCTTCGGCAACGTGCTGCCGGGGACGCCGGTCACCTGGGAAATTGTGACGGCGAATACCCTGACACTCCAAAACACCGTCGCCGTGGCTGATCAGAACGGCCTCGTGTCGACCCGAGTGCGCCTCGGCAGCGTGCCCGGAACGCATCAGATCCGGCTGCGCGCAGGCGACCAGGAAGTGCTGTTCGACGTCATCGTCGAATCGCAGGTCGGCGGCTTCGCCATCGTCTCCGGCAACAACCAGACGGGCGTGGTGATTGGCCAGCCCTTCCCGCTGCCGCTGACGGTGCGCGTGACGAACCTTACCGGCCAACCGGTCACCGGCCAGGTGGTCGCCTGGGCCGTGACAGCCGGCTCGGCGCAGGTCAGCGCGGCGACTTCCACGTCTGACAACGACGGCCGCGCGATCATCAACGTAGTCGCAGGCACCAGCCCCGGAAGTATCACGGTGACAGCCACCGTAACCGGTCAGCCGGCGCTCACCTTTACCCTCGCCTCGCGTCTCCCCGGCCCGGTACTGAATGCCCTCAGCTTCCGGAACGCTGCGAGCAACGAAACGGGCATCACCCCCGGCGGCCTGATCCGCATCAACGGCATCGGTCTGGCGCCCGGCATCACGGGCGAGAGGAATGCCAGCCTGCTGGGCGGGCGGCTTCCGCTGGAATTTGCCGGCGTTCGCGTCGAGTTCACCTCGGCGGGCGTGTCGGCGTTCGCCCCCATCTATCAGGTCGCCAATATGGCCGGCTCGGAATCCCTTCTGCTCCAGGTGCCGTTCGACCTCCCCGGCCCGTTGGCCTCTGCCACGGTGACGGTCCAGGGCGGCAGCACCACGGTCCAGAATATCCAGGTACTCCCAGCCTCGCCCGGCGTGCTGGAGGACAATTTCCCCGGCGGCCGGCGCGCCGCCGTAGTCATCCGTTCCGACGGCCTCGTTGTCACGCCAGAAACGCCGGCCCGGCGCGGTGAAACGCTCCGCATGTACGCCATCGGCCTGGGCCAGACCACGCCCACCGCCGACACCAACCGCGTGGGACAGACTGATCAGTTCGTCCGCGCAGCCGTCGCCGTCGGCATCGATGACGCCGGCGTCGAAGTGGTCTCGGCCAAGCTCGCCGAAAACCTCATTGGGATCTACGAGATCGTCTTCGTCGTTCCCGCAACCGCCACATTCGGCAATAACCGTCCACTCGGGTTCGTCATGGAGGTGAACCCGGGTCAGCCGTTGTACGCCAACGGCTCGATCATCGCTATCGGCCCGCAGTAAGCCTTTCCGGCCCCGCGCACGTAACGCCCGGCCGCCCCAGGGGCGCGCCGGGCTTCGTGTTTGGGCTTACGCCTTCAGCAGGAACGAGTCGATCTCGGCTGCGGTCACGTGCGGGCTGCGCTCGGCCAGATTCGCGGAGAAGTCGATGCTGCGGCCGTCGCTTGTACTCGCAGTGAGCATGTGGTTCACCCAGTTGCCGCCGGGATACCAGACAAGCTCTTCCCGGTAACTGAAGGACACTCCATCCAGCGGGATCCCCGCGTTCATCATCGCCTGCTTCACAGCGTTCATGGATCTCTCGGCCAAGGGTAAAGGCGCATCCACAGCGGCAGGCTGCGCATGCTCCAATACGGGACTGGAAGTGGGAATCTGTGCCGCTTTGGGAGTCACCACCGCCGGGCGCTCCGCCGCCGGCGGGTCCGCCGCCGAAGCGGCCCAAAGCCTCTTGAATTCAAGTACTTGAGTTTGCCGCTCACTCGCCGTGGCCCGCGCGTTCGGACTTTGCCTCTCCAGCGTCGCGCCCAGCGGCGAGTGGTTTGCCGGTTGAATAGCCATGTCTGCAACCTGCCTCCACCCTCGTCAAGGCAAGTCGCGTGCCAATCGCCAGATTAGGGCTTCATGGGCTTTCGCAAAGCCTCAGGGAGCTGGTCCATCAGTTGCTTCTGCACCCCGAACTCGACCCCAATGGGCAGAATCTGGCCGCTCGGGCTGACTCTAATCTCCATCTCGAGCCGCTCCTTGGGCGCCTCGTCCGGCGGCTCATAGCTCAGTTGGACGTATGCGGTCTCATTCGGGCCCACTTTCGTCCTATCCAGCTTGATATTCAACCCTTTACGAGGCGCCACCACCAATTCCAGCTCGATTTCGCCGCTCAGGTTGTTCAGGATCTCCACCCGCGCCGACGACTTTTCGAAGGAACTGAGCAGCACCTCCTGCGGACTCACGCGTACGCCGCGCCTCAACGAAGCCAGCACCTGCTCCTGGGTCACGAACGCCCCGCCGCCACCGCCTGCGCGCCCGTCGCCCGGCCCGGCATTCATCGTGCCGAAGGGCGTTTCCCGGGTCTCCGCCCGCACCGGATCGATGAAGAAGCACCACTTGCCTTCTTCCAGCTTCCAGGTGGATACGTAAGGGTATTTCGCCTCCAGGGCGCCCTGCGGGGTGTTCATCGTCGTGTCCAGCAGCACGACCATCTTGGCCGTCCGGAAATCGTCCTCGAACGTGGCTTTGATGATCTCGAAGCCCTTCCAGCGCGTCTTTTCCATGTCGTAGTAGGCGTCCTTGCCCGCTGCGCAGACCAGCGACTCAGCCTGCCGGAACTTGCCCTCCATCTGGAGTTTGAAGTACTCGGAAACGCGCTCACGCGCGGCTTCCTCCACCCCGGCCGGCGCGCGGTTAAACAAGTCACCCGCACTTTGCGCGGGCAGCAGACCCGCCAGACCAATCAGCAATAGGCAATAACGCATCGGCATAAACTCCTTCAAAATCGCCAGCCAATGAATCGGGGAACGCAGCCCGGCGGGAATTGGCTGGGAGGCAGGGACTCGAACCCCGATACGCAGATCCAGAGTCTGCAGTCTTACCATTAGACGACCTCCCAACAGCTAAGTCTTATTCTAGCTTGCCGCCAAGCCGGTTGACAAGCCGACCCCGGCCCGTTTACG
>BTUC01000604.1:0-3507 GCA_045863575.1 Phycisphaerae bacterium
CTGGTCATCGGCATGACAGACGATGCAGTTGGCGGCCTGAACGCCCTTGACAGGCGTGTGACAAGCCGCGCAGTCGCCTTCCAGGAAGGCGTGCACTCGGGACAACTCTCCGGGGCTGGCCATCGCCTGCCACGTCGCCGCCCGCGTCAGGGACGCCTCGGGACGCCAGTGCGACCAGGCCAGGACGGCGACCAGGGCGAGTAACCCAGCTACCAGCCACGGAAGCAGCGCTCGGCCCCTCATCGGAACCACCTCAAGCCGAAGTAGATGCCGGCCCAGACGTGCAGTCCCAACAAGACGTACAGCACCACCGAGATCACGATGTGGAACTTCAGCCAACGCCGGAAGAGACTCTTGAACCACTCGTGCGTCCGGATGGCATACTCCACGTCGGCCATCGACTCGGTCAGACGAAGCGTCCGCGTGGCCAGCGGCAGGCCGGCTTGGCCCGCTCGACCCGCAGTCAGAAAACGGCTCCCGACCAGCCTGGAAAAGAACCCCGAGAAGGGGCGCAGGATCGCCACCTGCTCCGGGTGCGCAGCCAGTTCGCCGGCAGCTTCTCGATAGGCTGACTCCAGATGAGTCAAGGTCTCGCGTTTCTCCCGGATGGTCTGCGAGAACTGGTTCATCAGGTAGCGCCCTGTAAACCCACTCAGGACCACGAGGAGCGTCATCGCAGTCAGGGCAATGCCCAGCGTGCTTTCGAACTTGTGGCCCGTGTGCAGCAGGACCAGGATTGGTCCGAGGACACCGGCGTAGATGTGCCATGTCAGCAGTGTCCGCATCGAGACGAACCGCGTGAGCCGCCGTTTGAGCGGCCGGATTCGCTTCACAACGAGGTACGCCAACGGCACGAGCATCAGCGCGGATCCAGATACCGCGAGCACCCCGCCCCAAAGGCTGCCTGCGAACCGGGGCGAGCGATGGACCATGAAGCCCAGCCAGAGGATGAGCATCAAGACCACGAGCCCACTGATGATGATCCGTTCGCGTTCCTTCATGCCTCCACCGTCACGTTTCCCGTTGACTTCGCCTGGCAGGCCAGAACGATTCCCTGCTCTTTGTCACCCGGCTCCCGACCGTCCTCGACGGCCATCGTGACCTTGCCGGACAGCAGTTTCACGCGGCACGTTCCGCATGTGCCGGCGCGGCAGGAGTTGTCGATCTCGACGCCGATCTCGTCCGCGACGTCGAGGATGGTCTTGTCCGGCGGCAGCGGCGCCGATTTGTCCGATGATGAGAAGGCGACGGTGGGGAGCGCAACGCCCGCCGGAGGCGCAGGCGCCGGCGGCGGCCTGTTCGGCTCCGGTTTGCCCAAAGCGGGGCCGAAAGCCTCCGTTTTGATCCGGTCGGCGGGAACGCCGACTTCATTCAGCATCTTCTTAACCGCTTCCATCATCGGCACCGGCCCGCAGACGTGGACGTAGCGCGACGCGAGGTCGGGCACGGATTGGACGATCAGCTCCTTGGTGATCCGGCCCTTCGGTCCTTTCCATTCGGCCCCATCCGAATGCGATACCGCGACGATCACACGCAGGTTGGGATGACGACGCTCGAGATACTCGAGTTCCTCACGGAAGATGAAGTCCTGGGGCTTGCTGATGCTGTACAAGAAATAGATGTCCCCCGCCCAACTCCGATCGGTCAGATAGCGGATAACGCTCATGAGCGGCGTGATGCCGACGCCGCCGCCGACGAGCAGGATGCACTTGCACTCCCGCCCGGTGAAGATGAACGAGCCCGACGGAGCGGAGCATTCCAGCAGATCCCCCGGCTGAACGCGGGTGTGAAGAAAGCCCGAGACCACTCCGCCTTCCTTATGCTTGACGGTAATCTCCACATAGTCGTGCTGCGTCGGGGAAGAGGCGATTGTGTAGCTGCGCTTGACCGGCGCGCCGTCCGGTGCGACAGCGACCGTGAGGAACTGCCCCGGCAAGTAGGTGAACGGGAGCACGCCCCCAAGCGGATTCATGAGGCGGAAAGTCTTCACGTCGGGCGTCTCTTGAAAGACGCGACTGACGCGCAGTTTGCCGGACCATTTCTTGCCAACCGATTGTGCGGCGTCCACGGGAGCGGCGGGGGCGGGCGGGGCAACCGGCACCGGGACAGCCGTTGATGCAGGTGCGCCGGGCGGCAGCGCCGCGCCGCCGGTCAGATCCTGGAGCAGTGCCGCTGCCCGGCGCATCTTGAAGAAGTACATCCAGATCATCACCGCGGCGAAGAGCACCAAGACGGCCATCGCGAAGAAATGGAACCACGAGAGGCCAAACGGTCCGCCGGCGCCGTGGGGGGACGGGCTTGGAAGCAGGTTCATCTCCTGCTTGAACCATTCCATCGCCACAGCGCGAGGAGGCCGGTCCTCCGCCAGGGCGCGCTGAGCGGCCACGCCGCTCTCGAATTGCGACAGCGCGTCATGCAAGCCGGCGATCGAATTCTGCATCGCCGCATAATTGCCAGCGGATACCTCCTGGGTGAGTTGCTCCAGTGCCGCCGACATCCGCGACACCCCCGCCTGCATGCGCTCGACGGCCATCGACTGAACCTGGTCGCGCTGCTGCGGAGAAAGCTCCGGCAGGGCCATCAGCGAAGGGTACAGCTCCTTGGGCGCCGGGGCGCCCATCGCTCCCATCATGCCGCCCATCTCGCCCATCATCCCGCCGCCCATCTGCTGCCCGGCAGGCGGTCCGGGCGCGAAGTCCGGACGCATGCCCGGGCCTGGCGGAGACTCCGGCTGCGTCGCAACAGGCTGCACCTGCCCGGGGTGATGGGCCGCATGCTCCTCCGGCGAGACCTGGGCCGCTACCGGTATCGTTGAGAAGGCTAAAACCGCGCAAAAGGCGGCTGCCGACTTCATGTAAAAATGGTCTAACGGTGCTTTGACATCCATCGTGCAACTTACCGCATCACGTAACACGGCGAGCAACGCCCCCGGGCCGGGAACTCGTACCAGCCCGGATCCTCGTAGCTCGTGATTCCATCCCGAATCTTCAGGACCGTGAACATCCCGCCCATCTCGATGTTGCCGAACTGGCCTTTGCCCGTCATCATCGGGAGCGTGTTCTTCGGACCGCGCATGTGCCCGGCATGGTCCTGGTGCTCGGCCATCCCGCCCTCGCCCATGGCCATGTATCCCGGCAGGAGCTTCCGAATCCTCTCCGCAACGCCCCGCTGATCGACACCGAGCGTGTTCGGGATGCTGTGCCCCATCGCGTTCATGGTGTGGTGGGACATGTGGCAGTGCAGAGCCCAATCACCGGGGTTATCCGCGATGAACTCTACGTCGTGGGTCGCTCCGACGGGTACGAGAACGGTTGTCGCCGGCCATTGGCCGGCCTCGGGGATTTCACCACCGTCGGTGGCCACGATCTTCCAGGCGTGACCGTGGACGTGGATCGGGTGGTTCCACATGCTGAGATTGCCGAACCGGATGCGGACACGGTCCCCGGTCCTCACGACCAGGTGTTCGGTCCCTGGGAATACGCGGCTGTTAAACGACCACATGTTGAA
>BTUC01000605.1:0-3480 GCA_045863575.1 Phycisphaerae bacterium
GCACCGTGGATCGCGAATCGAGTTCCACCCCCGATTGAGGCTCCTTCGTCTGTAGCGGCCGGCCTGCCGGCCGTTTACCCGTTGGCTGAACGGCCGGCACGGAGGCCGGCCGCTACGGAATCATGCACTCATGGCCTACCCGGTGTGCGCATAAAAAGAACGACGCCCGCCACCGCACAGCAGTGGTCGGGCGTCGTTTCAAATCGTGAGCTGAGAATCACTCAGCCGGCGGATCGTCGCAGGCGGGATCCACGGGGATCTCAGGGCCACTGGTATCCGCACAATCCTGGAACGCGTTGTAATCAGTCTGATCGATGTCACCATCGTCAGGCGATTCACGGTCGAAGCAGTGGCAGTAGCTCGGGTCTGTCGGCACGCCCCCCAGGGCCCCGGTGAAGCAGAGCTGCCACACGCCGTAGTCTTCCTGGTCTACGTCGCCGTCGCCGTCGGCGTCCGCGAAGGGATCGTTGCAGGCGCACTCCGGTGCGCTGGCGCAGTCAGGGTCGTCGCAATCGACCAGCGTATCGCCGTCGTCGTCGGTACCGTTGTTGCAGATTTCCTGCGGACAGGCCGGGTCGGTGGCGCAATCCGGATCGTCACAGTCGATCAGGCCGTCACCGTTGTTGTCCTGACCATCAGCGCAGTCGCTTTCGCAGTCTTCGTCGACATCACAGTCGTGATCGTCGTCGATATCGTTGCCGCAGATCTCGATGCAGACTGCGTCGCAATCGTCGTCGTTGCAGTCGATGGACGTATCGCCATCGTCATCGATGTCGTTATCGCAGATTTCCTCCGGCGCGGGGTCACAGCCGGGGAAGGCTGCGCAAGCGGTATCCTGGCAGTCAGTGGCGCGGTCGCCGTCGTCATCGATGCCGTTATCGCAGACCTCCGCGGGCGGGGCGCCGATCTGGAAGTTGTCGGCGTGCGAGACGTTGGCACTGCCGGCCATGTTGTGCGGCTCGAGGCGCCATTCGAGCGTGACCAGGCCGCCGGCCGGTGTGCCGGTGACACAGCCGTAGACCCAGTCGTAGGTGTGGCCCGGACAACCGGCATTGTTTTCGATGGTGGTCGAGCTGATCAGTTCTGCATCCTCGTCGCCTTCACGCAGGTTCAGAGCGACAGTGGTGTGCTGGCCACCGGCGAAGCTGGCACATACAGAAACCGGCTGACCGGGAGTGACGGCCAGATACTGATAGGCTTTCCAGTGACCGACCGAAGTCCCTTGCGGCAGGAGGATCGATCCGTAGTGATCGCCATCGGGCCGGGGGCATCCCGGAGGGAACTGATTGGCATCTCGTACCAGGTGAGCGCTCCCGGTGGAGATGCCGCCCTGCAGCCACCCTGTCGGGGCGCTCCGCTGAGTGGGGGGGTTGGGACAACTGCCCGGAGCGGTCGGCAGTTCGAAGCTGCCGTTGGCCAGGCTGGCGTTGGCCACGATGAAGTTGGCATCGCCCGCGTCGTTGTTGCAGTTCGGCTTGGTGACGACCAGATCCCACTTGCCCATGGCCACGCCGTTCAAAGGAAGAGTGGCGGTGATCTGGGTCCCCTCGGGATTGACCACTTCACCGGTAGCCTGAACATCGGGGAAACCTGTGCGCCGAAGGAAGACCTGCGAGTCCGATGCGAAGGCGGTGCCGGTCACGGTGACGCTCTGGTTGGCGTTGTTGGCCGCGTAAGTCGGGGAGAAGCCCGTCACCACGGGGTCTCCGCCGATGCAGGCGGGCTGGTCCTGGGTGAGATTGAATGCATCCGCATGCGCGGCCACGATGGCCCAGCAGGTCGATGGCTTGCTGTATCCCCAACTCACGGTGACCTGCGTCCCTGAGGGAGTGCCACTGAGATTGGCCGGCGTCCAGGGGATACTGCCCGCCACCACTTCGAGCTGGTCGAGCACCGGCGCGGTGTAGTCCGCGCCGTCGTGCAGCCGGATGAAAAAGGTGGTGGTGGTGGGGTTGCAGGTATCCCAGCCTGTTCCTCCACCGATGACACCGGTGAAGTGAAGCATACCTCCCTGGAGCACATTGACCGGTTGGTAGATAATCGCCGTTGCGGCGGCGTTGGTGCCAATGTCGGTCGAGCCGTGATGGCTGCCCTGGTAGTTCGCCGGACTGGGCCCCCAGGTCGTGCCGTCAAACATGCAGTTGTTGGTGCCCGGTGCCTTACTCCAGCCGGCGGTGCAGAGGCTCTGAGCATCAGGATTGGGCGGCACTGTTTCGAAATCTCCGTTGACCAGCAGGTTGGCCCAGGCGGGCGCGGCGCACAGCGCCAGGATGCCCGTCGCCGCTCCGAAAACGATCGTCAGCTTCCTCATGGGGCTCCTCCTCAAATTGACTTGTAGCCATCATCCAATCGCCTCCGGGTCTGCCGGCCGGCGGATTGGCGTACGAAACTGCGAGCGAATCACTGCCCAGCCACTGGTCCCAGGCTTCCAGCCGTGTCAGCTTCTGGCCTTCGGGTCAGAGGATCAGGATGACCTGAGACAGCTCTGCGCGCCGGCGCCCTCCGCGTGCACGCCTGGCGCTGCTTTCGTTGAGAGACGGAAGGATGTACGCGTCCCGACGCGCGGCGGCAGCCGCACTTGGCGGGCCCCGTCAGGTGTTGGGAAGCGTCGGCAAACCGATTTGCCGCAAGCGCTCCCGGAACGGGGAAGAGATGCGCTTCCTTCTGATCTCCGACAAATCTGTATGTACTGAACGGCAACGCTCTACATGTACTGTAATTCTAAGCGTTGGCGTGAAGTGCTGTCAATAAGGAGGTGCCGGCGCTTTTGAGGTGGCGTCGCTGCCGGGCAGGCGGTCCGAAAAACAGCGGCCCGGCGGGTGAGAATCCACGCCGGGCCGCACAGGATGCTGCTGATGAGAAAACGCGTCGGGCTCAGGCCCGCCGCTTCAGCTATGGCCGATCACGGCGCATCACCGCAAGCTGGGTCGGCCGGGATTTCCGGACCACTCGTGTTCGCACAGTTCTGGAACGCGTTGAAGTCCGTCTGGTCGATGTCGTCGTCGCCTTCGCGGTCGAAGCAGGTGCAGTACTCAGGGACATCAGGTATGCCGCCAATGGTACCGGTGAAGCAGAGCTGCCACACGCCGTAGTCTTCCTGGTCGACATCGCCATCACCGTCGGCGTCGGCAAACGGCACGAAGCAGTTGCTGCCGAAGGTCAGCCCATCGGCATGTCCGCCGACGTTGGGATCGACCTCTGGGTCGCCGCCGGGGATCTGAAGCTCCCAAACCACGGTCATCAGGCCGGACGCGCCAGCGACGGCTTGCACGGACCCCTCGACCCAGTTGCCCGCCGATCCGGTCACCTGCTCGGAGGCCAGCTCCGTGCCGGTCTCATCGCCGTCCAGCAGGCGCAGGAAGATGCCCACGCCGCTCGGTGCAGCGAAGTGGCCGCTGAACTCGTACGACTGACCGGGGCTGACCACGACCGTCTGCCAGCTGCGGAAAGTGCCGCCGGCGCTCTCGCTCATGGAGCCGT
>BTUC01000606.1:0-3463 GCA_045863575.1 Phycisphaerae bacterium
GATGCCTTCACGCCGGCAGAGCCGACAGACTGGACCAATATATCTTGACATCGATCTGCCCTTTCTGGGCGCTGTTCAGGCCGAAATCCGAAACCCCAAACCCGTTTTCACCTCAAACCCGCCGCTTCTTGGACGGGCGGCACCCGTTATGCGGCAGCGGGGTGATGTCCTCAATCGACTGGATCCGCAGGCCCGCCGCCTGCAAGGCGGTAATGGCCGGTTCACGGCCGGCGCCTGGTCCATTGACGCGCACCTCGATCTCGGTCAGTCCAAACTTGCGAGCGGCCGAGGCGGCCGTCTCCGCGGCACGCTGAGCCGCAAACGGCGTGCTCTTACGCGTGCCCTTGAACCCCACGGTACCGGCCGAAGCCCAGGTGAGCACCTCGCCGGCCGTGTCCGTGATCGTGATCTGCGTATTGTTGAAGCTCGCCTTGATGTAGGCGATCCCCCGGGCCACGCTGCGCCGGGCCTTCTTCTTGCCACCACCGGCTTTAGCCACGATGCATCTCCTTCACGCCTTTCTTACCGGCCACAGTCTTGCGCGGGCCCTTGCGCGTACGGGCATTTGAGCGGGTGCGCTGCCCGCGGCAGGGCAGACCACGGCGGTGACGCATCCCACGATATGAGGCAATGTCCCTCAGGCGGGCGATATTCTGCTGGATCTGACGCCTGAGCTGGCCCTCGACCACGAACCCGCGGTCGATGACGCTGGCGATACGGGCAACCTCGTCTTCCGTCAGGTTCTTGGCCCGCACACCAGGATCGATGCCCGCCTCCTTGAGCACCCGCAGGGCGTAAGTCGGGCCGATCCCGTAAATGTAACGCAGACCGATATCGATCCGCTTGTCGTTGGGAACATCCACGCCGGCAATACGCGGCACGATGCAACTCCTTCCTCTTGATTAACCCTGACGCTGCTTGTGCCGCGGGTTCGTGCAGATCACGCGAACCACGCCGCGGCGCCGGATAATCTTGCAGTTCTCACAGATCCGTCGAACGCTGCTACGCACTTTCATGGCTCAACCTCCGCCTGCCTGCCGGCACGGGACCGACGCCCCACTGCCTTAACGCCCATCCGTCAGCACGTCCGCACCGCGGGCGGTCACCGCGATGGTGTGCTCGAAATGGGCGGCGTACCGGCGGTCCTTGGTCACCACGGGCCAACCGGTCGAATCACCGTATTCCACCTCCGGCGAACCCATGTTCACCATCGGCTCCACCGCCAGGGTCATGCCCGGGCGGAGCAAAAAGTCCTGTTTGCGGTCCTTGGGGTCCACGTAGTTGGGGACCTTGGGCTCCTCGTGCATATCCCGCCCGATGCCGTGCCCCACGAACTCACGAACCACCGAGAAACCCGCCGACTCGACGTGCGACTGGATCGCCGCAGCCACGTCGCTCCACCAGACCTTGGGGCGGATGCGCTCTACGGCAATCGCCAGGGCCTCGAGCGTGACGCTCAGCAGGCGCTGGGCGTCGTCGGAAATCTGTCCGATGGCGATTGTAGTCGCACTGTCGCCACAAAACCCGCCCAGACGCACACCGCAATCAACACTGACCACATCGCCCTCCACCAGGGGGCGATCGGACGGGATCCCGTGTACCACCTGCTCGTTCACGCTCGTACACAGGGCGGCCGGAAACGGGAACTTCGCCTGCTTATTGCGGACGCCCCGGAAGAGCGCCTGCGCACCGGCATCCCGGATCAT
The DNA here is from genome assembly GCA_045863575.1 of Phycisphaerae bacterium. Taxonomy (GTDB): domain Bacteria; phylum Planctomycetota; class Phycisphaerae; order UBA1845; family PWPN01; genus JAAXZI01. Next base: position 1,707 of record BTUC01000606.1, read on the forward strand.
CTTCTCGGCCACCTCGTTCAGCTCGGCCGTGCTGATGCCCGGCCGGGCCAGCTCATGCATCTTCCGGAGGACCGTGAACACCAGCCGTCCGGAGCGGCGCATGGCTTCGACCTGCTCCTGGGTCTTCAGCCCGGTCACCGCTGCTCGTCTCAAGATCCCTCTCACCGGGCCGCCTTACTCTTCACCGAACGCACGAGCCGTTCTAGTTCGTCCCACACCACTTCGATCGGTTCCGCCCCGTCCAACTCCACCAGCGATCCCCGCTCGCGGTAGTACGCCTTCAGCAACTCCGTCTGCACATGAAACGCAGACAGCCGCTGCCGGACCACCTCGGGCGTATCGTCGCCGCGCTGAACGAGCCGGGCGCCATCGCGGTCGCACACCCCCGGTCTGAGGGGGGGATGAAACCGCTCGTGGTACACTTCGCCGCATTGCGGGCAGCTTCGCCGCCCGGTGATCCGCTCTTCGATCACCTCGTCAGGGACCTCCAGCGAAACCGCCAGATCCACCTGGCCGTCGGCCGCTTCCAGTGCCTCATCGAGCCCCCGAGCCTGCGGCAGCGTCCGGGGAAAACCGTCCAGCAACACACCTTCGGCGGCCCCAGGCCGCAGCACGCGCGACAGCATCACCTCCAGCATAATCTCGTCGGGGACCAGCATCCCCGCGTCGAGACTCCGAGCCACCTGCCGGCCCAGCGGCGTATCGCTGGCCCGTTCCGCACGCAGAACATCGCCGCTGGACAGGTGCTCCAGGGAAAAGGCATCCGCGAGACGCTTGGCCTGCGTCCCCTTGCCCGCTCCCGGAGGCCCCAGCAGGACCATGTTCATCTCCTCGCGACCTCACATCCGGCGCCAAGCCTCTGGGGCGGCGCCTCACGGCAGGCCTCCTGTGCCGCTTGCCAGCGCGATCACTCCTCGTTCAGAAATCCCTTGTAGTTCCGCATCACCAGGTTCGCCTCGATGCGCTGGACCACATCCAGGGCCACGCTGACCACGATCAGCAGACCGGTGCCCCCCAGGAACCCTGAAATCTCCCAGGGAATCTTCAGCTTGAACGCTACCACCTGGGGGATGATGGCGATCAGCGCGAGGAAGGAAGCGCCCACGTAGGTGATGCGCCCCATCACACGCTCCAGGTAGTCGGCCGTCCGCTTGCCGGGCCGCAAGCCTGGGATAAAGCTTCCGTAATCCCTCAGATTGTTGGCCATCTCCTTGGGCTGGAACTGCACGGCCGTCCAGAAATAGGCGAAGAAGTAGACCAGGGCAATGTAGAACAGAACGTAAACATAGCTGTCGTGCCGGAAGGCCTCGTTGAGAATCCGGAACAGGGTGACGCCTCGGAAACTGTTGGCCAGATATCCGAACAGGATGCCCGGAAAGATCATCAGCGAGCTGGCGAAGATGATCGGCATGACGCCGCCGTGGTTCACCCGCAGGGGCAGGTACTGGCGCTGGCCGCCCAAAACGCGCCGGCCGCGGGTATGCTTGGCCTGCTGGATGGGGATGCGCCGCTGGGCCTGGGTGATCAGGATGGTGCCCGCCACCACGGTCACAAACGCGACGATGACGAACAGAATCTTCGCCGGGTCCATGGTGCCGGCCGCCGCCCCCGCGCCCATCTGGAAGTTCGCGCTGCGGTAGACCTCGAGAACGGCGTTGGGCATGCGGGCCACGATGCCCGCCATGATGATGAGACTGATCCCGTTGCCGATGCCGTACTCGTCGATCTGCTCACCGAGCCACATCAGGAAAATCGTT
>BTUC01000607.1:0-3445 GCA_045863575.1 Phycisphaerae bacterium
GAACGGATCAGCGGGCTCATGACGGCCGCGGCCATCTCGCTGCACGCGGCGGTATGCCTGCTGCTCGTCCTCCAGTTCGACTACTGGGACATGTTCAGCGTGCGGCACGTGATGATTCTGGCGGGGCTCACGCTGCCGTTTTCGGCCGCCGGGATCGTGGCCGGGCTCAAGGCCGCATCCGAGTACCCCTTCCGCAGACGCGTGGGGAAAACGGCAGGCGCGGCTGAGCCAGGAAGTAGCCCGGCCGCGCCGGTGCGGAGCGGCGAGGCCGGCTGTGACGAGAGCGCTGGAGTTGGCGGGGGGGATCACCAGGGTGACGCCCAGGCAGGAATGAAGATCGGACCCCAGACGAGACGCAGGGACGAACCGCATGGCCGATGGGCGATGGTCCTCGTCCTCATCGTGTTGGTCACGCCGACGCTGCCGTGGTTGCTGGAAACGCGCTACGTCGACGATGCCTATCTCCGCCATGCCGGCGAGTGGATTCGAACACACGGCCAGCGCGGCGGCCGGATCATGACCACGCGGCACCGCGTAGTTTTCTACGCCCAGGGCCAATGGGTGCGATCGCCGGAGGATGCCGACATCGGGGCCATCCTCGGCACCGCTCGGGCAATGCTGCCGGAGTGGATCGTCTTCGACGAGCGGCGGATGCTGCGGATGTCGAAGAGTTTTTTCCAGGACCTGCACCGGGCACTGGCACCGGGCGAAGCGCTCGAAACCGCGTTCAACGTCGAGGGACGTGCCGGCGAGCACGCCGAACGGGCGATCGTCTACCGTTATCGGCCGCCGGCTTGACGGCGGGGCGAGCGAAGCAGACGATAATCCCACAACTGCTCGGGCGGCTCACTGGCAGACAGAGAGAAAGAGAGAATGAGCGACAGAGCGATGAGAATCGTTCGTGAGGGGCCGGGCCCTCTCTTTGTCTCTCCTTCTCTCCATCGCTCTGTCTTCCCCCTACGGCGTCCAGCAGCTTAAAGGAGATACCTCGTGGCACTGAAAGTACTCGCGTTCATGGCCCATCCCGACGACGTGGAGATGACCACGGCCGGCACGCTGATCCGTCTCAAGCAGGAGGCCGGCTGCCGGATCGCCATCGCAACGGCCGCCAGCGGCGACTGCGGCACGACCCAGTACCCGCCGGACGAGATCGCCCGCATTCGCCATGGAGAGGCCAAGACCGCGGCCGCACTCATCGACGCGGAGTACTACGCGGGCGGCTGCAAGGATATCCTGGTCATGTATGACGAGCCCACCATACAGCGGTTCGTGGAAATTGTGCGCCGCGCGCAGCCGGATATCCTGTTCACGCATCCGCCGGTGGATTACATGATCGACCACGAGATAGTGAGTCGACTGGTGCGCACGGCGGCCTTCGCGGCCGGGGCCCCCAACTTCCTGACCTATGACCTGAACCCGGCGCCGCCCTTCAAGAAAGTGCCTCACCTGTACTATGCCGATCCGGTGGAAGGCAAGGACATCTACGGCCGGCCGGTCACGCCGGACTTCGTCGTGGATATCACCGGCACCATGGAGCTGAAGGAGAAGATGCTCGCCAGCCACGCATCCCAGCGCGAGTGGCTGCGGGCACATCACAAGATGGACGAGTACATCGAGGCCATGAAGCGGGCCGGCGCCGATCGCGGAACGCTGATCGACCGCCCCTACGGCGAGGGTTTCCGCCAGCACAAGGGCCACGGCTATCCACAGGACAACATCCTGTCGGAGCTGCTGAAGCTGCCCTGAGTCTTAAGTCCGCCGAAAATCGAAGGCAAAGAGCCGCGGGCTTCAGCCCGCGCGGCCGGGCCGCTACAGACGCTCCAGACTGCAAAGCGTCGAAGTTGTATCGGCTGCAATGTGTCTCGATTCTGGAAGCTCGTCACTCGTCGTTCTGCGGGCTCGGGCGCATGGCACGACGGCCGGCAACGGGCGAACCGAGCCAGCCCTTCCATCGAAAGTACAGCAGCAGCGCGCCGGTCGTGGCCAGCATGACCGTCAGCGCAAACGGGTAACCCCAGTACCACTCCAGCTCGGGCATGTTCCACGGCGAGACGTCGGGATCAAAGTTCATCCCGTACAGCCCGGAGATGAACGTCAGCGGGATGAAGATGGTCGCGATGATGGTCAGCACGCGCATGACTTCGTTGGTGCGCTGGCTGACGCTGGAGAGATACAGCTCCATCAGTGCGGAAGACAGCTCGCGGTCGGTCTCGACAAAGTCCAGAATACGCACGACGTGGTCGTAGCAGTCGCGCAGGTGCACGCGGACCTCGGCGCTCACGAAGGGGTTCACATCGCGCACGAGCGAATTGACCGCCTCGCGCAACGGCCAGGCCGCCCGGCGCAAAGCCAGCAGCTCGCGGCGGATCTCGTGAATGCGGGCCATGGTGTCCGGACCCGGGCAGGCAAGCAGTTCGTCTTCCAGCACCTCCAGACGTTCACCCACCGCTTCCAGCAGCGGAAAGTAGCCGTCGATCACCGCGTCGAGCAGCGCGTAGGCCAGATAATCGGCGCCGGCCGTCCGTAGCGGGCCGACGCGGTGCTCGAGCCGGTCGCGCACTGGATCGAAGGGATCACCCGGCCGGCCTTCCTGAAAGCTGATCACGAAGCCCTGACCCAGAAAGAGGCTGAGCTGTTCGCTCTCCACCTGGTCATTGAGGTGAGCCATGCGGGCGACGATGAACAGGTGGCCTTCGTACTGCTCTACCTTGGGGCGTTGATGGATGTTGACCGCATCCTCCAGCGCCAGCGGGTGGAGGTGAAAGATCTCCCCGATGCGGGCGATGGCGTCGACGGCACCCGTGCCGTCCACGTTCACCCACAGCACCGGCCATTTCCGGCGCAGCTCAATCAGCCGATCGACGTGGGTGATGGTCTCCCGCACGATCCCGTCAGGGCCGTAGGCGATGGCTCGGACAACCGGCGGCGGAGACTCCGGATTGGGCGTCAGCGCGCCCGGCGGTGCTCCGGGGGGCGTTCCCAGTCGTTTGCGCTTCTTGCGACGTCGCATAGCTCACCCAAGAGCCGCGGGCGTTAGCCCGCGCGGCCGGTGGAACTCGGGGATCGATACCTGGCCTGCTGCCTGGACCCGCTCAACTCGCTCGGCTGCTCGAACGTGGAGAACGATACGTTACCTGCTGTCTGGATCGGTTTAGCCCGCGCGGCCGTGCCTCGTCATCGCCGCCGGGCGGCTGTGCGTCGCCCTATCTATTCCGCGCGGCCGCGCCCCCTAACTCGATCACAGAGCCGCCCGGATGGTCGTTCCACTCATTCACTAAACCAGGTCCACACAATTGGCAAAGTGCCGTTCTCCACCTTCGAGCGGCCGCGCGGGCTGAAGCCCGCGGCTCGTTGCTTTCGGTTTTCAGTGGACCTACTTGGATTCGAAGGTCCAATCGACCCGGGGAGTACTCTACGGCCAGAACGCCGCGACGGCCACCACGAC
>BTUC01000608.1:0-3410 GCA_045863575.1 Phycisphaerae bacterium
ATTTCGCCGGGGCGCTGACGCGAACTTCGTCCAGCCTGGTGGGCAATGCCCATCTCATCACCAAGGTCTACTTTCCGCGCCTAATCATCCCGCTGACCGGCGTGTTGAGCGGCCTGGTCGATTCCGCTATCGGTTTCGTCCTGCTGGCGGCTATGCTTATGCCCTGGGGTGCTCGCGACGAGCCGATGAAATGCAGCTTTGCTCATGCGCTGCGGGTGACCTGGCTGCATACAGCCCATGGCTTTGTCTGCGTCCTGCTGGCCGGGGGTGTCATCGTTTTCGTGGACGGCTTCCGACAGAGCTGGTTCATGGCGAATCCTTCCTCATTTCCAAACATCCCCACGCCGAGCATCCCACCGCCCCCGTCACCGCCCAGCACGGCACCGGCCGGCTCCCAGGCGTGGACGGACTACCAGAAGGCGCTTCAGGAGCACAACGCGCAGAGCCAGGCCCTGTGGCAGGAGTACAGCCAGAAGTGGAACGCCGCTTGGAGGGAGTACCGCCGGCAGCAGCCCTGGCACGTTCGTTACGCGGATGTCATTCACTTTGACACCGGGACCGCGGCCGGCGCATGGTTCTTATGGGCTCTTCTGCGGGCCATGGGAACGCGCGTCGGCGTGATCTCGCCGCAGCGCCCGCCGATGTGCGAATTCTGCGGTTACAACCTGAGCGTCACCCCCATGGACAGCCGCTGCCCCGAGTGTGGTGTGGCCGTGATGGAGTCCCTCGGCCCCACGGTTCGGCCGGGGCTTCCCTGCGAGCGGTGGCGGGAATGGGGACGCGGCCGTGCTGCCTGGCGCTCTTTGGGGTACGGAGCCGTGCGGCCGGCGAGCTTTGGAAGGCAAACGCGCTTGTCCGCGACCAACCAGGCGTGGAAGTGGATTCTGCTGGCCGGCCTGGTAGCCATCTTCCTGTTCAGCGGAGCAGGCTTCGTGCTGGTCTGCATCATGGAAAGTGTCAACCAGGGCGTGGAGTTCGACTGGGAAGCTTTGTGGACCGGAGGCGTGGGAATCGGCCTGCTCATGGCCGGCTGCGGACTGCTCTGGAGCGGGCTGACGGCCACGCTGGTCGGGCTCGTCGAACGGCTGCGGTTCGGCCGTAACCTGTTGCCCGCGGCCATGCAGAACGCCGCCTGTCTCGGCGGGCTGCTGAGTCTCTTCGTACTGATCTCAGCGATTCTTCTGGTTGGCTCTCTGCAACTGCTGCGCATCGGCTTCTACAAGCAGATCTCCCAGACGCTCTCCATGTGGGAGGGCGAGATCACGCTCTACGTCTGGCTTATTCCCTCCGTAGCCATGTTGCTGCTTTACTTCGTGCCCCTGTACCGTGCCACCGCGAGTGCCCGCTATGCCAATCGCTGAATCCAATGAGTTGCGCCAGACCACGGCACCGGCCAGCGCGGAACTCCGCACCGCTCCTGCCGACGAGAAGCGCTGGCCGGCCAGCATGGCCTTTTTCACTTACTGGCTGATTCCCGCGCGGTCCTCCCTGCGGACGGCTCACGTACCGCTTCGGCGGGCGTGGGGTGTTCATCTGGGTGCGGCCGTCGCCCTGGTGCTGCTCTTCTTCCTGCTGGCGGCATGGGAGGGCGTGTATCGCGGTGAGAGGTTCTGGGACCGCTTCTTCGAGATGATCGGTCAAGCGCTCTCCGAGGTGATGCGCTACCCGCTGGAAGCCGGTGCCGCCATCCTGGCCACCATCGTGGGCGTCCAGTTGGGCTACCTGCTTCTCGCCGTCCTGGTCATGGCCTGGGGAGCGAAGGACGAACCGGTGCGGGCAAGCTATCGGCACGCACTCCGGGTGGTGTGGCTTCGTTCGACGCATGTACTTCCTTTCGTGCTCCTCTTCGGCCTCGTGATGATACCGCTGGTGAACGCCAGCCGGGAGTGGTGGGCTGGTCGGGGTGATGCGGAGCTGGCGCTTCCGGAACTTCCTTCCCCACCCGACCGCCCAGGCCGAAGGGCCTCGGTGCAGGAGCACCAGGATTACGCCCAGGCCATGCTCGAATACCAGCAGCAGAGCACCCGTGTCATGGCGGAGCACCGAGAGCTTTCCAACCGGCTGTGGGAGGAACGCTGGAATTCCCGCCCCTGGTATATCAAGCACGATGACGAGATCGCTGGCGGACTCGGATTGTTCAATGGAATATGGCTCATGTGGGCTCTCTACCGCGGATTGGGCACGCGCGGACCGATTCCGCCGATCAAACGCCCGCCCCTGTGTGAGGCCTGCGGATACAACCTGACCGGGATGCTGATGGAGGCCCGCTGTCCCGAATGCGGCGAGCCCGTCGCGGACTCTCTGGGGCCGCAAGTCCGGCCAGGTCCACCCTGGGCGACGGCGCGTGGCCGTGGAACCGCGGCCTGGCTATCGGCGTGGTGGCAATGTACGGTTGATCCCATCATCCGCCCGGCCCGGTTCGGCCGGCAGGTGCAGGTCAGCAGCTCGACGATTCGCCACCGCAGCTTCCTGCTGGTCAACATGATTCCCATGGCTGTGGCCGGTGCTTTCGCCCTGATCGGATGTTACGTTGCTGATATGCATCGGAGTCCTCTGGTCAGTGATCCCGAGTTGGCCTACCTGGGCGCGCCAGCCTCGGCCATTGGATCAGCGACTACTGGTCTCACACTGCTGGTGATCGCCGCGGCGCTGGTGGGGTGGTCGGTGGGTAAAGTTCACGGGCGGAACCTGATGCCAGCAAGTATGCAGATTGCTGCCTATCTCAGCGGGTACCTCGCGATCTGTTTCATCGCCTCCGCAGGGTTGGGAATCGCCATGGTCGCCTTGGCCGACCAGCACCTGCTCATGCCTCTGCAACGCTCCATCCACATGGACGAGGAGCTCCTGGCGTTTCTGGGATGGATGATCCCGACGGCCGCCATGCTGCTGTACGGGCTCGTGTTGCTCTGGAAGGGAACGGCCGCGGCGCGGTTTGCCAACAAGTGAGCCGATCCCGACCCCGGTAAAGCCTATCCCTCCAGGGCGCGTGCCGCTGCTCTGTCAGCAGTGCTGGAAGCAGTAGGAGGTCCGGAGCATTCAACCACTGCTGACCCGCCTTCCCGAACAGGCTTCGGCGTGACAAGCACAGCAGTGGTACACGCTCGGCTACTTGCAGGCGCAGTTCTCGGGGGCGGGAATCAGGCAGATGAACTCGCAGGCCTCGCTGCCGGTGTTGCAGAACTGGTGCATCTCGTTGGGCGGGACGAAGATCACGTCACCGGGCCTGAACGGCCGATCACCGGCTTCACTTTTCGCAATGCCGGTGCCCTTGAGCACGAGGATCTCGTGCTCGTAGTTGTGCTGGTGGTGGGGGGTACACCCGCCGGGTTCGACCTCGAAATGGCGCATGTGGAACAGACCGGCCCCATCCTCCGGGCCAATGAGCATGCGCATGCGGGCGCCGCGCGCCC
>BTUC01000609.1:0-3402 GCA_045863575.1 Phycisphaerae bacterium
GACGCGTGCAGTTGATTCGCCGCTCGATGGGGGGCTCGTCTACTTGCCCCCAGTGGCACTCACCGGCTTCCTGAGGCACGCACTCGGCTGCTGTAGTCCCTGCCGGTCAGCGCTCCGAGAGTTTTCGCCGCATGCCGCCGGACCGTGTCGCTTTCGTCCCGAAGGGCCTGCTCCAGCGCCGGTACGGATCCCTGATCGCGCCGGCGAGAGGCGGCATCGATAGCCGACAGGCGAACACCAACCTGTGCGTCGGTCAAGCCCTTCTGAATGACGTCGGTGCGGCTCGGCGTTTTGAGGCGCGCGGCCGCCTGAACGGCCACTTGCCGCATGCGCTCATCCCGGTGGGCGATCATCTGATTGATCGCTTCGGCTGCGGCATGGTCGTTGATGGAGGTCAGAATCTGGACCACCGCGGACCGGACCTCGGGATCGTCGTGCGTCAGGCTGATATCTTTCAGGATGGGCACAGCCTTTTCGCCCAGCTTGACCAGCTTGTCACCAGCCTGCTGGCGCACGCGAAAATCACTGTCCACCAGCAAAGTCGAAGCGATTTTGCGGATCTGCGAATCCGTGGGGGGATCCGCCTTGAGCAGATCCTCGGTGGAAGACGAAAACAGCCAGTACCCCAGGGGGAGCAGGATGGCGGCGCTCAGACAGCCGGGCATAAGGAACTTGCGCAGGCCGCCCTCGGAAATCTCCGGTTTCTTAGACATGGGTTACCTCAATAGAACTGCATCCTCGAACTCGGGAGTCTGGGAGCAGTCGGTGGGGTTACCAACCGCCCTTGTCGGGATCGTGGTTCGGGTCGAGGAAGTGCTCCTGCTGATAAGCGAGGATCGCCGCTTGCTCGAGTGTGATCCGCTCCACGTGACCGTCTACGAACAGCATGTTGGTCTTGCCCAGGTGGCGCCGCCATTCACGGAGATGCGGTTTTGTTTTCATGGTTTGCGCGATTCGTACCGTGTCCGCCTGGACAGGCTTGACCACCTTGCCGCCCGCCTTCTTGAGGGCCCACTCCATGTCGTCCTTGAACCTGAAGCACTCACGGGTCGGGTCATCGTACGTGGCGATCACTTCGACCATCAGGATGGCTCGGGCGGGATGTTTCCAACTGGTCAGCTTTCGCGGGCAATCGACTCTGGAGGTTTCTGGTTGGCCGCTAATGGGGTTGACGGAGATCCGATCGACTGGTTCCAGGGTATCGCATGAGGAACGATAGGTCACGTCAATGGGCACGGTGGGCGGGTCCGCCGTCTTGGGCATGTGGATCGTGCCGTTCCTCCAGACGACGTCAACCTTCTTGGGTGCCTTGTCCGTCGGGCAGGCATAGATGTCGAACTGATTCCCGATGGTGCGGGCAATCTGCGTGATCCACCATTCCGCCGCGTTGGGGTTATCTTTCCAGCCGAAGAAGGGGAGGCGGTCGGCGTTGCCCTGAGCGTACATCATAGCGCCTTTGAAGATGCTGTCCTCGTGCGTGCCGCAGACCACCGCTCTGCTCAACTCGCGCGCGTTCCTCAGGCTGGGCAACAGGATGGCGACCAGCAGTGCGATGATCGCCACCACGACGAGAATCTCAATCAACGTGAATGCCCGGTCCCCTCTTGCGATTTGATGTGACATGTCTGAAGTACCCTCGTTCTATGCCGGATGCCGGCAGCGTCCGAACTGAAGACGACCATTCCACTGAATGAAGATGTGTGGCGGGCCAGTCTGTCTGACCGGGACCCGCACGGCCCACTCAGAACACCTTACCTGCCGCAAAGTTGGATTGTCAAGGTATGTTTTGGGCTCGCAACGGGATATTTGGTGGATGGAGGCTGCAGGAGCGTCACGCCGTCAGCGCTGATCTGACGTGATATCGGCAGGTGTTATGCGATTGAAGTTAAGGCGGAAATGGATCGGGCTATGTTGAGAGATTGCGTTCACAGCGGCCGTTGCCTCATCCGCTTGGATCTCGGCCGCAGGCATTCAGCGGTTTCCCTGCGCACGCATTCGGTCGCTGTAGTCGCGGCCCGTCAGATTCCGAAGAGTCTTGTTGGCGTGTCTGCGCACCCTGATGCTCTCGTCGCTCAGTGCCCTCTCGAGAGCGGGCACCGCCGTCAGGTCACGCCTGCGCGCTGCGGCCTCGACAGCGGAAAGCCGGACCCCTGCGGCCGCATCGGCGAGTCCTTTCTGGATGGCCGCACCGCTGGCAGAGGCATCCAGTCGGCCAACTGCCTCCATCGCGATCAGCCGCACGCGCTCGTCTTGGCTATTCAACAGCTCAGAGACGATTTCTGAGGCGGCCTGGACATTAATGGATGCGAGAATCTGAACGACGGCCGAACGGACTTCGGGATCATCGTGGTGGCGGCAGACATCCTTGAGCACCGGGACCGCCTTTTCGCCTGTTTTGACCAGCTTGTCGCCGGCTTGCTGGCGCATTTTGATGTCGCTGTCGATCAGCAGACGGGTGGCAATCTCGCGAATCTGTGCTTCCGTGGGAGGATCCGCCTTCAGGAGATCTTCGGGGGACCTGAGGAACAGCCAGAACGCCAGAGGCACAAGGATGACTGCCAGCAGGCAAGCGGGTAGAACGAGCTTACTCGCGGTGCTCTCGGGCACCGCCTTTTTCTTTGCCATGGTGAGATCTCGCGCTACGGAGCTGTTTAGTCAGCTGATACGGGAGTTCATCGGTATCGCGCCCAACCTCAGTCTGGCCTGTAATACTCCTGGGTATAAGCCAGGACGGCTACCTTCTCAAGCGTGGTGCGCTCGACGTGGCCGTCAACGAACAGCATGTTGACCTTCTCCAGGTGGCGCCGCCAGGTTCGAAGCATCGGGTGCATCCGCATGTATTTCTGGATCTCTTTCTGATCGGGCTGAACCGGCTCAAGCACTTTGCCGCCACCTTTTTTAAGAGCCCAGAACAAGTCATCCTTGAACCGGAAGCACTCTGCGACTCCCGTGGTATCGTCAAATTGGGAGATGGCCTCGGTCAGCAGCATGGCCCGGCCGGGGAGCTTCCAACTGGTCAGTTTGCGCGGGACGTCCTGCCCGTTGTGAACCTCCAGTGCGTCGCACGAGGATCGGTAGGTCACCTCGATCGGCACCGTCGGAACATTCTCGTTAAGAAATGGCATACGGATAGTACCGTTGGTCCACACGACCTGGAAGGCTGGAGGCGCCTTGTCCGATGGACAGGTGTAGATCTCAAACTGGTTGCCGATCTGCCGCGCGATCTGGGCAATCCACCAGTTCGGAAGGGTGGTGTTATCCCACCACCCGAAGTTCGGCAGCCGGTCCTGATGGCTGTGGGCATACATCATCGTGCCTTTGAAGATGCTGTCCTCGTGCGTGCCGCAGACCACGGCCCGGGCCTGCTCACGCGCGTTCTTCAGGCTGGGCAGCAGGATGGCC
>BTUC01000610.1:0-3395 GCA_045863575.1 Phycisphaerae bacterium
GGCGGTGAAGGGCCGAACACGAGGAGTCGAATCGGCACGGAACGTTCGATGCGTGAGGAAGGCGCCGACAAGAGGGCTGGGATGCCCGAGCGGATCGGGAAGGCAAGCGACGGAATCGCCGAGGATACCGATCTTGCGCGTCAAGCACGCACGGGCGGCAAAGGCATGCGAATGCTGGGCATTCCGACCGTGCTGGATCGCCTGATCCAGCAAGCCCTTCTTCAGGTTCTTCAACCGCTCTTCGATCCCGGGTTCTCGGACAACAGCTTCGGCTTTCGTCCGGGACGCAGCACGCACCAGGCGGTGCGACGAGCCCGCGAACATATCGCGGCCGGCCATCGTTGGGTGGTGGATATGGATCTGGAAAAGTTCTTCGACCGCGTGAACCACGATGTGCTGATGGCACGGGTGGCCCGGCGGGTGAAAGACAAGAAGGTGCTGATCCTGATTCGCCGCTTCTTACAGGCGGGGTTGGGTGGCCTATTACAAATTGGCGGAGGTGAAGGCAATCTTCGAGGAACTGGACGGATGGTTACGACGGAAACTCCGCTGCATCCTGTGGCGGCAGTGGAAGCGTCGCCGCACGCAGTTCAAGGAGCTCTGCCGACGTGGCCTGGATCGCGAGCGGGCCAGGCGGTCTGCATTCAACGGGCGGGGCCCCTGGTGGAATGCCGGGGCCAGGCACATGAACCAGGCCGTTCCCACCGCCGAACTGTGCCAACTGGGTCTGCTCAGCCTGCTGGATGAGTATCGCCGTCTTGCTGGTTCCCCGTGAACCGCCGTATACGGAACCGTACGTACGGTGGTGTGGGAGCTTGGGCGGGGCAACCCGCCCTGGCTACCCGATCGCAAACGTCATCGCACCATTTATGAGATCCGCGGATTCGCCTCGTTTCGCGAGGTCTCACCGGTGTTGCTTCCCGCTTGGCCTGACTTCAGGAGGCTCGCAGAATCCTCAGTCGTGACTCAGGCTGTCGTTCCAGATTGCTCGCGGAGCTTCTCCAGGAGGCCGGCCCACCGGGTGAGCAGGTCGTCCAACTCGTATCGCAGGATGTCGCCGACGACCACGTCGTCCTGATGCTCCATGGCCGATTTCAATTCGTTGAGATGAGTCTTCATGAGCCCCAGCAGCTCAGGAAGCTGACAACCGTCATCCGAGCACAGCGTTTCTAGATTCAGCCCCAGTGCCTCGGCGGAGACGAGCATCGATTCCTGGATCTGCCGCCAGGCTTCCAGGAACGCTTGCAGTGACTGCATGGCCCCGGGCCGGTTCCCCTCGCTGAGGTGATTGGCCGCCCGGGTCCGCAGACCATGAGCCTCCTCCAGCCGTTCCAGCGTCTGCGTCAGCGTGGCCTCGACCATGGCCCCGATCGGCTGCGTGTGGAGGTCCAGCCGGGTGTAGCGGCTGGCCGGTGTCGACAGCACGGCCTCGAGATCACCCTCGGCCACGGCCTCTCCATCGCAGTGCACGGCCACAACCATCCGCCGCCCGCCCTCACCGGTCGTCAAACAGACCGCTTGGGCCACCTCCCGCACCGTCTGATCGGCCGGGCCCTGCACTGCATAGGGTTCGTCGTCCACCAGGATCACGCGTATATCTCCCTTCGGGCCCGGAGTGCTGTCGGCCAAGTGCCGGCCAGGCAAGATCCGAGTCTACCCATGCCATCGGACGGGTATAATGCCGGACCTGAGCGATTCTCCAAAATAGGTCCGCACAACAGGTAAAGTGCCGTTCGCTGACTTCGAGCGGCCGCTCGGGCCGAAGCCCGCAGCACGTTTCGGCTGTTGGTGGTCTCAGTCGGGTCTGGGGGATTGGCCGGCAGGGAGGTCCGATGGCACGCATCGAACTGCGGATAAACGGCATCTACAGTGCCTGGATGGCCGAATTCGGCCATCAGTGCCCCCACTGTGACGAAATCCGCGACAGTGATCCGTACCGAATCGCCAACGTATCCTGGTCGCTGATCCAGCGGGACAATGACGGCCGGCTGCTGCGGCACACGCTCCTCGATATCGGCCTGGGTGTCATGCAGTCGCTGCTGGATTTCGAGCGCAGCCACGACGTCCACGTGGTCCATGAGGTGCTGCTGAGCCATTCCCACTTTGATCATGTCGGCCATCTGGACTGGCTTAGCTCCGCGATCCGCCGCAATCACCGGCCGGAGCAGCCTCGGCCGTTGCCCGTGTACTGCACTCAGCGCTGTTGGGAGATCGGCCCGGCGCGGCTGTTTCCCTGGCTGGTGAATAAGGCCGTGCGGCACGAGCCGATCGAGCCAGGCCGACCGATTGACCTGGGGGTGGCGCGGATTACGCCTCTGGCCGTGGAACATGGCAGTACCGCACCGGGCGCGGTGGGATTTGCGATCGAATGCCAGACGCAGGGGTCTGGGCTGCATGCCCCCGGTCCTGGTCCCGGACCTGCTTCGCCTGGTTCCGCATTGACGGAGACTTCTCCTTCGGACAGTCGGCCGCTCAAGATCGTGATGACCTGCGACCTCACCCGCCCGGTGGAACCATCCGATCCGAACTGGCACGGCGCCGACGTGCTGTTCATCGAGGCCAACACGTGGAACCGGAACCCCGACACCGGCCACCAATCCATCCAGGATGCCCTCGAGCTCATTCACCGCTGGCGGCCGAAGCGGACCTACCTGGTGCACTACTCGGGATACGAAGATGCTCGATACCCGCACGGAGAGGTCTCAGGGCCGCTGACGCACGACAATTTGATGCGCGTCGTCCGCCGTCATGCAGGCGAGTTCGACATCCGCATGGCCCGCCATGGCGCCACCCTGCCCCTGGATGATCCATGGCCGGAATGAAACCCTTTCGGGCCACGCGCGTGCACCAATCGCCCGCCCGGCGTGTGCCACGGCTGTGTCCCAAAGAGGCGAAGAGACGGATCAGACGAACAGGTCGCTCTCGACAGATCGGACCGTCGGATCGACCGAGCGGATCAGTGCCACATTTAAGCCGGTAGGATACCCGTGCCGCATTTCACCGGATACGGGTGCCGCACTACTGAAAGCTGCCCGCTGACCGCTACTCCACCGTCACGCTCTTGGCCAGGTTGCGCGGCTTGTCCACATTGCAGCTGCGGAGCACGGCCGCGTGGTAGGCGAGCAGTTGCAGCGGAATGACGGTCAGCAGTGGCTGGAGCGGCTCGGCCACGTCCGGTACGTAGAAGACGTGCTCGGCCAGGTCGCGGATATGATCGTCGCCCTCGGTGGCCACCGCCAGGATTCGCCCGCCGCGGCTGCGGACTTCCTCGATGTTGCTGAGCACCTTGTCGTACTGGCTGCAGCGCGTGGCGATGAACACCACCGGCATCCCGTCGTTAATCAGCGCGATGGGCCCGTGCTTCATCTCCGCCGCGGGCATGCCCTCGGCGTGGA
>BTUC01000611.1:0-3393 GCA_045863575.1 Phycisphaerae bacterium
GGAGCCGTAAAGAGATCGTCGCCTGAGGTGCCGACCAGGCTATCCACGTTCAGCGTGAAGGTGAGCGAGGTGGCACTGCCGCTCGGCGTGGCCGTCACGGTGGTGGTATCCGTCGCGGTCTGACCGGCGCTGTCCGTACCGGTGACCCGGAAGGTGAACGTACCGGAAGCGTCAGAGGAGAAGGTGGCGCTGGCGGTCTGGGTGCCGGCGTTGGTGAGCGTCACATTGCCCGCCGTGCCGCCGGATACCAGTTCCCACGCGAACGTCACTGGCGGCACGCCGCCGCCCGACAGACCGGTCAAGACGACCGTCTGGCCGCCGGTGGCTGCCTGGGTTGCACCCGCATCCACGGTCAGAGCGGGCGGAGTCGGGGTCGAGTCGCAGACATCGCCGATGCCGTCGTTGTCGGCATCCGCCTGGTCTGGATTGGCCGTGTCCGGACAGTTATCCGACGCATTGGGGATACCATCGTTATCCCGGTCGTTCGACGGCGGCGGCGTCACGCCATCCGGCGTCGGATCGCAGACGTTGCCCAAGCCGTCATTGTCATTGTCCGCCTGATCCGCGTTGGCCGTGTTCGGGCAGTTGTCGTCCTCGTCCGCTACCCCGTCGCCATCGGTGTCGACCACCGGGGGCGGGAACAGCGGGCAGCCCGCCTGGCCCATGAGGGCGAAGGAGAGGCATGCCAGCCCCACCATCACCAGCTTCGCGGGCAACCAGCCGCGCGTGTTCGTCCTACCTGAGTTGAAACCTGACATTCTGTGGCCTCCATAAAACGAGAGAATTCGGCGTCTAGCTCTCCCTGGACCTCTTCACGCGCCCGCATCCGGCGTCGGACCCGGCTCGCAGGCATACACAGGTGAGCCGATCATTCGTGAGAGCCCGACCGGGATGTCCGACCCATCGGCCGAAGCGCAACGGCCGATCGCTCGAACATCGCGATCTTTTTTCACCTGATTCACGAATGGGCATCTTCCCGTGCATCCCGCCAGACCGGTCCGCCCCGGCACTGCCGACGCGAAACGTTCGCTTCCAGACTGGGGCCAAACCTACCGGCTTACCGGCCGGCCGACCGCAGTTTCCATGACTTTCAGGGTTGGGTCGGAACCGCCGCTGCCACCTCTTCGATGAGCCTGATGCGCCAACACAGGCTTCGTTCAGGCAGCGAACCGGCCGACCTCGATCAACTGTTTGTCTCGCGTAGCCATCCCGCCCGATCCCGCGCCAAAGATCGTGAAGGATTTGCTGTCCTGACTCCCTTCACCGCCTGCACCGCCGGCCTTTTCATCACGGCCGGCTCATCCGTTACGGCGATACGCCGAGAGCCCGGCAATTGCATTTGCCGCGACAATCTTACGATCACCCCATGCCTTGTCAACCCTGTTTCCGCGATTTTTTGGGTCGTCGCCGGACACACGTCTTGCTCGCGGCAAGCTTTACGGGCCGCTACGCTGCGGACGGCAGCGCCGCGCCTACACCTTCCGGCCATCTTTAGGCCGGTTACCAACGACGACGGCCGCGGAAACATTTGGCCTATTTATCGCCCAATCGGCCCCTCGGACATCATCTTTTCGGCGAAATTCCTTCTCCCGATGATGCGCTCGGCCGGTTTCCAAGTCAACGCCGCTCCATCACTTATCTGAAGACGGATAGCCGTCACCCTGAAGGGGCTCTGTGTGCCACTGCTCTGTGCGCGGTGCGGAAAGTGTGGGAGGTATGGAGCGCGTGTGGTCATCAGGCACTGCTGACCCACCTTCGCGAACAGGCTTCGGCGTAGCAAACACAGCAGTGGCACGCGCCCGCAGCAGTGGCACACCCGCACAGCCGTGGCACGGCCGCAAGCCAACCGTCTTGGGGCCTGCTGGAGGTCGGGCTAAACCGGCACTGCATTGGCGGCCGCAGGCAATGTCGAGCGCCGCCGGCCGTGAATCCGGCTCCGCAGGTTGTCCAGCACGTTCATGAAATTGATGTACGAGTCGTAGGGCGATTCGTAAGGATTGAAGTACTTATGAACGTCACCGTCAGCGAAATACTTGGTGCACATGTAGTAGAAGTGATCGGAGCTCTGCAACCGCCGCCAGTCAGCCAGGATCTCGGGCACGCCGCAGGCTTTGACCTCCCGCTCCAGGCGGTACAGTTCGTGCAGCGCGTTGGACTGCATGGCATTGCCCAGCCAGGCAGACAGATCCCGCTCCGAATCGGCCCAACTGATCATGTGCGGGACGTCGTAGTCGCCCGAGACCGGATACCGGGCGATCGCCTCCGAAGGGGTCAGGAAGTCGTTGTCCGGATGCTTGAAGATCTCGTCGGGCAGGTGCCGGAAGAAGTCGAAGATGCCCGAGTCAGCCCACTGATGTTCGCCCAGCGTCTCGTAGTCCATGAACAGGTTGACGGCGTATCCGTTGCCGTTGACCTGGTTCAGCCAGCGGGCGAATTTCTCCGCCGTCAGCGGCCACTCCGCCCAGGTCTGGTTGGAAAAACGGAAGGCGATGTCATCACTGAGACGGTAGTTTCTCAGCAGCAGCACGACCCGATCCGTGTTAGGCGGGCGGTAGAGGTAGTTGGGCGAGCGGTAGGCCAGTACGTGGTCCACGCCTTCGCACAGCACCGCCTCGAAGCCCATCTGCTGCACATACTGGGCCAGGTCGTTGTTGTAGATCAGCTCGGTATTGCGGAAAACAGTCGGCCGGCGGCCGAACAGCTTCTCGATGCGGTCGCGATGCAATCGGATCTGTTCGCCGAATTCATCGCGGGAATAAAGGAAGCTCAGCGAGTGGGAATCCGTCTCGGCCAGGAACTCCACACAACCGGTCGCGTTGAGGGCGTGAAAGGTATCCAGCACCTCGGGCGTGAAGCGCTCCAGTTGATCGAGGATGATGCCGGTCAGCGAGTAAGCGATGCGGAAGCGGCCCTCGTGGCGGCGGATCAGCTCGAGCATGAGCCGGTTGGCGGGCAGATAGCATTTGTGGGCCACCTTGCGACAGATTTCGCCATTCTTGTAGTCGTCGAAATAATTCGCGTCGTTGTCAAAAACGCTGTAACGCCTCAGCCGCCGGGGCTGATGCACCTGGAAGTAGAAACATATAGAAGCCACGGCACACCCTGGAATTGACCTGATTGCCATCCCTTACAATCGAGGACGCTGCCGGCGTCGATTATAGACGATTCCCGCGGCGGGTCTCAAGGCAAAGCGGGATGATCGTCTCCGCTGTCTGAAGATAGAACGGCCGCAAGCTGGATCGCTCTTGAATCTATAGCCGCGGAAAAAGAAAGGGCGGCCCGCAGGACCGACCGCTGAGACGGCTCTGATGTGGCCCCTCAGCAAAGTGTGGCACCGATTTCCAGCCGGTGTACCGGTTGGAAATCGGTGCCACATTCGGTTTGATGGGAAGG
>BTUC01000612.1:0-3390 GCA_045863575.1 Phycisphaerae bacterium
ATCGGAATGGTTGCGGTAGCGGCGGTAACCGGCCAGCGTCGTGCGGATCACGCGAATGACGCTGGGGCCGTTGACCTCGAAATCGCGCTCGAACGCCCGCACGATGAGCTCTGTCTCCAGCCCCGCCGGAATGTGTGGGTGGCGGTAATTGAATTTGAACTGCCCGTGGATGTCCGCTTCATCGAACGTGCCCGACTCGAGCAGTGTGCCTTCAGCCGCGTGCTGGGCGTGCAGAGCCGTGCCGGGAATCGGCGTGTACAGCATGAACTGGTGGAACTCGGTGTCGTAGCTCACCGCGTAGTCGATGGCCGCGTCGATGTTCTCCGGCGTGTGGTCCTCCAGGCCGATAATGGTCGATCCGAGTACCCGGATGCCGTGCGATTGCAGCGTTCGCACCAGCTCACGCGGATCGGTGCCTTTGAGCTTGGTGTACTGGGAGTTCTCGCCTTCCAGCCCGATCCACACCCACGAGATCCCCAGGGCGACCAACTGCTCGATCGTGTACGAGCGCAGCACGTTGGCCGAGCTGAACACGTACAGCGACCACGCCTTGCCGTGCTGCTCCATGAGCTCCAGCAAGCGCAAAGCCCGCTTGCGGTGCAGCAGGAAGTTCTCATCCATGACGAAGAAGCTGCGCACCTTCAGATTTCTCTCCAGCCGGCACATGACCTCGAAAAGCTCATCGCCGGTCTCGTAGAAATGGATGCAGCGACCCTTGCCGCCGAACATGGCGGAGGTCGAGCAGAAGTTGCAGCCCAGGGGGCAACCCACGGAAGGGATCAACGTCGCGGCCACGTCGCCGGGCTTCTCCCGAAGAGCCACGCCCATCGAGCGGGTGCCGAAAGCGGACAGGATGTCCGGGTGGTGAATGGGGCGATCGACGTCCTCGCCAAAAAACGCCCGCATCCAGCGTACGCCTTCTCCGCGGACGATGTGATCCGCATCAATCCGCTGGTGGAGGTCGGGCATGTTGGCGACGTGTCCGCCGATCACGATGGTGGCCTCAGGCAGGTGCCGGCGCACCAGCTCGCACATCCGCCGCACCTTGCCGACGTTGGGGATGATGGCGCTGATTCCGACGACGTCGTAGTGGTGCGTCGTTATCTCCCGAACGAACCGCTCTTCATCGGGGAAATCCAGCAGCGTGCACGGCGCCGTGATATTGGCCTGGATCAGCATCAGGCCCCAGGAGCGGTGAAACATGCGCAGCGAGAACACGCCCTGTGTGCGCGTGACCTGATTCTGATACAGCTCCATCGGGTTCAGGGCCCGGCTGCCGTAGGCATCGTCGCGGGCGTAGGGGCCGAAGACGCTGCTGAGCAGCACACGGGCGCGACTGCCGCGGGGGTGAACCGGATGGGTGACGCTGTCGTTTAGGGTGGGCACGGAGAGTGTGGTCATTAACAATGGCCTTGAAGGTGCGCGCGGGCACGGTTTACGAATGCGAGGGATCCGCAAAGGATTTCGGCAACGACTGCTCGGGGCAACGATCAGGGACGACACCGCGCGTCATCCGGTCGCGCAGAGGCAGGGCCGTTTCGCAACAGCGGCACATCATACGCCGTGAAAACGAGATGTCCACCATATTGGGACAACGAAATCACGAAGGTATGTATTCAGGCGATTCAGGAGCACCGCAAGAGGAGGCAATCACTGAAGCTGAGCTTGAGCAATTGATGTGTCGGGTGTATGAAGCGCCAGGCTTCATCGCGGCTGGCTGCACTGGGCGATGGCGGGCTCGAACCGCCAACCTCCGCCTTGTAAGGGCGGCGCTCTATCCAATTGAGCTAATCGCCCGCGAGGGGCTCTCAACGTCGGGCGCCGGTCGAGGGAGCCCTTCGGCAACGCCTCAGGATAGCGCCTGGATTCATGACTCGCAAGGGCGTCGTGCGGTTCATCGCCTTCGTAGGGCCGCGCGGGCTTCAAGCCAGCGGCTCTCTGCCCTTGGATCCAGTCATGTCCCCTGATGCCGGGGTCATTTCCGCCACATGGCCTGGTAGCCCAGGTGCATCATGTAGTGGTCCAGCAGGACCATGGCCGTGAACGCCTCCGCTACCGGCCAGATGCGGGCCACCAGCGTCGGGTCGCGGCGGGTCACCGCCTTGAGCACCTCGTTGGTCCGGTTCACCTTGTCGATGGTGTGCTGGTCCTTGCTGATCGTGGGCGTGGGCTTGACGGCCAGGCGGACGACCAGATCCTGGCCGGTGGTCACGCCGCCGGTGACGCCGCCGGCCTGGTTGCCGCTGAAACGCACCTGCCCGGCATCGTCGACCGAGAGCTGGTCGTTGCATTCCGAGCCGACCATATCCTTCACGCGGACGCCGGCACCGACCTCGACAGCCTTGACCGCACCGATGCTGAGCATCCGGCCGAGCTCGCCGTCGAGCTTCTTGAAGACCGGCTCACCCATGCCGGCCGGCAGGCCGGTGGCAATGACCTCGACCACGCCGCCGCTGGAGTCGCCGGCCTTCTTAATCGAGATGATCTTCTCGTACATGGCGTCCGCGGACTCCAGATGGGGGCAGAACAGGCTCGGATGAATCCCGTGCTCCTTGCGGATCTTGTCCTCGTCCATGGCCACCGCGGCGAACTTGCCGTTCATGCCCTCGACTTCCGACAGCACCGGGGCCTTCTCCAGAAAGCGCATGCCGGGCTTGATTCGACCGGATTGATAGACGAACCGCCAGATGGGGTCGTGCTCCTTGCGGACCTGGCGGTAGGCGGCGGCCTTCTTGCGGATCTCGCCGATCGGCAGGTCGGGCATGACCACGCCGGCCGCCTCGCGCACATAGGCGGTCACTTCGATGCCGTGCTGCTTGAGAATCGCCTTGGCCACCGCGCCGGCCGCAACGATGGTGGAGGTATAACGGCCGCTGAAGATGCCCGCGCCGATGGCATCGTCCCAATGGTCGTACTTCATGTAGGACGCATAGGAGGCATGGCCGGGACGCGGCGTGCGGTTGGTGACCTGGTACTGCTCGATGTGCTCGAAGTGCCGGTCCAGGTTGGGGATGAGGATCACGAACGGCGTTCCGTTGGTATGCCCGGCGTTCTTGAAGCCCGGCATGGTGTCGGCCGCGTTGATGCCGTTATAGATGATCGGAATGTCCGGCTCGCGGCGCGGGCTGGTGAGCTCACCCTGGCCCGGCTTGCGAATGAGCAAATCCTGGTAGATCTCCTCCTCGGTGATCAACAGGCCGGGTGGCACGCCTTGCAGGTGCGTAGTCAGTCCCTCCTGATACGAGCCACCCGCGACGGTCACTCTGAACAGCGTCCCGATGTCACAACCCAGCATGTGGCACTCCTTGTGGTGGTGTAGCGGCCGGCCTCTGTGCCCGCCGGTCTGATTACGGAACGGCCGGCACGGAGGTCGGCCGCGACCACTCAGTC
>BTUC01000613.1:0-3365 GCA_045863575.1 Phycisphaerae bacterium
TCGCGGCTCGCTGATGCCGCGCAGAATGTAGCCGCACCGGCGACAGCAGGTCTCGCGCGGCTCCAAACCGTAGCGCCGGATCAGACGGCCATGAACGACGACGGCCACCGCTGGCGACAGGAGGAACACGGAAAGGACGGCGGAAACCCACAGCGCCTTGAATATGGCCGTGTTCGAATCCCGGCCATCGATCAGCAGGAAGGTCAGCGTGTAGCAAGTCGCCGCCGCCATCACTCCTGCCACGACCGCAATCGATCCTCTCCAGAACGGGTGCATGGCATCTCCTGTTGCAGATTTCAAGATTACTTGCCACCGGACTGACACTGTCTTACATGTGGACGAGCAAGCCGCCAATCAGCAGCAGCCCATTGCACAACCGCAGCACGACCAATGCTGCACGTATTCTTCGCGGCACAACCCGTGCATAGGCCCTGCGGCAGATGAAGTTAATCGCCTCCCGGAGTGCATCGGGCTGCTTCTGCAGCACTCTCAACAGCATAGCTGGTGGATCGTGAACGTCATAGTGTTTACGGACCGCTGCCGCCACCGTGACCGTGCCCCCCGCGCTCAATGCCGCCAGAACGAGCCACACCGGATGGCCTGTCCCCAACAGGAGCAGGAATGCCGCCAGCCCGGCCGTGCCGGCCAGCAGGTCACCTCGGGACAGAACATCGCCCCAGGTTCGCCCGACAGACGAAGGGTTCTCCTGCTCCTGATAGAGCTCTTCGTACTGCGGATAAAGCACCGTCGGGCTCGCACTGAATGCGGCGCAGGTCAGATCCATGAACCACATCGTAGGAATCCCTGGGAACGCCCGTTCCATTTGTTCTCGAACGGCATTGAACCCCTCGTCGTCCTCCAGGATTTCCCACCAGGTATCTCGGGCGGTCTGAAATGCCAGGCAGACGCAGTCAGTGGCAAGAAGGTCTAACTTGTAGGTCCGGATGGCCAGGACCTCAGCCCAGCAGATGCTGGCGATCGGCTCAACCTCGCCTGCGCGCAGCACGCGGAAGCCATCCTCTGTCAACTCCAGGCGGACGGCGGCGTGGGAGTCCACCTTCTTCAGCCTGCCGACTATGTCGGTGAGCCGCTTCAGCATGACGGGCACCCGCTCAGAACGGTATCAAGGCAGCGCGGACCGCGGCAGTGTGAAGAAAAACGTCGAGCCCTTGCCGAGTTCAGACTCCACCCAGATCCGTCCGCCGTGCCGTTCGACGATTCGCTTGCAGGTGGCCAGCCCAACGCCCAGCCCGGGATAGGCCGAGTCATCAGAATGCAGCCGGTGGAAGATCTGAAAGATCCGCTCCGACTGCTCCGTGGGGATGCCCAACCCGTTGTCCCGCACCGAAAAGATGTACTCACTTCCCGCGTGGGCCACGCCCACATGAATCCGAGGCGGGCTCTCCCCGTGGTACTTAACCGCGTTCTCGATCAGGTTCTGAAAAAGCTGCCGAAGCAGACGCTCATCGGCGGCCACCCGGGGCAGAGGATCATGAGAAACGCCGGCGCCCGCTGCCCTCAGCGTCGCATCCAGATCATGCAGCACGCTTGCCAGGACTGTATCGGCACTGCAGGGAGCCAACTGGATCCCGCCCCGACCCGCGCGCGAATACTCCAGCAGGCCGGTGATCAGGCTGCCCATGCGGCTCGCGCTCTCACGCGCGTAGTCCAGCAGCTCCCGTGCGTCCTGCTCGAGCCGTTCGCCATGCCGGCGGTGCAGCAGCTCCAGGAATCCGTTCAGCGACATCAGCGGCGAGCGCAGATCGTGCGATATGACTGACGCGAACTGATCCAGCTCGGCGTTGGAGCGGGCCAGCTCCCGTTCGGCCTGCTTGCGCTGGGTGATGTCGTGGAGCATCACCTGGATGGCCGCACTACCCTCGTAGATGACCCGTCCCGCGGTCACTTCCACTTCCCTGATCTGTCCGTCCGGCCGGACGAGTCGGGCCTCGAACACCGGCGTGGGCACCTTCCCATTGGTCAGGCTGTCGATGAAACGCGTGGTCGCCTCCCTGTCCTCCGGATGAACGAGATCGGAAGTCCGGCGGTTGATGATCTGGGCCTCGTCCTCCAGTCCCAGCAGCAGCGCCGCCGCCCGGTTGCCATACCGACATGCGTCCCCCACCTGCACCACGATCGGCACTGTTGACATCTCGACCAGCGTGCGGTAGCGCTCTTCGCTCTGCCGGAGCGACTCAGTCTTCTGCTTCAGATCGAAGAACAGCAGGTCGTACGGCCGGGCCAGCGCGGTTTCAACAATGGCCTTGTAGACCAGGAAGAAGCTGATGATCTTGAGGCAGTGCCCTATGTAGTTCCAGGTCGCGTAGGGATCCTCGTAGAGGGTAAAGGCCAATTCCTGGGCGATGGTGACCCCCAGCGAGGCCACGATCAGCAGGAGCACGCCCCGCTCGAAGTGTTCCCGGCGGCTGATCCAGGCGATCGCGGCCGCCACCAGCACGCCGCAGATGACGTACTCGCTGGTGCGCTTGAACGGCGTCAGACCCACCCCCTCCACAAGGCAGTCCGGGAAGTGGCCCCTGAAGATGGCAATCAGCGCGGCGGCCAGCAGACCCGCGAAACCGGTCAATACCACCGCTGGGCGCATCCGCCAGCCGATCAGCAGCGGGGCCACCAGCAGCGACAGGCTCTGGACGAAGCGAGCAGCGATCCAAAGCTGAGTCGGCAGGTTGGCGTCATGTCCGGGGAAGACGCCCATACCGGCGTAAGCCAGCGTGTGTACCAAGTCCAGCGCGCCTACGCAAAGGAAAGCACTACCCAGGAAGGTCAGAATAGTTATCCTGGCGGAAGCGCCGCGAGTTCCACGCCACGACGAAAATACTGGCGGCAATCAGGACGCTGAACAGCTCCGCCAGGCTGTGGAACAGCAGGTAGCTCGTCCGCTTGCTCCAGTAGAGCCCAGCCAGCAACAGGACCAGCAGCACCGCATTCTTGATGGTTTGACGCCGACGCCTGCTCATGCGGTGCCTCCCGGGGCCGGGCAGCAGGTTAGCACGAGGAGTAGCGGAATTCGAGGCTGGAAACGCTTGGCTCCCTCTCATCCCATCTCGTGGCGAATGCCTGGGCCATCCAGACGGGTAAGCGTCAGCCAGTATACTTGAAACCGGCGGAGCCGAACTCAGGAACTTCTTCCCCAACGCTGGCAAATCAGCGCGTAACAGGTTAATCTGGTAGCCGAGGTAACCCTCAGGCTTCTGGTCCCGAAACTCAGGCACCAGCGGAGCGTTTTGGACAGCCTATGAGGTGGCGAGGTTCGCCTCGCCCGTACATCACGGCCAGGGAATCCCTGGGCCGGCGGTGCTGGCGTTTCACCTGCCGCGAGCGAGATGCCGATGATTTGGGAGGAA
>BTUC01000614.1:0-3345 GCA_045863575.1 Phycisphaerae bacterium
GAGGAGCTCTACAGCAAGGGCTACATCACGCGAATCGAGAAGCAGAACGACGAATTCGAGGAGTACCAGGCCAGGCTGGAGCTGGCCAAGGCCGAACTGGCCCTGAAAATCACCAAGGATTACACCATCCGCATGGCCGAGCAGGAGATGCAATCCGCCGTGGATGAGGCCACCAAGGAGCTGGCCCGCACGCGTACTTCCGCCCAGGCCGCCGAGGCCAAGTCCGCGGCCGACGTGGCGGCCAAGGAGAGCGAATACCGGCTCAACTCCGACAAGCTGGCCAAACTGCTGGACCAGAAGAAGAAGTCCAGAATCCTCGCTCCGGCCGACGGCATGGTGGTGTACTACCAGGAGAGCAGTTGGCGCCGGTCGGAAGAGGAAATCAAGGCCGGCCAGCAGGTCTTCGAGCGCCAGGCGCTCATCGAGCTGCCGGACACGTCCTCGATGAAAGTCGAGATCAACGTTCACGAGGCCAAGGCCGAGCGGCTCAAGCTGGGTCTGCCGGCCACCGTGGAGATTGAGGGTTTTTCGCGCAAGGTGTTCACCGGCAAAGTCTCGAAGATCGCCGTCCTGGCCAGTTCGCGGAACCGCTGGCTCAACCCCAACCTTCGTGAGTACGAGACGGAGATTCTGCTCGACGGGACCTTCACGCAGCTCAAGCCGGGCGTCACCGCGCGGGCCCAGATCCGGGTCGCCGATCTGGAGAACGTGCTGGCCGTTCCGGTTCAGTGCGTGTTCGGCAAGCGCGGCCGATACTACGTCTTCAAGGACCAGGGCGGCGAGGTGCAGCCGGTGGAGGTCAGGCCCGGCCTGTCCAGCAACGAATACGCCGAGATCAAGAAGGGTCTGAACGAAGGCGACGCGGTCCGGATGGTGATCACGGACGAGATGAAGCTCATGCTGCCCGAGGGTGATCAGGGAGACGAAGAGGTCGCCGAATCACCACGTGGTCCTCGCTCGGGTGCTCCCGCTGTGGAGACACCGAGTTCGGCACCCGCCGGAGCTGACGCCGATCGATCCGAGCGCCGCCGCCAGCGCGGCGGTTCCAGCGACAGTGGCGAGACCAGCCGGTCGGAGGAGCATCGCCCGGGTGCTGAGCGCGGCGCCGGTTCCGCGAGTCGTCCGTCGGATGAATCAGACCGTCGCCCAACCACGCTGCCGGGCTCGTGAGGATGCCCATGCCTGCTGCCCTGCGGCCGCCGAGCAGATCGCAAACGGTTCTTCCGCCTCCGGTGATGTCCAGCCCGAGGCGTGAGGATCGCCCGTACCTGGCTCGGCTGATCAAGCTGGCGAAGACGTACGGGCAGCCCGGCAGTAACGTCGAAGTCCCCGCGCTGAAAAGCATTTCGCTCAATTTCGCGGAGGGCGAATATGTCGCGATCTGCGGGCACAGCGGTTCCGGCAAGAGCACGCTGTTGAATCTGCTGGGCTGTCTCGATCGGCCGACCTCCGGTGCCTACATTCTGGGCGACGCGGATGTATCGCAACTTGATGATGATGCCCTCTCCAACATTCGCAGCCAGCGCCTGGGCTTTGTCTTTCAGAGTTTCAACCTGATTCCGCAATTGACCGTGCTGGAGAACCTGGAGGTCCCGCTGTTCTATCAGGGCGTTCCGCCCGCGGCTCGTCGCGAGCGGGCGCTGGCTCTCATCGAGCGGGTCGGGCTGCTTCAGCGGGTACATCATCGTCCGATGCAGCTTTCCGGCGGTCAGCAGCAGCGCGTGGCCATCGCCAGGGCGCTGGTGAACGATCCGCTGCTGATTCTGGCCGACGAGCCGACCGGGAACCTCGACACGGCCACCGGGCACGTGATTCTCGATCTGTTCGACAAGCTGCACCAGGAGGGCAAGACGATCCTGATGGTGACGCACGAGGACGACGTGGCCGGCCGGTGCAAGCGCGTGATCACCCTGCGCGACGGCCAGGTGATCAGCGACGAGCGACCGGCCACTGATTACTGACCACGGACCAACATGTACATCGGACTGGCATTAGAAACTGCGCGGCTGGGCCTCAAGAACATCCATCTGCATAAGCTGCGCTCCTTCCTGACCACGCTGGGCATCATCTGCGGCGTCGGGGCGGTCATCTGCATGTTGTCCATCGGTGAGGGCGCCTCCGAGGCGGAGATGCGGCTCATCCGGCTGCTGGGCACGCAGAACGTCATCGTGCAGTCGATCCAGCCGGCTACCAGCGGAGCGGTCTCCGAAGAGCAGTCGCGGATGCTGGAATACGGCGTGACCGACGCGGACCTGGCCCTCATCCGTACAACCAGTCCCAACGTGACGCGCGTGGTGCCCCTGCGCGAAGTCGCTTTTGAGGCCACTTACGGTCCGACGGCGTTTCCCGCTTCGATCGTGGGGACCGAGCCGACCTTCTTCGAGGCCATTCACATCGAGATCGCCCGCGGGCGGCCGCTCATGGACATTGACGACGCGCAGCAGGCCAAGGTCTGCGTCATCGGGGACGAGGTCCGCGCCCGGCTGTTTGCGTTTGAGGACCCCATCGGCAAGTCTCTCAGCGTGGCCACCTTCACGGGGATGATTCCCTATGAGGTCATCGGCGTGCTCCAGCGCGTGGAAACCGCCGGGCGTCCCAACCGAGGCATCGGCGAGCGGGACGTCAATGCCGACGTATTTATTCCGCTGGCGACGGCCGACGCCCGCTACAGCGACGTCCGGTTGAGGATCAGCAGCGGAACCGAGGAGTTCAGCCGGTGCACGTACAGCGATTTGTACGTGCAGGTCGATGAGCTGGACAACGTTCTGGCCGTTGCCCAGATGCTCGGCCAGGCCCTGGCTCACGGGCATCCCAAGCTCGATTACAGCATCAAGGTGCCGCTCGAGCGGCTGCGCATCGCCGAGAGCGAGAAGTACCGCCGCCAGGTGACGCTCGGCTGTATCGCGGGCATTTCACTGCTCGTGGGCGGCATCGGCATCATGAACATCATGCTGGCCACGGTCACCGAGCGGACGCGGGAGATCGGGATCCGTCGTGCCCTCGGGGCCAAGCGCCGCGACATTACCATGCAGTTCCTCATCGAGGCGTTGATCCTCAGCACGGTGGGTGGTCTGATCGGCGTGATCTTCGGCGCCGCCGGAGCCCATCTGATCACGAGCTGGGTGGGCTGGCCGACCATCATCCATGAGTGGACCATCGTGGTGAGCGTCGGCCTGGCCATGGCCGTCGGAGTGTTCTTCGGCATTTACCCGGCCGCCACCGCCGCCCGGCTCGATCCCATCGAGGCGCTGCGCCACAGTTGATCCCGTGTAGCGGGCAGCTACCGACGGGTGCCACTGCTGTGTCAGCTTGCTGTTACCCACATCTTCTGCCTCAGCATTCGGC
>BTUC01000615.1:0-3338 GCA_045863575.1 Phycisphaerae bacterium
CCGCGCGCACGGTGAGCCTATCGCCGGCCCCTTTGAACAACTGGAACAGGGTGTCCTGGCCGTAGAGCACGCCTCGATCGTTCGTGCCGGCCACCACGGCCATTGCGGAGTTGCCCTCCGCCCACACCTTCAGAGCATACCCGTCGGACTGCTCGGGTACGGCGAGATTCTGTTGCCCACACAGCCGGTCGATCGTGGTCCAGGTGCGGCGCTGGCCCAGGAAGATCCGCAGCCGCGCGTCGGCCAGGGCGTCGGAGCCGGACTGGACGGGTAGACGCCGGCTGAAGCGCCTTTCCAGGCTGGCGGCCAGTATGCGGGCGGCTTCGCGCTCGGGCCTGCTGGGCTCATCAGAGAGAACGATGACGCCATCGCCCTCGATGGCCAGTGCATCCTGCCATTGGACCTCACTGACGGTGGGCATCAGATGGATCGGGTTTTCAGCGGCGGCGCACAGCCATGGCAAGGCGAGAAACCCCCAGGGCATCACGAAAGCAGATCGGTTCATGGGCCTCAATCTCAGCACGAGTAGACATGCGGCCTGCCAGCTCGCACGAGCAAGCTGTCGGCTCCGGTCCGGTGCAGAATGTATCGAACCGCGGCCCCTGGTGCAATCAGATTGCCCGCAGATCACGCCGATAAGGCGGATCAGCTGCGGTCTCGTATCCTATGTTTCATCTTCTGAGCAGCCGTGCATTGCCAAGATGGAATCGCTGCGCCTCTGGTAACGGGAAACGCTCGATTTCGATGGTTTTCTCAGTGAGACGGCGCAATGGCAATCCGACCGATTGCTTTGAGTCACCGACCAGAACGTACGTGGTGACGTCGTCTGGCGTCGTCTGCCAGTCAGCGGGGCGGGGCGTGCTGGTGGTGAAAGCGGACTGGGTCTGGCTGAGGATCTCGCCCGACCAGGCTGGTGTGACATCGGAGAAACCGAACCCGTTGGTCGTGAGCGTGTCCGCCTCGGAGGCCATGAGCCACTGGGTTCCTTCGGCGTTCCGCTTCAGGATGCCGAATGCCCCGCTGAATCGGACCCCATCCACCTCGGCAGCCTGTGCAAACCCGCTGAGCACCACGTATGTGCCCCAGCTCGATTCAATGCGCACGCCCACCGCGTCGGGGCCGGCCTCGGCCGGCACGTCCAGCCGTTCGGCCCTCAAGATCGGCATCATTTGATCCCGGCCGCTCGGCTCATGGATCACCACGAACGTGCTATCCAGGTCCTCGCCCTCACGAATGGCGTCCAGGTAGCGGACGCGCCGGCCGGCCTGTTCGCGCGTTTCCTGGCCGGGGCCGTTGGAAGCCTCCACTCGGTTCGCCGGCGAGAGGACCCACACGCGATAGGAGCAATCACGCTCCTGCCACGTCGCGCGCCACGCCGCAGGCGGATCGTCCACGCCGCGCGCGTCCCGCAGGCCGAAAATGTCTTCGCGTTTCAGGCTGCCTTTGATCTGCGGCAGGGGTGGTTCATCGGGCATCTTCAAGCCGTCAAACACCAGGGCTCCGTCCACGGCATCGCTGGAGGCCAGCTCGCTGAACAGGCGGTAGTCGTGGCGCTTTCCGCCGCGGACGCGGAAGATATCCACCGCAAGTGTCCGGCCGCCCGGCCCCTTGATCAGCGCGGCCAGACGTCGGTACTCGCGACACTGCTCGTAGACCTGAGAAGAGGCCTCCGCGACCGAGACGACCGGCGAGGTCACAAACCGGTGGAGTTGCGGTTGCCGGCCGGCGTAGCGCTGTTCAGCGCCGTCGACGATGACCAGGTTGTGGCTCAGTGTGCTGCGAATCCAGGAATTGAGCGGCATATCGCCGACGTAGCCCAGATCGCCGAGTAGGGTGTGCCCGCCGTCCGTGTAGAAAAGGGCGAGGTTGTCGTTGTGTCGATGGATGCCGTCGGGCGAGAAGGTGAGCGTTAGCATGGCCGCCTCAGGACCTTGGCCGTGGCGCATAATGGCCGTCCGCCAGACCGGGTAGCAGATCTCCGGCAGATCCAGGCCACGATCGCGGGTGAGCTGGTCGGCTTCAAGATTGAACAGGGCATACTCGGTCGGGGGCCGGCCGCGACGCAGTGCCGGCAGTTTGCCATCGAAGAACTCCGGGTAGCGCCCGATGCCCAGTTCGATCAGATGCAGGCTGGGACCGCTGGGGACATTGGTGTCTGCCAGAGGCGGGTACCGGCCGTCGGGCCGGAGCTGGTCGATCATGGCTCGGTACATGAGCCCTAAGCGGTCATCTGTCCGGTAGTAATCGACGGCACCCTGTCGTTCTCTGAATTCCTCCGGCCATCGGAAGCCGTGAAGCTCTTCGGGTATGAGGACCAGCTCGGCCAGGAACATGTTGTTGTACGACGGACTCTCCCGGGAGAACCCGTCGAACAAAAACGATTCGTCGCGCACCGCCTCATAGCCGCTCAGCGCAGAATGGGCGAGCTCGGTCAATCCAAGGCACTTGGCCACTACAGCCTGCGGCCGGTAGACGCGCGGCGCCTTGTTCGTCGTGTTCATGCCTCTCCCCGGCGTGCCCACATACGGCTCGGCCCCCAGCGCGTATTCCAGGAGAAGATTACGTTCGACTTTCGCTCGCTCGGCTGACGTCCACAGCGGCCGGTCGTCGGCGTCGCGCGCATCGTGTACCAGGTCGTACGCGAGGGCAATGGTGGCCAGGTGGCCGATGCTGTCACAACTGGGGTGCAGCCGCCCGGCGCCCCAGTAGGTTTGCAGCATGGCGGCGCGATCAGGCCCATCCCCCTGGTAGGCGTCGGCGCACAGATGCCGCTTCCATTCCAGAGGCAGATTCTTGTCGTGCCAAGCGGCGTACATGGGGTCGCAGTCGGCGATGGTGTCCCAGTAGTCGTGATAAAGCCAGTTCCGATAGCAGTGTGCCAGCCGGATGAGGATCTCGATGGCACGCCGCGCATAGCGCGGCTCCTGCGTGAAGCGATACGACAGGGCCAGGCTTCTGGCGGCGTTGATCATGAACTGGGCTTTGAGCTGGCGAATAACGCCGGTAAAGCTGACGTGGATCGGTCGGCCGACCCAGTGATAGGCGTGCCGCCCGCTGCGGTCATCGGGGTTCGCCCGCTCCCGCTCATTGAGGTAATACGTGAAGGTCTGCTCCGAACGGGGGCAGATGAGCACGGCCGACTCCGGGTATTGCGCGCTTGGATAGACCTGCCCGCACCGCGCGCACGAGCAGACTTCCGGCTTGCGGTAGTCCCAGTCGACCAGCGATCGGCCCACTGCCTCCTGTGACTTCTCTCCGACGCAAGCCGGGCAGGTAAACCCATAGGGATGCGTGGGGGTCAGTTCGGGCACCATGCGGTGGACATAATCATCGGGCTG
>BTUC01000616.1:0-3309 GCA_045863575.1 Phycisphaerae bacterium
TTTCCCGAAGGCCGGCCTGGCCGGGAGCCGCAGGCCTGGACCAATCGCTATATGGGCGGCCGGGTCTTCGTCACGACGTTCGGCCACGATCACGAGGTGTTGTGCGAGCCCGCGGTGCTCACATTGCTGACCAACGGACTCCGCTGGGCAGCGGGGCACCTCGGCCCCGCGACCGCCCTGAGCGAGTTCGAACAGGAGGCCGGGTTCATGCCGCTGTTCGGTGGGACGACGCTCGAGGGATGGCGCTGCGAACCGTCTCACTGGAGGGTTGAAAAGGGCACGATCGTCGGCCAGTCACCAACACAAGGGCTTCGCACGTACTCCTACCTATGTACCACCCAGGAGTTCGACGACTTCATCGTGCGATGCAGCCTGAAGCTGGCCAGTGGGTAACAGCGGCGTGCAGTTCCGAAGCACGGCTCGATCGCATCTCGACGTCTCCGGCTACCAGGCCGATGTGGTGCCCGGCGGCTGGGGCATCCTTCACGAAATGAACGGCCGGGGCAATATCGCCGTCTCAAATACCCCGGAAGTTCGGGCTGCCGCCAACCCCGACGACTGGAACGACATTGAGGTGACCTGCCGCGGCTCGCGGGTTGTCATTCGCGCGAACGGAGTCGTCACCGCCGCCTGGACGGAGACGAATCCGTCCCGGCCGAGAAAGGGCGTCATCGCATTCCAGTTGCATGAGGGCGAACCGATGGAGGTCCGCTTCGCCAACGTTCGGCTCAAGAGGTTTCAGGTTGGGGCGGAATGCCCGACACCATAAAAGCCGCTGACGAAAGTCCTTGACATGGTCGCCTTGTGCGAGGACAAGACCCTGTAAGCCTGTTCAGCGCGCAGAGGATCAAAAGATGCCTGTGAAAAACAACGTGACCACGCGACGGAAGTTTCTCAAGGCGACCGGGGTGGCAATTGCCGCCCCCTACATGATCACTTCCCCGGCCCTCGGAGCCGGCGGCAGACCCCCAGCCAGCGAGCGCATCGCGATGGGCACCATAGGGGTCGGCGGACAGGGCCCTTATGACATGACCGGATTCATGCAATTCCCCCAGGTCCAGATGCTGGCAGTCTGCGACCCGGTGGTGGAACACGGGAACAAGGGAAAAGGAATAGTAGACCAGCGGTATGGTAACAGCGATTGTGCGGTGTACGGCGATTTCCGCGAGCTGTTGGCGCGGTCAGACATCGATGCGGTCATTGTCGCCACGCCCGATCACTGGCACGCCGTTATCACCATCGCGGCGTGCCGAAGCGGCAAGGACGTGTACTGCGAAAAACCCGAGTCCTTGACCGTGCGCGAGGGACGAGCCATGGTCCAAGCCGCCCGCCGCTACGGACGTGTGGTCTCGGGCGGAAGCCAGCGGGTGCTGGGGGACTACGGCGACTGGCCTCGCCTGATCCGGGGCGGCGGTCTCGGCGAAATAAGGGAGGTGTTCGTAGACTGCGGAGGTCCGTCCGGCGAATGCTATTTACCTGCTCAAGCCGTTCCTCCCGGCGTGGATTGGGATATGTGGCTGGGCCCGGCTCCCTGGCGCCCCTTTCACGACGGCCTGATCCATGGGGGCTTTCGCCTCTACCGCGACTACTCCGGCGGCGGCATGACGGACTGGGGGGCTCACCGATTCGGAGCCGCCATGTTTGCCGTCGGGGTGCACAGGACGGGACCGGTACAGATCATCCCGCCGGATGGGAAGGACGCGCCCAGCCTCACCTACCAATTCGCCAACGGATTGCGGATGTACCACGGCGGCACCCGTGACATCACCTACGTGGGCACCGAGGGCCGGCTACCCGGCGAGCATCACCGACCAGCCGGGTCCGTGCAAATCGAGGGCTACAAAGGTGGCGGCGGGATTTTCGGCGATTTCCTCCATTGCGTCAGAAGCCGGGAGAAACCCTTCCGCGACATCGAGATTGCTCACCGCGCCGCTACCGTTTGCCATTTGGGCAACATCGCCTATTGGCTGAACCGGCCGTTGCACTGGGACCCGCAGAAGGAAGAAATCATCGGGGACCCGCAAGCCGCGCGATGGCTGGACCGGCCCAAGCGTGGGATGTGGTCCCTGTAACCAGGGTCTTCCCTCTGCCGTCGCAGGAGGTCCAGTAGGCGATGGGGCTACAGCATGATGGGGATGACCAGATAGAATCAATGTCTTGGCCGTAACGACTCATGAGAAAGGAAACGTAGATGATCCATCGTCTTCTGCTTATGATGGCCGTGCTGTTTCTGTTCGGCCATGCCGCGTCGGCCGCCGATGTGAAACGCCCCAACGTGCTGTTCATCATTTCCGACGATCTCAACAACTTCCTCGGCTGCTACGGCGACCCGCGCGCGAGGACGCCGCACATCGACCGGCTGGCGGCCAGGGGCGTGCGGTTTGACCGTGCCTACTGTGCGTTCCCTCTGTGCGGGCCGAGCCGCAACTCGCTGCTGACCGGCTTATATCCCAACAGCACGGGTATCCTGGCCAACGCGCAGATCTTCCGGCAGACGATCCCTGCGCAGCAGAGCATGCCGCAGGTGTTCCGCAACGCGGGTTACTTTGTCGCCCGGATCGGCAAGCTCTATCACTACAATGTGCCCAGGTCGGTCGGCACGAACGGGCACGATGATCCCGGCTCGTGGGAGATGGAGCTCAACCCGGCTGGCGTCGATCGGCTGGAAGAAGAGCCGCACATCTTCACACTGACCCCCGGCCAGTTCGGCGGCACGCTCAGTTGGTACGCCTCGCCCAAGGGCGACGCCTACCATACCGACGGGCTCATGGCCGAGGACGCCGAGTGGGTGCTCGAACGCTGTGCGCAGCGGCAGGATCGGCCGTTCTTTCTGGCCGTCGGGTTCTTCCGTCCGCATACGCCCTATGTCGCGCCCCGGCGTCCCTACTTCGAGTACTACCCCGAGCGGGAGATGCCTGTCGTGCAGGGGGTGAAGGAAGATCAGGCCGACATCCCGCCTGCCGGCCTGGGTAGCTACAAGCCTGAGCAGAACAAGCTGACCGACGACCTGCGCCGCCAGTGTGTCCAGGCCTACTACGCCAGCATCAGCTTCATGGATGCACAGGTGGGAAGGGTCGTCGCCGCCCTCGATCGACTCGGCCTGGCGGGAAACACCATCATTGTCTTCACCAGCGATCACGGCTACCACATGGGCGAGCACGGTCTGTGGCAGAAGATGAGCCTCTTCGAGGAGAGTGCGCGCGTGCCCATGCTGATCGTCGCCCCCTCTGTCGCCGCAAAAGGCGGCGTGGTGAAGTCGCCCGTCTCTCACGTCGATCTGTTCCCGACGCTGGCCGAGCTGTGCGGCTT
>BTUC01000617.1:0-3301 GCA_045863575.1 Phycisphaerae bacterium
GCCGGCACGGAGGCCGGCCGCTACAGTTTTCAGTTCTCGGGGCTCCGAAGACTTAGCTTCTCAGCTCTCACGCTTCACTGGGTTCACCAGTTCTCCGATGCCTTCGATCTCCACCGCGTAGGTGTCGCCCGCCTTGAAGTACACCGGCGGCTTGCGGCCGAAGCCGACGCCCTCGGGCGTGCCCGTGAGAATGACCGTCCCGGGTCGGAGCGTGAACTGGTGCGACAGGTAGCTGACCAGGTAGCGCACGGAGAAGATCATGTCGGCCGTGCTGGAGTCCTGCACGAGCTGGCCGTTCAGCCGCCCGCGGATAGCCAGCCGGTTGGGGTCCACGGCCGGGTTGATCAGCAGGGCTGGGCCTAAGGGGCAGAACGTGTCGAAACTCTTGGCCCGCGTCCACTGCTTGTCCCGGAACCGTTGACAGTCGCGGGCGGAGACGTCGTTGGCACAGGTGTAGCCCAGAACGTACTGCATGGCATCGGTCTGCGACACCTTGCGGGCCGTCTTGCCGATCACGACGGCCAGCTCGGCCTCGTAATCAACCTCGTCAGGTGCATCCTCTGGCAACACGATCGGATCACCCGGCCCGATGACGCAACTGGTCAACTTCGCGAAGATCAACGGAAACTCAGGCACCTCGGCTCCGCTCTCCTCCGCATGACGCCGGTAATTGAGCCCGATGGAGATGACATCCACCGGGTCCAGCGGCGCCAGGAGGCGACGAATGCCCAACTGTTCGCCAGTCACCTCAAACCCGCCGAACAGCGATCCCTTGACCAGCCTGGCCGAGTCGTCCCCGACCGGCTCTCCGAGGCGAATGTCGCCGCCGGCGTCTTCAAAGCGAATGATTTTCATGCCGCCTCCACGTTCCGAACAGGTTCCGATGGTTGCCGAGTTCGCCGAACCGCTTCAAAGGCAGATAACTTAACCCTGAGTTCACCATGACGCCAGCGCCGACGGGCCCCGCTGCACGAGCCCCGACCGGGCAGACTGCCCCACCGTTTCCGCAGTCCGCATCCTGGCGGCGCTCAGGGAAAATGGGCCATCCGAAAGGCCGGCTGGCCGGCCGGCGTCTGTAAGAGCCCCGGGTGATCTCCCATGGCCGCTCGGCAGCTTTTCTTGCCTGGCACGGGGCGTGCTACCAACCAGAACAGGCCACGGATGGCGATGGAGATCTGAGGGAGAACTGCTGGATCGGTGAAAACTCGAGCCTCCTTCCGGGTGCCTGCTCGCCTCCTTACCCTGTTCCACCGCCACTCCCACCACTTTCATACGATCTAACGTGGGTATTGGGCAGGACCTCGACCAGCTATTGGGATCGGACTGTCTCCACGGTATATAGGGAGGTCATTCGGGATCTGGAGCCTTTTGCACAGGTACGTCTCTGGCAGGTGGCTGTCCATGAAGTGGCACACAATACAAAGCCGTTGGGTAATCAAGCCGCAGAACATGCCGAAGGAGGAATAATGTCCGATGGTATCGGCAGTTGTTCCATTGACACAGGTTATTGCAAGTTTACTGGTATTTCACTTCATCGTCTCAGGAGTGTGAGCGAGTGGTGATTTCGAAGCGCTTGGTCGTGTGGGGGATCTGCTGCACCGCGGTGGTAGCGCTTCTGGCGATCTTCATGCTTCCGGTGATGACCGACCGTTCGACTGATGGTGTTGACGTCCTGGCTGTCAATATCAGGTGGGCACTGGCGGAATACCTCTATCAGAAGCAAACTGCGCCGCCTTCGCTACGCGACCTGCATCCGTTTCTCGCGGCCCGATTCCCTAGCCATAAAATCTCGATCCAGGAAGACGCTCACTGTCTGTATAGTGTGGTTCTGGAGGGGGATCAGGTGGTTCAGCGGGGCATAGTCAGGTATCGCCCCAATGCACAAGGGCAGGTGGAGGAATTCCATGTTGACCGTGTTTTTCGCATTCGCTAGTGCACTGCTTCCGTCGGCTGCGACTCGCCCGGCTTCCGACTGCAAATGGGTCGAATCTTGACGAGTGTGAGCGGGTGGCGGCAACACCGCCGCGCATCCGGCCGCGCCCCCTCTTTGCGGTCCCAGGCAGGATACGGCTGGTCTTGCGGTCGGGGGAGCGGGAACTCGGGACCGCCGAACTGCTCGTGAAGTCGCTGACAGAGGAAGCTCGTCCGGCTCTTGAGTTGCTTTATCCATCTATCGTGCCCCGCAAGCCTATGGCTTATCGTCGGGCTTCGGGTACAGTGGCTGCATGCCCAGACGGCGACGAAGGATTCGAATTCATCAACCACGGATGGCACTGATAGCACGAATAGCACGGATGCAGATTCGTTGATCAATCTGGAGTGGCGCTCGAGCGTGTTGTCCGGCCCTTTCGTCTGCCGGTGCCTCAAGAGCCCACCCGTGCTCCGTTTCCGTGTCCCGCTCATCGCACCAGACGACGGAGGGTCTGTCGATTGCCAATGAGTTGCCTCAGTTTGGACCATCGCGTTGTAGCTCGGCCATCAGCCACATCGTGTAGCACGTCATGGGGGTCCAGTACTCAGTGTACGCGGTCTACGGGGATAATGAGCTTCTTGCACGTGTGGAAGGAGTGGAGCACCCGCGGACAAGTCAACCGGCCTCCGACTGGTCAGAAGGTGGAAAGCAATGGAATCAGTAGGAACTCATGATCATCGTAATCAGGTAGTGTGCGTGCTGGCCTTTGTAAGCTTGAGCATGCTACTTCATCCTGCCCCCGGGCTATCTCTGGAACCGTGTCCCTGGAGGCCCGGTAAGTCCGTGCGCACGACCTTCATGCCGGATTCTGGGCAAGCCGCGGCATTGAAGGAACAGCTTAGCTATGACCTCCGGGACCTGGAGCGGGTATGGAGTATTGCGACTCTGTTGACGCCGGGTGAGGCCACGGAGTTTCTGAAGGCGTATACTAAGGAGTACATCCAACGCAACAGGATTCCGGATCGTACGTGGGGCAGAGCAGTGTACTGCCTGGCGTTGGCGCAAACCCCCGAGGCGAGAGACTACTTGCTGAGCATCTGGGACGAATACGATGGGCTTCTCGCTGCCAATAAGTTCCCGGTGTCGCTTGTGCAGCTCCACCTGTATATCGATCCCCTGGAAGTCGTCGGCGATACGCTACATTTTTATCTTCGGGAGCCTGATGTCCGTACGTGGTTTATGGATCGCATCGCGGAGGGCGAGAAGATGCCCAAGCTTTCCTTGGGCGAAAATATGAACGAACTTAAGAGGAAGGCGGCCCGGCTCCAATTGATTGTATCCATTCGGTGAACTGCATCTTGTTTCCAGGGTTGCCGGCCTGAGAAGATA
>BTUC01000618.1:0-3288 GCA_045863575.1 Phycisphaerae bacterium
ATCTGCTGCGGGCCTGACCGGTGCGTCGGCCGGGCACCCAATCGAATCACAATCCAAGCAGGCGAGGTCCAGCCGACTGGGTGGGCTGCTGCATTCACACCCCGAAAAGGTCAGGACCGAACTTGACAGGCACAGACCGAACCACTTCGTGATCCGATGCCCTAGGTTTGTGTCCATAAACCACCTTTCACGATCTTTCT
Source organism: Phycisphaerae bacterium (assembly GCA_045863575.1). Lineage (GTDB taxonomy): Bacteria > Planctomycetota > Phycisphaerae > UBA1845 > PWPN01 > JAAXZI01. The sequence goes on from BTUC01000618.1 coordinate 201, forward strand.
TCTTGCGGGACCGGACCGTCGCCCGCATGACGCGCCACCCGAGCGTGCTCCAGAATCTCCCAGCCGCCTTTTATTACGATCCCGACGACCACGAGCCCGATCAGCAGGTCGGGAAGCGGAGACTTGAAGATCATCACTGCCACGCCGGACGCGACGATGCCGAGATTGGCAATCATATCGTTCGTTGTGAAGATCCAGGACGCCTTCAGGTGAACGCCGCGCTCACGGTGCGACCGCAGCAGCCGAAGGTTGACAAGATTGGTCGCGGCGTTCGCGATTGCCGTGACGATCATGGCAATACCGATCGGTTCTGACCCCGCGACAAACCGGCGGATGATCTCGCCGAGCAACATCAGGGCCATCAGAATGAGGAGCGCGCCGGATAGATTCGCGGCGCGCGCCTTGGCCACAACCGTCCGACCTACCGCGTAAAGGCTGACGACATAGACGGCGGCATCCCCGAGGTTGTCGAGCGCGGCACCCAGCAGGCCGGTGGACTCCGCGACGATGCCCACGGCACCGGCCGCAACGACCTGTGTAGCATTGATCCCAAGTACCCATCTGAGTATGCGCCGCTCGGCGGCGTTACTCGCGTCAAGCTCGGGTTCAATTGCTTCGGCATCGCGCTCGGGGCTCACGTTCGATCTCCCTAGTCCGCTCGGTGGCCGCGCGGTGATCCGCTCAAGGCGACCGAGGATGCACATGCTCCAGACCGTCAGGCCGCTGGGCATCCGTTGGCCACCAGGCGTAAAAGCCGAGGACCACGGCAATCGCGCCATGAACGACGACGCTTGCGACATTCCACGTGTGCGTGGCCGTGATCCCGAACGCCGTGAACGTGGTGCCCGAGAGCCACAGATAGCCGTGGAAGAGGGTGTGAAACACCTCAAACCCACAGAAGAACTTGGCGACTTCTCGCTTGCGGTTTGTCATGGGAGTGCTCGGATCATCGCTGATGCCTTCTTAATCGTTGTCCATCGAGCCGAATCAATCATCCTTACGTCTTGGGCCGCATGGCCTCGAACTTCTCCTTCAGTTCAGGATGGCAGATCAGACACTGCGACTCCGGCAGATTGTGCTCCTTGCACCAGTCGCCCTTCTTCTTGAACTCGGCGATCAGCGCGGAATTGCACCGGGTGCAGACCGACTCCGGGACGCCGTGCTCGGGGCACCAGTCCGCCAGTTTGACGGTCGGCACGAGCGGCTGGGTGGTTGGCTTGGCAGCTCCGGTAGTTTCTTTAGCTCCGGTATTCCCGTCACCGGTTGACTTATCGCCATCCCGGTTACAGGCACCCGTCACCGCGACTAATGCCAGGACCATGACAGCCGCTACTGCGTACCGTGTCTTTTCCATCAGGCTCATCAACTCGATCTCCTTACGCAGGATGTTCCATAAGTTCCGGGGCCGGAGAAGTGCCCGGCACTCGCCGGGATTCCACCCCAGTGGTTTCTTCTTCTTTGTCCTGTGCCACGACAGGCGATCCGAACAGCAGATAGAGGGCCGGCAGGACCAGCAACGTGAGTAGCGTGCTGCTGATCACGCCGCCGATGACCACCGTGGCCAGCGGACGCTGCACCTCCGCTCCCATACCCGTGCTCAGGGCCATCGGCAGGAATCCGAGGCTTGCGACCAGCGCGGTCATGAGCACCGGCCGCAAGCGGGTCAGCGCCGCAGTTTCGACCGCCTGCTCCAATCCCAGTCCCCTGGCCCGCAACTGCCGAACATACGACACCAGCACCATGTCTCCGAGCACGGCCACACCCGACAGGGCGATGAACCCGACGCCGGCCGAGATGGAGAAGGGCATGTCGCGAATCCAGAGGGCCGCAACCCCGCCGACCGCCGCGAACGGTACGCCGGTAAAGACGCGGATCGCATCCAGGAATCGGTTGTACGTCACGTAGAGAAGTGCGAAGATGAGGGCCAGCACGACCGGTACGACGATCATGAGCCGCCGTCGGGCGCGCAGGAGGTTCTCGAACTGCCCACCCCACTCGATGCGGTATCGGCCGGGGGGAAGCTTCACTTCCCTGGCGACACGTCGCTGGGCCTCGGCCACAAAGCTGCCCACGTCGCGGCCTCGGACGTTGACCTGCACGGTGATCCGCCGCTGGCCCCATTCGCGGGTAATCGTGGATGGCCCCTCCACGACCCCCACCCTCGCCAGGTTGGAGAGCGGGATGCGCTGCCCAGCGGGCGTGGACACCATGATGGCAGCGACACTCTCGGCACTCTCCCTGAAGGTTTCCGGCAGCCGGGCCACCAACGGGAACCGCAACTGGCCTTCGACCACCTGCCCCAGTTCCTTGCTCCCAAGAGACTCCACGAGGTCCATCACGGTCTTGGCCGGGACGCCATAGCGGGCCAGGGCATCCTGATCCACCTGGATTTGAAGAACCGGCTGACCGGTGATCTGCTCTGTGCTCATGTCGGTTGCGCCGCGGATGGAGCCCAGGACCGCCCCGATCTCACTGGCCTTCTGGGTGAGCACGTCGAAGTCGTCGCCGTACAGTTTCATGGCGATGTCGCCGCGAACACCGGCGATCATCTCGTTCATCCGCATTTCGATCGGCTGTGTTAGCGCAAGCCGCTGGCCAGGCATGTCGCGCAGTTCCCGCTGCACCGCCTCGACCAGTTGGCCTTGAGTCCGGACTCGTTTCCAGCCGTCGCGAGGCTTGAGCGTGAGAAAAATGTCCGAGAGTTCCACGCCCATCGGGTCGGTGGCCACTTCCGCCGTTCCGATCCGGCTCCAGGCATGCTGCACCTCGTCGGGAAAGGCCGCGAGGATGGCCTTTTCCATTTGCGTGTTGTAGCGAATGGACTCGTCCAAGTCGGTCCCGGCCAGGCGCACGACGTTGACCACGATCGAGCCTTCGGAGAGACGCGGGATGAACTCGGACCCTAATCCGCGCGCGATGATCCCCGCCGCGAGAAGTACGATGATCGCGAACGAGACAATAGCGTAGCGCTGCCGCATCACTCCGGCGAGAACGGGCCGGTACAGCCATCGCGCCAGGCGCACCAGCAAGGGGTCGCGCTCGTCCAGACGCCTGGGCAGGACCAGGCTGGCCAGCACCGGCATGACTG
>BTUC01000619.1:0-3284 GCA_045863575.1 Phycisphaerae bacterium
CTCACTCGGAAGAAAATCTGCGAACCTTCCGTCTGGATGGCCACCCCTGTCACCGAGGCGGCAGACGGAGTCTTCTGCGGATCCGACTCGGTTGCGTCCGCAGCGAGCAGCGGTACGCATAGCCAGATCCCCAGCGTTACGCCAAGGCAGCGCGTCACCGGATGCATGGTGCGTGTCTCCCCGAAGCGGTGCTGGAACTGTAGCCGGCAACATTGTAGCTCAGGCTGGCGGCTGACTGCAATGGAATACCGGTCGGACCGATCGGGTGCGTCGGGGCCATCGGACGGATCAGACCGATGGTACGGATCAGACCGTTCGGGCGGAACGGACCGTTCGGGCGGATCGGACCTACCCCCCCTGCGGGGCTGGCGACGGCACTTCTGCTGAATGCCGAGGCGGAAGATAAAAGGCAACGGCCGGCAGGACGCCGGCCGCTGCTTGTGTTGATTGGGTTGTTGTGGAGCCGTCGCTTACTTACGGATCAGCTCGGCGATCTGCACCGCGTTGAGGGCTGCGCCCTTGCGGAGCTGGTCGCCACTGACGAAGAAGTCGATGCCCCGGCCATCTGGCTGGCTGATGTCCTGGCGGATGCGGCCGGCATAGACCTCGTCGCGATCGCTGGTCTCGATAGGCATGGGGAAATAGTTCTTTTCGCGGTCATCCACGACCTTCACGCCGGGGGCCTTGGACAGCGTCTCGCGCACCTGCTGCTCGGTCACCGGCCGGGCGAATGTCAGGTTGATGGCTTCGGAGTGGGCCCGTAGGACCGGCACGCGCACGCACGTGGCGCTGATCTGGATCTTGTCGTCATGGAACATCTTGCGGGTTTCCTTGACCATCTTCATCTCTTCCTCGTTGTAGCCGTTCTCGCCGACCTTCGAGTTGTGGTTGAAGAGATTGAAGGCGATCTGGTGGGGCAGGACCTTGGGGGTGACCTTCTTGCCCTCGAGCACGTCGCGGGCCTGCTCCTGCAGCTCGACCATGGCCTGGTACCCGGCCCCGCTGGCTGCCTGGTAGGTGCTGACCACCATGCGCTGGATTGGGCAGAGCTTGTACAGAGGCCATACCGCCACCACCGCGATGATGGTCGAGCAGTTGGGGTTGGCGATGATACCCTGGTGCTGAAAAGCGTCTTCGGGGTTGACCTCGGGGACGACCAGCGGCACGTTGGGGTCCATGCGGAAGGCGGATGAGTTGTCCACCACCACGCAGCCGGACTCGGCCGCGATAGGACCGAACTTGCGGCTGATCGACGCCCCGGCCGAGAACAGGGCCAGGTTCACGCCCTTGAAGCTCTCCTCCGTCAATTCGCGGACCGTGTGCGGCTTGCCCTTGAACTCGATCGTCTTGCCGGCCGATCGGGCCGAGGCCAGGAACGTGATCTTCTCATACGGGAAGTTCCTCTGCTCGAGCACCCGCATGAATTCCTGTCCAACCGCACCGGTGGCGCCGACCACCGCGACATGTCCGCTCATGACTCGTGAACTCCTTTTGCGCAGACCCCGCACCTTGCGGGGCGATTCTGCAAACACGTGATCCTGGAGAGTGCACCAGGAGGGTCAAGCAGAATATTAGCGGATCCCAGGGAGTTGGGCAACTGCCCACCCCCGGGTTATGATGAGATGCGAAGAGTCGCAGAAGGCTCAACCGACGCCGGATGGGTCCAGCAGCCTCAGTACGCATGCCCAGGGGTGGCATACCCGGTCCTCGTGCGTTTTTGGCACAGTCGCGCCAGGTACGGACCGATACGGGGAAGTGGTTTTCTCACAGGAAAGGAGTCTGCGATATGGGACCTCACGCCCGCCGCGAAACCTCGATTCGACTGCTGTCCATCGCCTCGGCCGCACTGTCGGCTTCGGCTCCAGCCGCGCTGGCGACCATAGCGCTCAACCTGTCAGACGGCACTGCCCCGGCCGGCTCGGTGGAAATCACCCCAGGCCAGAGCTTCGACGTTGCGGCCACCCTGGTAACTGACGAGGGGGTGGTTGGCTTTACTTACTTTTTGACCATTTCGGGCGCTGGCAGCGGTAAGTTTTCGATTACTGCCCGGACGATTCCGCCCGAATCGCCGTTCCAGGACAAGATCTCGAGCGACGCGGCCGTCCTGTCCCCAGATGCGGCTCTGCTTAATCCGCACTCGGACCGCGACCTGGGCCTGCTCGCCGACATTGTGACTGAAGACCAGCCGCCGGGCACTTACCTGGTTTCGACTTTCACAATCACTACGGCCGCGGATCTCGCCCCCGGGACATATACGCTCAGCATCAGCGGTGGCGAGACCGACGTCCTGGGGGCCAACAGTGCATTGGATGATTCTCACCGTCTGCCCATCGTTCCGGGGAGCTACACCATCGTCGTTCCCGGCGATCCCGGTAGTGGAGGTGGCGGTGGCGGTGGCGGTGGAACGGGAGAGGATCCGCCACCGGATAACCCGGAGGATCCAGTTGACGATCCGGGCGATGATCCGCCGGAAGATCCCCCTACGGATCCGACCGATCCCACTGATCCAAGCGTGCCGCCGACCGATCCCGGCCCGGATACTCCGGTGACCGATGACCCTGTCGTCGTAGAGCCCTCGGACCCAACTCCACCCGACACCGGGGAGCCCAATAGCGGCGGATCTGGAGACAGCGGTTCGGGAGAGGAGCCGGTTGAGGAGCGTGGTGGGGCAGCGCCGCTATGTGGTGCCGGCGCGGGTGGTTCGGCGTTCATGGCCGGGCTTTTGCTCGCTCCCGTGAGCTTGCTGCAAAGGCGGCGTGTCCGCCAGCGCTGACTGGAAACGCGGCGCCGATCATTTTCCCGACCGGCGTTCCAAAGGTGCTTGCAGATTGATATCCACCCGCGCGGGCGGCCTTAACAGGCCTCCCGCGCGGGCGTACAATTCAGGCCATTCGCGTAGTCTGAGGATGACCTGATGTCTGATCTCATTCGGTTGAGCCTGTCCATCGAGAAGCCGCTGCTCGACAAGCTCGAGAAGCTGATGAAGCACAGTGGCTATCACAACCGGTCCGAGTTCGTGCGCGACATGATCCGGGCCCGGCTGGTACAACGCGAGTGGGATCAGAACCGTGAGGTCGTCGGCACCGTCACGCTCGTGTACGACCATCATGCCAGCGGCTTGAGTGAAAAGCTTATGGACCTACAGCACCACCATCACAAGGTGATCCTCACCACCACCCACGTTCACCTCACCCACGAGCTGTGCGTCGAGATGATCCTGGTCCGCGGCCGTGCGAGCCAGATTGCCGAACTGGCCGACCTGCTGCGCCAACAGAAGGGCGTGC
>BTUC01000620.1:0-3279 GCA_045863575.1 Phycisphaerae bacterium
GTTTGCCCGCGGGTGAACGGCCGGCAGGGACGCCGGCCGCTACACATCGGCGGACGCCCGGCCGGCCGCTACGCGTCGGTGGACATCGGCAACGGGGGAGTGGGCATTAGAAAGATCGGGGCGGTTTCAACTTGCTCGACCTGCCGACGAGGTATAAGATGGTTTACCGATCGGTCAACTCCTTTGCGCGCATGCGGTTACGTCAACGGGGCGCGCCAGGCGCCGATGGGGGCCAGGAGTGATCTCCATGCGGAAGAACCGGAACTCGACGCAACGCCTCGCCGGGGGGATCAGGTTGGCGGCGGGCATGATGCTCGTCTCGGCCGTTCTGCTCCCGCATGCCGTGCTCAGCCAGGCGGAGAGTGGCCCTGCTGCTCTTGACAGCGCACCGGCGGAAGCTCCGCCGGGCGGTGAGGGGCTCAGTTCGCGCCCCGCGTACTTTGAGCGTGCCGCGATCGTCACCATTAAGGATGAGATCACCGACGTGACGCGCGACAGCATCGAGCGGCGGCTGAAGATCGTCCGCGAGAACGGCGACCGGCTGGTGATCTTTGAGCTGGATACTCCCGGCGGCGCGGTGGGGGCGACGCTCGAGATCTGCGACCTCATCAAGCAGCTCCGGGATGACGGGATCCGCACTTACGCCTGGGTCAACAACCAGGCGTACAGCGCGGGGACGATCATTGCCCTGGCCACCGACGGAATTGTGATGGCCCGCAACGCGACCATCGGCGATTGTCAGCCGATCATCGTCACCGGAACCGGTGCAGGGGCGGTGCCCGAGGATATCGAGGCCAAGTTGACCAGTCCGTTGCTGGCCGAGCTTCGCGATTCGGCGCGTCGTAACGGCTACAACCTCGATCTGGTGTTGGCGCTCGTCCGGCCGGAGATGGAGATTTACTGGCTGGAGAACACGAAAACCGGCGAGCGCCGTTTCGTGCAGGTCCACGAGCGTGACGAGTTGTTCGGGTTGGCCGACGCCGACCCGGGCTCATCGAGTGCCCGCGACGCGGACGATAAGGAAAAACCTCGATCCTCGTCGCTAACGCGCTATGTGCCCGAATCGCGCAGCACGACGGATTGGAAGTACGTCCAGTCAGCGCCGGGTCTGCCTTCGGTGCCCCAGCCGATCGATCAGGCGGACAAGGAACTGCTCACCATGCGGACTGATGAGGCCGCGGCCTACGGGTTTTCGGAAGCCACTCTCAACGATGAGGAGGAGCTTCGGGCGTACTTCGACGTCGAAGGCCCGATTCAACGTCTGGAGACCACCTGGGTCGAGAACGCTGTCGCGTGGCTGGCTTCACCCATTGTGCGCGGCGTGCTGTTCCTGCTGATGTTGCTGGGTGCTTACACAGAATTCCAGCACCCAGGCTTCGGTCTGCCCGGTGCCGTGGCCGTCGTGGCTCTGGTCCTGTTCCTGGGGGCGCCCTATGCCGCCGGCTTCACTGTGACGTGGGAGATTGTGGTCATCGTTCTTGGGTTGCTTCTCTTGGCAGTCGAGTTGTTTGTCACGCCGGGCTTTGGGGTGCCAGGCCTGTTGGGGCTGGGCTTGCTGTGCGTGGGCTTGCTGGCGTCCTTCGTGCCTGAGGAGCCCGGTTTCGAGCGCTGGCCGCACTGGCCGTCCATGCCGGTCTATTTCGACTACATGCAGAAGGGGCTCATAGCGATGGCGGGGGGCTTCACCGGTTCGTTGTTGGGCATGGTCCTCGTGCTCAAGTACCTGCCGCGCACGCCGGTTGCCCGCCGCTTGATCGCCGCCAACCCGGTTCGGGAGTTGCTGGCCCCGGAAGACCCCTACGAAGGCATGGCCCAGATCGGCGACATCGGCCGGGTCGAGGGCGTGCTCCGCCCGGCCGGCAAGGCTCGTTTCGGAGCCTTGCTGGTGGACGTGGTCAGCGAAGGCGAATTTGTGAGCAACGGGATGCGCGTGGAGGTGGTCGGCCGGCACGGAAACCGCGTGGTGGTGCGGCGAGTCGACTAGCGCTGGCGAGGGCTTGACCATGGGCGACTGGTTCGGAATAGCCCTGTTATTCGCGATGGGCGCTGCCCTGGTGGTGGCCGATATCTTCCTGCCCTCGCATTTTCTTCTGACGCTTTGCGCCCTGGGTCTCTTCGGTTACGGTTTCTACCTGATGTTTGGAATCAGTGAGTTGGCCGGCCTGCTGGGGGTGCTGGCTTTCGCCGCTCTGATTCCCGTGACTCTGCTGGCTTTTCTGAAGATCTGGCCGCGAACCTGGATCGGCCGCCGCATCGCGCCGCCCAACCCGGTGCTCACTGAGGCAGACCGGATGCCGGTGGCTCAACTGGAGCGCCTGGTGGGCAGCCTGGGACGCACTGCAACCGTCTTGAGGCCCGTGGGTACGTGTGTGTTTGACGGCGAGCGATTCGAGTGTGTGGCCGAACGCGGTGTCATCAGCGCGGGCGTGGCCGTCGAATGCATCCGGCTGATCGATCGCACGCTGTGCGTTCGGCCGGCGGCCGAATCGTCCGACCAGGACCAAACGTGAGAGGAACTATCGGCAGTACGGCTTCCTGACACCCTCTGCCGACTGCTGAGCACTGATTTGCTGATCGCTGATTGCTGACTGCTACGAAAGGATTGGAGATGATTGACTTCCTGCTGGCCCAGACAGAAATCCCATGGCTGACCATCTTCGCGGTGGTCGTGGTTATCGTCGTGCTGGGGCTGATGGCGTTCCTTTGGCGCTTCGTCGGGCTCTACGTGCAGGCCTACACCAGTAATGCCGACGTGTCGCTGATGGATCTGGTGGGTATGTACTTCCGCAAGGTGGACGCGCGCACCATCGTGGCGAGCAAGATCCGCGCGGTCAAGGCCGGCCTGGACATCACCACCAACGATCTGGAGACGCATTATCTGGCCGGCGGGCGCGTCCAGAACGTCATCTCGGCTTTGATCGCCGCCGACCGGGCGCGCATCAATCTGGGATATCGCACGGCCTGTGCCATCGATCTGGCCGGCCGGGACGTACTCGACGCGGTGCATACGTCGGTCAACCCGAAGGTGATTGACTGCCCCAACCCGATTGCGGGCAAGAACAGCATCGATGCCGTGGCCAAGGATGGTATCCAGCTTCGGGCCAAGGCCCGGGTCACGGTGCGCACGAATATCGAGCGCCTCATCGGCGGCGCCACCGAGGAAACCATTATTGCTCGCGTCGGCGAGGGCATCGTCACCAGCATCGGTTCGGCCGAGAACTACAAGGCCGTTCTCGAGAACCCCGACACCATCTCGAAGCGCGTCCTCGAGAAGGGTCT
>BTUC01000621.1:0-3271 GCA_045863575.1 Phycisphaerae bacterium
GGGGCACCGGACGGTGGCCGACCTTCTATGCGGCACGGTGGTGGTGCATGAACGTCACGGTGATCCGGGCTTGCGCTGCGGCTTTCCTGTGGTCACCGAGGCATGTGACCGGGACGAGAGGAAGGAGTAGAACACTTGCGGGGGGCAGGGGCAAAACCGACACGGCTTCTTTAGGGTGGCTTCATTCTGAGAAAGTCGAACGAGCGTCGGTAGAACTGTCACGAGGTGGATCGATCCAACACAGCCGGGCCAGAGCCTCGAAGGCCTGCGCCTGGTGCTTTGCAGAGGAGACGCCATTCGCCACCGGCGTGATTCTGTCGCCCCTACGAGGCTCTACGGGAGATGGCGATCCAGGGGTCCCAGGGCTGCGGCGGGCTGGCGCCCGCCTCCGCCCTGGGCTACCATCTATCGCCCCCTACCGGGGCTCTGCACGAGTGAAGTCCGCGGCTTCTTGACCGGCATGAGAGGTGGTGCAAGCGGCCGGACTATCGCCGACATGAGTCTATAGACAGTGACAGGAGCAATGGGAGGCTCTCGACCTGCCGGTGTCGGAGCAGGTCGCTCGCTGTCGACGGGCCAATAAGATCAATATCTGCCGTTTCAGGATGAAGTGCTCTTTCCGCTTTGTCCGTTCCGCGCGCGAACGGCCGGCACAATCTCCTCAAGACGGAGACGGGTCACAGGGGATGCAAGGTCCGAAGCCCGGCCGCCGGTGCAAGGTCTGAAGCCCGGCTACACCGGTGCAGGGTCCAAAGCGCGGGCACGCCGGTGCATTGTCCGGAGAAAGGCCGTTGCAGCACACGGAGCGTTGTCAAGCGGAAAGAGCGCGAGGCAAAAGGAGATCCTTCCATGCGGTCGAGCTGCGCGCTGAATCTGCTGGCGATGGGTGTCATGGGCTTTTCGAGGGCAGGCGCCGAGCCTGGTGGGCCGGACCTGAGCGTGGAGCTGGTGGCCGACGGGCTGGTGGCGCCGCTCGACCTGACCTATGCACCCGATGGCAGCGGCCGCCGGTTTATTGTGGATCAGAATGGTTTGGTGCTGATCCTGACGCCCTCAGGAGAGATCCTGCCGCAGCCGTTCCTCGACATCGAGGATCGAGTAGTCAATTGCCAATCGCGTTGGAGCCGTGTGCCACTGCTGTGCTCGCAACGGCGAAGCTGGGCTATGCCCAGCGAAAACGTGTCAGCAGTGCCCGGATACCGAGGACGCTCCTCTTGCTTCCAGCAGTGCTCGCTGACCTTGCTGTTATCCACACCTTCTGCCTCAGGATTCGGCAGAAGTACCCTTACCACCCCCAGGGGGGCAATAGGTCCGATCCGTCTGATCGGTCCGATGCGTCGAAAGCTCCGCTCCGTCTGCTCGGTGCCATCGCTCCGCTCCGTCTGCTCGGTGCGATCGGTCTGATCCGTCGGATCGGTCTGGCCCATGTGATCGTCGCTTTCAGCCCCGCAGGGGCGGGAGTCAATAGCCGAGGTGCGTAAGCCCTCGGTTCGCGAGTGGGCCGATGGTGCGGCAAGCCCTGAAAGGGCGACAGAAGCTCGCGCCCATCTGTCGCCCCTGCGGGGCTCTCGCCGCTTCAAGTCCCCACTGCCCTCAGGGCTTACGCCCTGGGCTATTGACTATCGCCCCTTCGGGGCGGAGGACACGCCGCCGCTGATTCGTGGGTAACAGCAAGCTCGCAGACCAGGGGCACGCGGCTTTGGCTTTCGATGGCGCTTCAGGTTGGGGGCGCTCATCGACTCGGGATGTATCGTTCGTAACGATACGTAAGCTCCTTGCCTTTCCCCGGCTCGAGCTTGAGCGTCCAGGTCACCGAGCCCTCTCGTTCCAGAAGCTGAAGCTTGGTGGTGTCTTGCCAGATCCGCCCGTCCTCCGACGCCGAGCGCACAGCGCCGGGCACCGTGCGGCGCACTTCCAGATCGATTGCCCTGTTCTCGTAGTTGTGCACCTTCACCTGGCCTTCGATCGTCACCAGATCCAGGAAGACATTTGCGGCGGGCTCATGCGTCTTGAGCTTACGATCCACTTCCGACTCCGCCGTCCCGGTCGCGACGTTGACGGCTGTTGTAATTGGCAGCTCGTACTCGCTTCCGCGAGGGGTGTACTTGATTGTGTCCTGGCAGAGCGGCCTCCGCCCACTGACCGCCACGACCGGGCCGGACGTCCAGGGGGTGTCCGTATCATTGCGCAGCACCAGGTAGTGTTTCATCTCGCCGGGCGAAGCCCAACGGTAGTAATGCGAATACGTGATTTTCTGGCGGAACAACGTGACGATCGCCTTCTCGCCTTTGCGGACCGTCATTCCCGGCTTGGTGTAGACGGCGAAGTCTGAAGCACCTGCACCCTCCATCTGAGGCAGACTCCGCATGAGCTCGTCGATGCGACCACTGTCATCGGCCGCCGCCGGCGGGCCGGGTTCGACCCGGGCGGGCCGTTGATCCGCCGCCATGCCAGCGCGGGTCGCAATCGCATTCGAAATCATCTGCTGCGACTGGACGCCGGGTGGTAGTGCGGCCGCGACCGTCCGAATCGCCTGACCGACGGCCACGGGCGTCAGGAACTCCGCATGCAGAAAACTGGGCACACCCACAACGAAGTGCACGTCCGCGCCGATCAGGTCCTCTGCTTCGTTGATCAGAGTCGCCCGTAGGGTCAGTTCGGCGGTCTGCTCGTCGATGATCTTCAACGTGTACTCGGGTATCCAGGTCACGCCCTTGCGCAGGTAGGCCATGCCCAGTCGCGCCCGCCCACCCTCGCCGGTCTGGCCTTCCGTATGTATGCGCAGCGGCTGGTCCAGGACTGCCATCCTGGCCAGTTCGTCCACGCGCATGGCAGACAACCGGCCTTCGTTCTCCAGGATCGCGAAGGCAGGAAGCGATTGGGACGACGCCCCAGCGTTCTCCTCGGTGATCTCGGTGAGCACACCCGAGGAAGTCTGGATTTGGTCACCATGCTTGCAGGTCAGCTCAACCCGCAGCCCCTTGTTGGATCGCAGCCGCGCCAGCTTTCCGGCCAGATCGGCCGGCCCGTCCTTCCCATCGAACTCCACCGACTCGCCGGGCCCAGCTCCAACGAGGTCCACCATCTGCTCCTCATTGTGGCTGTAGATCGCTTGAGTCCCGAAAACGGCCGGGGGCACCGCCCCGGCTACGCACCACCCGTCTCGAAGCCGTACCTCCCCCTCGCGTATGTAGAAGCCCATGCCGTTCTTGAACACAGCCACGCTTTGCACATCGGGCTTCCAGACGTGCGGGTTCTCCGGCTCCTGGCC
>BTUC01000622.1:0-1703 GCA_045863575.1 Phycisphaerae bacterium
GACCTATACCATCAGCGACAATGCCAGTTGGCTGAGCACCAGCCCGACCGGGGGCACGAGTCTCGGCGAGACCGACTTCGTCACCGTGAGCCTCAACACGGCCACGCTAAGCGTGGGCACACACACGGCCACCATCACGATCAGCGATTCGGCCGCCGCCAATTCGCCCCAGACGGTGCCCGTGGCCGTCACTGTCGAAGCAGCGCCGCTGCCGGGAGACATGGATGGTGACGCGGACGTGGATCAGGAGGATTTCGGCCGCTTCCAGACCTGCCTCGGCGGGCCCGGCGAGGGGAACACGGAACCGGATTGTGCTGAAGCCCGGCTGGATAACGATGACGACGTGGACGCGGGAGACTTGTTCTTGTTCACGCAGTGCTTCAGCGGCCCCAACAACCCGCCACCCATCGGATGTGCGGGTCAGTAGCGGTCATACAGCGTTCAAACGACGCTATTCTCACAGGAGCCGGTACGCTCCAGTTGGGTCAGGTTCTCGACGGTGGTCGCGGCGATGTTCGATAAGGCCTCTTGGGTGAAGAACGCCTGGTGGCCGGTAACGATCACATTGGGGAAGGTGAGCAGTCGGGCGAAGACATCATCCGGAATGGCGCGGGCGGAGTGATCCTCAAAGAACAGCACCTCTTCTTCCTCGTAGACATCCAGTCCCAGTGCGCCGATATGGCCATCCTTGAGGCCGTTGATGACCGCGGCCGTGTCAACCAGTCCGCCGCGGCTGGTGTTGATGAGCATCGCGCCGCGTCTCATCCGCCCGATGGCGCGGTGGTCGATCAGATGATGCGTCTGCGCCATCAGTGGCACGTGCAGAGTAATGATGTCCGATTCGGTAAGCAGTGCGTCCAGTTCCGTGTAGATGACGCCGGCCCGGACGAGCTGCTCATCCTGATGGACATCGAAAGCCAGCACGCGCATGCCCAGCCCCAGGAGAATGTGAGCCACCGCGGCGCCGATCTTGCCGGTGCCGACCACGCCTGCCGTCCGGCCGCGCATCTCAAAGCCAAGCAGGCCCTCCAGGGAAAAGTTGCCCTCGCGAACTCGGTTGTACGACTTGTGCAGGCGCCGGTTCAGCGCCAGCATGAGGGCCACCGCATGCTCAGCCACGCCGTGCGGAGAGTAGGCCGGCACGCGGGCGACGGTGATCCTCAGGCGCTTCGCCTCGGTCACATCGACGTTGTTGAACCCGGCACTGCGCATGGCCAGGAAGCGGGTCCCGCCGGCCGACAGGTTCTGCAAGGTTCGCGCTGCGATATCGTCATTGACGAACGCGCAGACCGCCGGGAACCCGCTGGCAAGCACGGCCGTCTCCGCCGTCAACCGGGGCTCGAAGAAAACGAACTCATGGGGACCACCCGCCTGCTGGTTGGCAGCCGACAGGAAGCGGCGATCGTAAGGCTTGGTACTGAAGACAGCGACTTTCATAGGCGATCCTAGCCTTCCCTCGTCTCCGTGTCCCCTGCACCCCTCGTCGCCTTGTCATTTGCTGGTGGGTTGCAGGTTGTGGGTGGCAGGTTGGAGGTTCCGGTTGTCACTGAATCAGCCGCTCCTTTTCTCTTTTGTCCCCATGCCTCCCTGTGGTTGTAGGTTGCAGGGTCGTGGAGAGTCCGACCGCGCTCGCCTTGTCCCCAGGTCTCCATGTCTCTTTTCCCCCTCCCTCCGTCTCTCCGTCTCCTCCCCCTCGTCGTTCT
>BTUC01000622.1:1713-3260 GCA_045863575.1 Phycisphaerae bacterium
CCTCCCTCTCTCCATCGCTCCGTCTCTCCTTCGCTCCGTCTCTCCGTCCCCCCTCCCCCCCTCACGCGCCCCTTCCCCCCAGCCCTCCGCCGCACTACACTACTGCACTGACTTCCCGTGCCTCCGGAGATTCCCGGCGAGTATGTTTGATCGCAAGCTCATTCGTAACTTCAGTATTATTGCCCACATAGATCACGGCAAGAGCACCCTGGCCGACCGCATTCTGGTGGCCACGGGCGCCGTCCAGCTTCGCGAAATGCGCGAGCAGTTTCTGGATGACATGGACCTCGAGCGCGAGATGGGCATCACCATCAAGGCCAACCGGGCCACCGTCTTCCACAACCACGACGGCCAGCGCTACATGCTCAACCTCATCGATACGCCGGGCCACGTGGACTTCCACTACGAGGTCTCGCGGGCGCTGGCCGCCTGCGAGGGCGTGCTGCTGCTCGTGGATGCGACCCAGGGGGTTCAGGCCCAGACGGTGGCCAACGCCTACAAGGCCATCGAGGCCGGCCTGGAGATCATCCCGGTCATCAACAAGATCGACCTGCCCACCGCCCGGGCGGAGGACGTTGCGTTGGAGGTCGAGCACGTGCTGGGCCTGCCGGCCGAGCAGGCCATCTTCACCTCGGCCAAGACCGGGGCGGGCACGGACGAGCTGTTCAAGGCCATCGTCGAGCGCATCCCCGCGCCGCCGGGCGAGACCGAGGCCCCGCTGCGAGCACTGGTGTACGACGCCAAGAGCGACGTGCACCGCGGCGTGGTCTGCCATGTCCGCGTGAGAGAGGGAGCGCTGCACCGCGGCGAGAAGATCCTGCTCATGGCCGCGGGGCGTACCTACACCGTCACGGAGATCGGCAAGTTCGCCCCCCGCCCGCGGGTGGTGGAGGAACTGGCCGCTGGCGAGGTGGGTTACCTGGTGGCGGGGATCAAGACGCTCGCCGACGTCAACATCGGCGACACCATCACGCTGGACGGCCGCCGGGCCGAAACCGCCCTGCCGGGCTACCAGGCGCCGCAGCGCATGGTCTTCTGCGATTTCTATCCCGGGCCCATGACCGAGGCGCCGGAGCTGCGCGACGCGCTCGAGAATCTCTGGCTCAATGACTCGTCGTTCTCGTATGAGGCCGTGCACAGCAACGCGCTGGGCTTCGGCTTCCGCTGCGGGTTCCTGGGCCTGCTGCACATGAAGATCATTCAGGAGCGCATCGAGCGCGAGGGCCAGATCGACATCGTCCAGACCGCCCCCACGGTCACATTCGAAGTGCTGCAGAGCGACGGCAAAGTGGTCCACATGGACTCGCCGGCCGAGATGCCCGACCCCTCGATCATTGAGGAAATCCGCGAGCCGATGATCGACGCCAGCCTGATTGTCCCGGCGGACTCCATCGGGGCCATTATGCAGATCGCCGAGGAGCGCCGCGGCGAACACAAGAAGACGGAGTATCTCTCCCCCGAGCGGGTCATGCTCACGTACCGCTTCCCCCTGTCGGAAACCATCTACGATTTCTACGACCGGCTGAAGGCGGCCACCAAGGGCTACG
>BTUC01000623.1:0-3241 GCA_045863575.1 Phycisphaerae bacterium
CGCTGGCTGCGCATACTCATTGTCTTTGCCGCGGTCATGCTGCCGGTTCCGCTGGCCATGGAGTGGCTGGATATCTGGCCGGAGGCGCGCGTCTTCCTCTGGGAAATCATCAAGACGCTGCTGATGTTCCTCATCCTGGTCTACCTGCTTCGCCAGCGCATGTTCCTGTCCAGCGCCAGCGCGGGGGAGCGGAAATCAGATTTGAGGCTGCTTGTGTACGAGCGGTTGCTGCCGCTGTTGCCCGTAGGCGTGGGGCTGCTTCTGGCGCTGCAAGTGGCCGGATACGGCGCGCTCACCGATTACATTGTGCGCGGTGCGACGTTAACGCTGCTGATCCTGGGGGCCTCGAAATTGCTCAGTGGCCTGCTGCGGGAATTCACTTATCAGCCCGTCAGCAGCGAATCAGCCGAGGTGACGGCCGACTCGACTGCCACCACCCAGGCGGCCCCGGTGGACGTGTCGGATCGGCCGCCGCCTCACCCCCTGGTGGGAACCTTCATTTACCTTCTCCGGCTGGCGGTCATGATCGTTGCGGCGGTAGGGGTGCTGTCCGCCTGGGGAGTCCGGCCGGTGGAGATCCGGACGGTGCTGGGATATGAACTGTTCTATGTAGGCCAGGCCTGGATTACGCCCGGCCGAATCGCCGCCGCGCTGCTCACGCTGACCGCGGGCGTGGTGGTCTCACGCTTTCTGCGCGGTTTCCTCCAGGCCCAGGTATTTCCCCAGATGCAGCAGGTGGACCGCGGTGCCCAGGCCGCCATCTCAACCCTCCTGCACTACAGTCTGGTGGGCTTGGCCGTGTACATCGCCCTGCTGGTGCTCAACCTGGATCTGGGGGCTTTGACGGTGCTGCTGGGGACGTTGGGTCTGGGCCTCGGGTTGGGCCTCCAGCCGTTGTTCGTGAACTTCATCAGCGGGGTGCTGATGCTGTTCGAGCGCCACGTCCGGGTCGGTGACCTGGTCGAAGTCGGCTCTCAGTTCGGGGAGGTCCGGTCGATCACCATGCGCTCCACGCGGATTCGTACACCAGACAACAAGGAAATCGTGGTGCCCAACGGCGAGTTCATCACTGGCCAGGTAACCAACTGGACCCATGCCGGCGAACAACGTATCCGCGGCCTGGTCGAGGTGGGAGTGGCCTACGGAACGGACCCTCACCTGGTGAAAAAGCTGCTCTTGGATCTGGCCCACCGTCACGAGCTCGTCCTGGTCGCGCCCGAGCCTGATGTGTGGTTCATGGGTTTCGGCGACAACAGCCTGAACTTCACGCTGGCCTGCTGGTTTGCCAACGCCGGATCCCGGTGGAAATTCCTCACGCAGTCCTGCTTCGAGATCGACCGCCTGTTCCGGCAGCACGGGATCGAAATACCTTTCCCGCAGCGTACGCTGAGCACCATCGGCGACCGCCCGCTGCGGATCGAGGTGGTTCCGCCGGATGCCGCCAACGGCGCACAGGCCAGATTCCCGGAAGAAAGCGGGTCGGCTCGGCCGACGCCGCCCGATGGTCAGGCGGGCCGCACCGAGAGCGCTACCCCCGGGTCACAACAGTTGAGCAGTTCTCAGTAACGTCCTTTGTACTGGTCGACCGGGTACTTGCTGGCGTTGCGGGCCATCTTGGCCCGCCGCGCCGAGGCGATGTCGATGCCGGTCACGTTGGCGAAGGCCAGCGCGAAGGCGAGGACGTCGGCCAGTTCATCCCGCACGCCGGCCATGGAGCCGGGGTCTTGCAGAAGGTCCCTGGCCCCGTCGTTCTTCACCCACCGGAAGTGTTCCATCAGCTCGGCGGCCTCAGTGGCGATGGCCATGGAGAGGTTCTTGGGGTCGTGGAACTGTTCCCAATCGCGATCGTGAACGAACTGGGCGACCTCGCGGCGCAGGTCGGCCACGGTGGTATTCTCATCCGATTGCGTCTGCTTCTTCGACGGATTGCTCACAACGCCTCCGGGATCTGCGCACGTCAAGATCGAAATGATCGGTAAGGCTGCATCGATGCGGCCGAGGGCGAAGGGCACTCCCTCCCCCAGCGGGTGAGCCAGCGTCACTCGGTAATGGTGACCAGCGATTCGCCCGGCAGCAACAGCTTGTAGATGAAGGCGATGTCCTCAGCCGCCAGCCGCACGCAGCCGAGGGAAACATCCTGCCCGATCGTCTCCGGTTCGATCGTGCCGTGGATACCATAGCCCATCTGGCCGACGGCGTCGCCTTCGATCCCTTCCAGCCCGATCCAGAACTCACCAATGGGATTCTCAGGATCATCGGGATGCCAGCGCTTGCCGGTGCGCGGATCGTTCCAGCCGGGATTCTCCTGATGGTTGACGACCTGCCATCGCCCGGCGGGGGTGCTGCCCCCGACACCCAGGGCCACCGGGAAGGTACCCACGTACACGTCTTGCAGGTAAACGTGCAGGACATGTTCGGGCTTGCTCACGGTCGCGTGGAACGGTCCCTTGATCACTTTCAGCCGTTGGCCTTCACGGACATAGTTCTTATTGCGGATGTTGTTGACCTGGGCCAGCAGATCCTCGGAGACATGGTGCCGGTCGGCAATTCGCCTCAGCGTATCTCCCGAGCGGACGGTGTAGTATTCGCAAAGGGGGTCGTTCTTGACCGTTCGGTAGGTGAAGATCGTCTCGGCGGCGATCATGACCAGCTTCTCACGAATCACCTTGGACTGCTCGGCCGGGACCCCACCCACAAAAGCGCGGTTCAGGAGGCTGCGAGCGGTGAGCAGATCCTTACGAGCCAGTGCCTCCAGTCCGGCCTGGGCCTCATCCTGCGCGTCCGCCGACGAGCCGTCCGCAGGCAGCGTGGTGGGCTGGGTTGTTGGCAAGACCGGTTTGACCACGTCAGCGGATGGATCCGCAGCAGCAGGAGGAGCGGCCGGGGTAGCATCTGGCGTCTCTGGCAGCTCAATCTCCGGCTGGGAGGTCGAAACCTTCAACTCGACCGGCCGAAGCGCGGGCTCGGAAATAGGGGTGCTCCGCACTCCGGCCAGCGGGATGGCCCCATCTGCGTTGGCACTGGCTGCGGGAGACCACGTCCGGCCGGACTGAAACCACAGGGCAGTTCCGCCCGCCATGACAAGCATTCCAAGCACCAAGGGTTTTCGCCGTCGGCGGTTGTGGTATCGTCCGCGTGCCACTCAGACTCTCCTCAATCTTTCCCCTGAAGACGAATGCGGGCGGTTCGCGAAGATCCGTAGCGGCCGGCCTCCGTGCCGGCCGTTCTGCTCTGTAAACGC
>BTUC01000624.1:0-3224 GCA_045863575.1 Phycisphaerae bacterium
CCGCCCCTGCGGGGCTGAAAACGGCACTTCTGCCGAATGCTGAGGCAGAAGATGTAGGTAACAGCAAGTTCTGTGAGCAGTGCTGGAGGGTGTGGAGCGTTGGTGGTCTCCCACCGCTGCTGACCCGCCTTCGCGAACAGGCTTTGGCGTGGCAAGCACAGCAGTGGCACACCCGGGAACAGCAGGGCAAGCGCAGCGAACAATGGGCCTCCGGGCCTATTGGGGCAGGTTCCAGATGGATTCTACTGGTCGCGGGACACTCAGCATGAAGCCTCTATCGAGCCGGCTTGCATACAGTTCCAATGCCTACATGCGGTATCCGATTGAGGACGCTATCCGTCGAATCGCGGACTTAGGCTACTTGGGCATCGAGCTGATGTTCGACACGCCGCACGCCTGGCCGGAGGACGTCACGCCAGGGCAGATCGACGCCATCCGCTCGGAACTCGATCGTCACCGGCTGACCGTCGCCAACGTCAACGCCTTCATGATGAACAAGATCGCCGACCCCCGGCAGCCGTACTGGCATCCCTCCTGGATTGAACCCGATGCGACCTACCGGCAGATCCGCATCGAGCACACGCGGCGCAGCCTGACGTTGGCTCGCCAGTTAGGTGCCCGGCACATATCCACAGAACCCGGCGGCCCTCTTACCGATGAATCGCAGCGCGAAAGGGCCATGGGGCTCTTTGTCGAGATGCTCAAGCCCGTGCTCGACCACGCGGCCAGGGAGGGTGTGAAGCTGCTCATCGAGCCCGAGCCCGGTCTGCTCATCGAAACCAGCGAGCAGTTCCTGGACTTGCGCGCGCGGATCGATTCTCCGGCGATGGGCCTGAACTTCGACATCGGCCATGTTTTCTGCGTGGGCGAGTCGCCGGCCCGGGCCGTCCGGACACTGGCCCCGCACATTGATCACGTGCATGTCGAGGACATCGCCGCCACCCGTGTTCACCACCACCTGGTACCAGGCACCGGGGCCATCGATTTCGCCGAGACATTCGCCGCACTGGAAGAAATCGGCTATGAAGGCTGGTTGACCGTGGAGCTTTACCCCTTTATCGACGATCCGGACGGAGCTGGCCGTCAGGCGCGAAGCCACCTGCTGGGCATCCTCGAAACTGTTCAGAACCGCGGAGGCCGTGCGCATGAGTGAGTCCGGCGCCTCCAGATCGCCGGCCGCGCCCGCGGCGGCGCCGCGGCCGGGCAGCCGTGCGGAAAGGATCGTGCTGCGTCTGAGCGGCTTTCGCGATTGGGCCCAGCTCGTGCGTCTTCCCAACCTGTTCACGGCCATGGCGGATCCGCTGGCCGGAGCGCTGGCGGTGGGGGCCGGCTGGCACGATACCGCCAATATCCTCATCGTGCTGCTGGCTTCGGCGTGCCTCTACGGCGGAGGCATTGCGCTCAATGACTGGCACGACTACAAGCGCGACCTCGCCGAGCGGCCGACGCGGCCGCTGCCCTCCGGGCGCATCCGCCGCTGGCACGGCCTCGTGCTGGCCGTGGCTCTGCTCATCGGCGGGACCACCCTGGCCTCCATTCCCTATCCCGCCACCGGTGCTGTGGGCATGCTGCTGGTGGCCACGATCCTGCTTTATGATGTCCTTATGAAGGATATGCCGATCGCGCCGGCTTTCATGGGCTTGTGCCGGGCATTGAACCTCCTGCTGGGGATGAGTCTGGTCAACGACCGGATGATTACCGTCTCGATGCAGACGTATTTGATCTTCGCGCTGGGGATCTACGTGGTGGGGATTACTGTGACGGCCCAGCGTGAGGCGAACCCCAAGCAGGATCGATTGATGCTCTTGGGGGCGGGTACCGTTCTGTTGGGCGTTCTGATGCTGGCGGCCCTGCGGCTGTTGTTTCCCGCCCAGGTGGCGCATCCTTCGGGTAGTGTATTGGTGGTACTGCTCCTGGCCGGCGTGACCTACCGGCTCAGCCAGGCGGTGCTCACGCCCACGCCGCCGCGCGTGCAACTGGCCATCAAGACGGCCGTCCTGGGGATTATCGTCTTCGATGCCGCCATGGTCGGCCTCATCCGCGGGCTGCCCCTGAGCCTGCTGGTCCTCATCCTTTTGGTTCCGGCCGTCTGGCTCGGGAAGTGGTTGTATTCGACCTGACGGGTCAGTGGTCAGTTTTCAGTGGTCAGTTGCGGGGGGGATCCGGGTTGTGAGTTGTGGGTTGTGGGTTTGCAGTTTATTGAGGCTCGGGTGCTGAATCTGGGTGTGCCACTGATCTGCGAGCAGTGCTGACTGTAAACTGAAAACTGAGAACTGACCACTATCCATCCCATGCTTCTCGGCTACAACACCAACGGCTTCGCTCATCACGCTCTCGAGGATGCTCTCATCATCTTGAGTGAGATCGGGTATCGCAGCGTGGCCCTGACGCTCGACTACCACGCGTTGAATCCCTACGACCCTGATGTCGCCGAGCAGACCCGGCGTGTGGCGGAGATCCTCCACCGGGAGAAGCTGAGGTGCGTGGTTGAGACCGGTGCGCGGTTTCTCCTGGATCCCCGGGCCAAGCATTCGCCCACGCTGCTCGATGACTCGTCAGCGGCCCAGCGGCGGCTCGATTTTCTGCTCCGCGGTGTCGATCTGGCCGCAACGCTGCGCGCGGATGCGTTTTCCTTCTGGTCAGGTGCTCGCCCAGCGGGGCTGTCCGAGAGGCAAGCCCTGGACCGGCTTGTGGATGGGTGTCGGCGACTCCTGGATCGGGCTGAGCGGCACGAGGTCCGGATGGCCTTCGAACCCGAGCCCGGCATGTTCGTGGACCGCATGGACCGTTTCGCGGAGCTTCACGGCCGGCTCGACCACCCACTGTTCGGCCTGACGCTCGACGTCGGCCACGTTCATTGCCTCGGCGACGGTTCAGTCACGGGTCACATCAGCAACTGGAAGGATTGCCTCTTCAACATCCATATCGAGGACATGCGCCGCGGCATCCACGATCATCTCGAGTTCGGCCGGGGAGACATGGACTTCCCTCCCATCTTTGCGGCCCTGCGCGAGACCGGCTATCCCTTCGGCCTCCACGTGGAACTCTCGCGTCACAGCCACGATGCCGTGGCCACCGCCCGCCGGGCGTACGCTTTCCTTCGGCACTTGCAGTAATACCCACACCACTTTCGCCCTTTGTTGCGGCCCGCTTCCGTGCCGGCCGTTCACTGAGCAGAACAGCCGGCACGGTGTCGGGCCGCTACAGCACTGACGAACTGGAAG
>BTUC01000625.1:0-3200 GCA_045863575.1 Phycisphaerae bacterium
GTCGAGTTCCTTGAGATTGCGAATCGCCACAAAAGCGACCGCATCATCGGGAATGGCCTTCAGCAGTGCGGTCGGATCCGCCGCGACGGCCGGAGCCGGGGCGACCGCCGGGGCGGCGGCTGGAGGAGCCGCCGGCTCAGCATCCTGAGCGGACAGAGGAGCCGCGCCCAGCAACATGGCCACCAGTCCGTGGAGCACCCATCGGTTCATCGCTTCCATTGCATTGTTCCTTTGACAGCGAAAGTTTAAAGCCTGCGTAAGCCTATACCGGCGCCAGCCGGGTGCGTCAAGCCACTGCAACGGCCCTTGGGCCGCAACCGCGCTTCCGTCTCATTCTAGACCGCGCGTTCAGGGGGAGAGTTTTTACGCGCGGGCAGAACCGGCGACCGCTTCGGCCGGCTTGGGACCGCGCATGATCTGGACCAGCGTGTCGGGATCCATTTCGTCTGCGCGGTGGCAGGCTACCAGGTGGCCCGGCTCGCAATCCTGGTGACGAATCAACGCGGGCACCTCCTGACGGCAGATATCAATGGCCAGCGGACACCGCGGGTGGAACGGACAGCCCGGCGGCGGGTTCATGGGGCTGGGCACTTCACCGCCCAGAACCACGCGCGATCGCCGCGCGGTGGGGTCAGGCTCAGGAACCGCCGAGAGCAATGCCTGGGTGTAGGGGTGCTTGGGATTACGATAGAGTTCCTGGGCCGAGGCGATCTCCATGATCTTGCCCAGATACATGACCGCGACCTCATCGCTGAAGTGCTCCACCACCGCCAGGTTGTGAGCGATAAACAGGTAGCTGAGGCCAAGTTCCCGTTGCAGGTCCTTCAGCAGGTTGAGGATCTGCGACTGGATGGAGACGTCCAGCGCGCTGACCGGCTCGTCGCAGATGATCAGGTCGGGGTTCAGGGCCAGGGCCCGGGCAATGCCGATGCGCTGCCGCTGCCCGCCTGAAAACTCGTGCGGGTACCGATTGATGTGCGAGGGACTGAGGCCGCACCGCTCGAGCAGTTCCGCCACGCGGCGGTCGCGCTCCCGCCCACGGGCCAGACCGTGCACGGTCAGCCCTTCGCCGACAATCGTACTCACCGTCATGCGTGGATTGAGGCTGCCGTAGGGGTCCTGGAAGATGATCTGCATGCGGCGCCTCAGCGTGCGGAGCGCGGATCGATTCAGCGCAAAAACGTCTACGCCTTCAAAACGCACCCGGCCGGCGGTGGCCGGAATGAGGCGGAGGACCGTCCGGCCGACCGTCGTCTTACCGCAGCCGCTCTCGCCGACCAGCCCCAGCGTGCGTCCCTTGCGAACGTCGAAACTGACCCCATCCACCGCCTTGACGTAGCCGCCGATCCTCGAAAAAACGCCGTGGTGCACGGGGAAATACGTCTTCAGATCCCGGACTTCAAGAAGCGTTTCGCCGTTAGCCGGCCGGTTCGCAACTGAGCTATGAGAATCCTGACCCATCGTACCCATAGGGTAAGTTCGGCTGAGCCGAATTGCCAGCAGCAACGCGCCATCCGCTTGGCGCGGTGGTTCGGCTCAGACGCCGGGCACAGCGGGCGTGAAGAACCTGCGTAAACGGCCTACAATGCCCCCCCAGGGCCCCGTCCGCGGGCCCGGATGGAGCGGCCCGGCCTGAGGCGTATCGATGAGTAGCATTCCGCAGGATGAACCCGCTCCGCTCACCATTCCGGGACCGCGCCGACTGCGATTGCGGGCGATGCGGCTGCTGGTCTGCATTCTGATCATCTACGTCGTATGGTGCGGTCTGCTCTATGTGGGACAGGACCGGTTGCTGTTCCGGTTTGACCTCATCCCGCCGGTCAGCGCCGAGCGGACCGGCTGGAGTCGCCACGCCCAACGGCTGACACTGGATTGGGACGGCGGCGGACAGGTGGAAGCGTGGTTCCTGCCGGCCGCTGTGCATCCGGAGCGGCCCCGGTCACCGGCCGTGATGTTCTTCCATGGCAACGCGGAACTGATCGAGCACCAGGAATGGGTGGTGGAGAACTACCACGCCATGGGCTACTCGGTGCTTCTGCCGGAGTACCGGGGCTATGGTCGATGCCCGGGGCAACCATCAGAGGCGGGCATCGTCGCCGACGCGGTGCGGTTCTACGACCTGCTCGCCGCACGGCCAGATGTCGATCCGACCCGCATCGTATTTCACGGCCGCTCCCTGGGCGGCGGCGTGGCCGCTCAAGTAGCCGCTCGCCGAAAGCCGGCCGCCCTGCTCCTCGAATCGACGTTCACCAGTGTGGCCGTCATGGCCCACAACTACTTCGCCCCGGAGTTCCTGGCGAAACACCCGTTCCGCACTGATGAAGTCCTACCCACATTGGATGTGCCCCTCTTGATCATGCACGGTAGAAACGACACCATCGTGCCGATCGATCACGCTCACAGGAACCGGGAACTGGCCAGAAACGCCACCTGCATCGAGTATGAGTGCGACCACAACGACTTTCCCGGTACGGGTCAGGAGGCGGAGCACTGGCTGAATATCCGGGAGTTCCTGCACCAGGTGTTCCGGCGGCGCGTCAGCGGTCCGAGTATGCCCGCCGAACCGGACTGCGCCGATTGATCGCGGCGGGAGACGAAGCGCAGCGGGATGAGAATGATCAACGTCCAACAGAAACAAGTGCCGGTGCTTGTCGCTCTGGTCACGGCTATTTCGGTGCAGGCGGCGGCTTCTGAGCTCAGGCTGGTCGGGCGAGACGTATTTGTGCCGTGTCGTCAGGCGGGCATACGAGTCATGGCCACTGCCTTCTACGCCCGCGCTGAGGGCCTGGAGATGATGCGGCTGCAGTCGGAGGAGACCAAGAGCGACAAGCTCGATGTCACCTGGCGCAGCTTCTCCAGTGACCACGGCAGAACCTGGTCGCAGCCTGAGCGTCTGGAGACGTTCGAAGTGGTCCCAGGCGGAACGAAGCGTCGCTACCTGCATCCGGGTCATCCCGATCCCAAAACGGGCGTGCTCATCACGTTCATTATCCAGGGCGTACTTCCCTCGGATCATCCGCTGGAAGGCATGAAGCACTGGACCATCCGCTATGCCCTGAGCAGAGATGGCGGACGGTCCACGTATCATGAAGCGCCGGTTGTCTGTCACGGTGAGGAATTCACGCCCGAGCACCCCATGCCGGGCGTGTGGATCGGCAAGAACTCGCCCATGATCGGGGACACCACCTGCACGACGGTTT
>BTUC01000626.1:0-3182 GCA_045863575.1 Phycisphaerae bacterium
AATCAAAACGCCTCAGGTGATCCCGATCATGCCGTTGGTGGTGCAAGTTATCTGGTATGGGCGCTACTGGGCGCGGATCTGTTGGGCACACCTGGTTTCCGGGATCTGGATAGCCCGCCCGACAATATATGGGCAAATAATACGGGGCGCACCGATCTTCAGAAGCATCTCTACGCAACGAGCGGTAATCGACCCGTGTTCACTCGTTTTGGACCGTTTGTCGAACGATCCAAGATGAAACTGCCGCCCCAGACCGGCGACAGCGAGTTTACGATTCCCGCTGCCGTCGCTAGCACCTACAGCATGCGGCGAACGTTGGGTTCGGTCTGTTTCCTGGACACATTTGATCAGCCGATCCTCTACTACAAGGCCAATCCCGGCAAGGCCAACATGGTCAGCTTGGTCAATGCGGGCAGTAACGAGGGCATCTACACGCTGATGGACAACTACTCCATTACGGGGGCCGTGGGGACCGGTGCCAACGTCGTTGGGATGGACTTTGGCGCCGGCATTCAGCACCCGATGGGTGCGCTGGGCGCTGTGACCGGAAACGCCGAGCCGCCGCGGGTCAGCACGGGCGTAACCGGCAACTCGTTTGGTCGGACGGTGTGGGATCCGAACGTGAGGGCGATCAGCCGTCCGCAACGGGAGGACTCCTACATCCTGCTATCCGCCGGCCCCGACGGCCTCTACGGTACGGCGGACGACCTGGGTAACATCACGATCAACAAGTGACTCGGCCGATGCGGCCCCAGGATTCGAGATATCAGACACTTACGGAGCCCGCGGCCAGCCCGGCCGTGGGCTCTTGTGCAAGGGCTCCTGAACGAATTCGCTTGGCCCGACACCTGGATTCGGGGACCATTGGAGTGATCATGGATACCAGCGTTCAGCGATCAGCGGTCAGCATTCAGCCGTCAGCGTTCAGGGACGAACCGTCGGCGACGGGTTCTCAGTTGTCAGTTCTCGGTTCTCAGTTCTCCCCCAACACCCACCACCCAACACCCAACACCCGTCACTCATCACTCATCACTCATCACTCATCACAACCTGCGAAGCACTCAGCACTCAGCACTCAGCACTCAGCCCTGCTGGCCTTCACGCTGGCCGAGATCATGATCGCCATCGCCATCATCGCCATCCTCGTCGGCATCGTCGCGTGGATGGGATCGCGGTCGAATGCGGATGCCAAGGTCAAACAGACCAAGGCGGCGATGGACGCGATCAGGGCGGCCGTGACCGAGTTCAAGCTGGCCGGCCACGGCATGCCAAGCCAGCCGTTCGATCCCGACGACATTACGCCACCGGATATCACTCTGATAGGACTCTTTGCAGGGGACCGGACGTTTCGTGCTGACTTTTACCGTGAGCGCAGCGGAACTGAGGGGGATTTTGTCCTGGATGCGAATGGCGACTCGGCTGATGGGCCGGCCGAGGGCGACACTGGTCGATTCGCCTATTCGGTAAGACCCGAGAATCACAAAGTGCCCGACGGCCGGCGCATCTATGGTATTCAGGTGCTCTATTATGAGTTGATGAAGGAGCCCAATTCCAGGGCCATGGTGAATAAGATCCCATCCGCCCACGTCATCAGTGCCGATAAGGTCGCTCCCGGGACGGAATTCCTGAACCCTGGTACGCTGATGCGGAAGGGTAACCCGGCTGACGATCAACGAGCCACAGACGTGCTGGTGTTCGTCGATGCCTGGGGACGGCCTCTGTACTACCAAAGGTCCACACCCGAGAACAATGACGAGTGGTCGGTTCGATCCGCCGGTCCCGACGGTCAGTGGGGCACCGGCGATGACATTTTCAGCTACAAGTAGGGCGATTGATCGTGAACACACGAATACGAACAGGAAGGCTCCCTGCTGACGCCCTCGAGCGGCGTCGCGCCCTCGCGCCGCGCAAGACGGTTCGGCGTCGCAGCATCCTCTCCCCCCCTTTCGAAGGGGGGGCTGGGGGGGGTAACCTCCGCGGCTTCACGCTCGTCGAGCTCATGATCGTAGCGGCCATCATTGTCTTGCTCATCGCCATTGCCGTTCCGTCGCTTTCCGGACTGATGCGCAGTTCCGGCGACGCGGCCGTTCAGGCGGCCCTGCGCAGCCTCTTCGCTTCCGCCCGCGCCCGAGCGGCCACCAGCCAGCAGTACGTTGGTGTCCGCTTCCAGCAGAACAGGGCCGGCCAGTCCTACGCGATCATGCTCGCTCAGGCGCAGGCGGGTGGACACTTTGTGAATGGTTGCCCCAACTACCAGCCCAACTGCACGTATCTGACCTTCGTGGCGGCCGACAGTGTCGAGCCCGTCGTCCTGCCCAAGGGGATGGAATTGGCCCAGGGGGATCTGGATAAGAACACCGGCGACAGTCAGTTTGTACCGTTTTTTGAGGATGTTGTACCCGCTACCACCTTCACGGTTGTCTTCTCGCCCGCAGGCCAGATTGTCCGTCGGCAGGTCCATGTCACGCAGCGCAGGGACCAATATTATCCTGACACCGGCAATGATATCAAGTGGTGGGATCCCATTTTCAACTTGCGATATCCTGATCAGGGTCTGTTTCCGCCGGAGGTGATAGATAAGGGCACGCCAGCGGACGAAGACAACACGGATCCAGACCCGGACTCCATGATTTTTGCCGAGGATCCCAGGCCTCGGCCGCTCGGTCAACTTGATGAGGCCTTAGAGCCTGAAATCAGTCGAAACTCCCTCTGGATCTATGAGCGTCAACGTCGGCTGGACGCGGGATCGAAGCCGTATACCGGATTCATCAATCCCGATCCGGGTAACGCGGCGCCGGGAGGTAAGCTGGTGATGTTGAACGTCTATACCGGTGCGCCGGTGATTGCGCGGTGAGGTGCGGCCATGTGTGACAGCCCAACCATGAACAGAACTGGAGGCCCGCGAGCCTTCCCCCCTTACATAGGGGGGACCAGAGGAGGGTTCTTGGGGCGTGCAGGCTCCGGCGGTCCGCAGCGAAGTTACATTCATCGCCTTTCCCCAACCCCCCCCAACCCCCCCTTTGTAAGGGGGGGAGATGCAATGCCTTCCTGCGCAAGCAGGGGAGTTTCGATGCCTTCCTCCGCAATGAGGGCAGTTGCGATGAACTCATACGCAGCGAGGGGAGTGGTCATGCGCCGCGCGTTCTCCCTGGCCGAGATCATGCTCGCGATCGGCATTCTCG
>BTUC01000627.1:0-3153 GCA_045863575.1 Phycisphaerae bacterium
CCCCAAGCCCCGGTTTCTCGCCGATCCGTAGATGGAGCGACTGGATGGCGCCAGCGGGCAGGCGGGTGATCGACTCGACTGGCCAGAGCCATCGGAAGTGCAGCCCCGGACCGTAGACGTCCACTGCCCGGCCGAGGCGATGCACGACGGCGAGTTCTCCCGGGGCCACGCGGAACGACGAACCGTACAGCCCGGCGAGAGCCGACAGCAGGATCAATATCCCGGCCACTCGCCGCCCAGGGCGGGAGCGAGAACCTGGTGTGTGGCTCCTGGTGCTGGCATACTGCTGCCGCGGAAACGGATTCTGTCCCGGCGGCGGTGACTCGGCTCGCCCAGACGCGGGCGGCACGGGAGGCTCGGCTGACGGCGCTTCGGACACTGGCCGGGCGACGGGAGCGAGCACCAGCGCGCCCAGCAGCGAACTGCGCGTCGCGAGCAGATCGTCGGTGGGGGTCCGGGCCGCCATGAACAGGGGCTGCCAGCCCCGCTCGGCATGATCATCGAACTGCTGACGCAGCTCAGGGGTGATGATCATTCCGGCATCGCGCATGAGCCGTTCGTTGCCGATCAGGACGTGATACCCGTTGACGTAGCCCTGGATGCCACGGCCGGGGGAAATATGCCAGCGCGCGTGCTGGTTGTCCACTTCATGTTCATCCGGCTTCAGCCCATGCTCGGTAGCAGCCGCGGCCAGGGCATTGGCGATGGGGTGCTCCTCGGGCCAACCCGCTTTGAGAGCAAGGTTCAACAGATCCTCATGGCTCAAGCCGGCGAAGGAGATCGTCTCGCAGAGCCGCAACGGACCATGGCTGGTGAGCCCGGGCAAATCGAGCGGGTCGCTCCCGGCGGCTGCGGAATTGTCATGCTGGCCTCCGCCGTTGGGCGGACGGGTCGCACGACCACGCGCCTGGCGTCGTCGACGCCCGAGCCAGTGTCCGTCCAGAAATCCCATCGGTCTGTCTGGTTGCGCGACCGTGTGCTCTTTCCCTTTGCAGGCCGTCCCCGGCCGACGCCGGACACTCCGCTGGCCCGGGCCGCCTCCGGCATTCTACCGGCAGCGCGGGAGTCGGGCCATTCCCGGAAGCGAGATGCACACCGGCCACACCAGGGCCTGTGTCACTGCTCCGTGAGCCTGAAAATCCTCGCAGCAGGGTGTGGTACTGGTGTACACCGTTGGAAACCGGTGCCACATGCCTGGACGGGACGGGTCTTGGAACTCATCGGCCGCAGGGGGCAGCGCTCACCGCGGTGGCAGGCCGGTGGCGAGCGTGCGTGCTTGCCTTGGAGCGGTCTGACGGTAGGATCTCCTGGGCATGCCAGGAACAGAAAGACCAATGCTGCACAGCCTGGCGGAGGCGTATCTCTATGCCATGGTGACGCCGTGTTCCGCCTGCGGAGAGGGGCCGCTGGTGCCGACGCAGGCGCCGTGTCATGAAGACGGCGGTCGCAGGATCCTGTTCAGCGTTGCCTGCCGTGCGTGCGGCGCGAGACAGGAGATGCAGTTTGACGGCAGCAGCCTTGATCCGGACGAGTTGCCCGCGCCCTGCCTGCGTGAGCCGGACACGTTGCGGGAAATGGTTGAGGCACCGGACATTAACTCCGACTCCAGGCCCTCGCAGCTCATCGACGTGCCGGGCTGGCTGACCCTGTATGCCCTGATGATGGAAGCGGCCAGGCACATCGCCGATCCCGAGCGGGCTCCTGGGCTCAAAGGGCGCCCCACGCGCGTGCGCCAGGTGCAGATCGCCGCGGCACGGTGCCTGGAGGAAGCGCTCAAGTTCTATGATCGGGATAACGACCTGCCGCCGGAGGAGGCTTTCTTCGGGGATGATGGACGGCGACAATTCCGGCAGCGGCCGGAACTGTTCACGCGTCAGCATCTGATCGAGCTTCGATCCCCGCTGCCGTTGGCATCACGCGCCGGGGGCGCCGGTTGAGAACGTGAGAGGTACGCCTTGACGGTGGCGGAGTGGATCGGCTGGATCGCACTGGTGTGGTGGGTGCTCATGCTCGCCCCCGTCTGGTACGGGCTGCTGGTCCGGCGCCGGCTGGTGGATGTGCCGCCGCTGCCCGGCTCCGCTGAAAACCTGCCATGGGTGTCCATCATCGTGCCGGCCCGCGATGAAGGCGACCACATCGAATCCGCGTTACGCGCCATGCTGTCCATCGACTACCCGCGCCTGGAGGTGATCGCGGTGGACGACCGGTCCACCGATGGCACCGGGGCGGCGATGGATGAAGTCGCCGGGGCGGACCCGCGCTGCCGGGTGATCCATGTTCGCGATCTGCCCGCCGGGTGGCTGGGAAAAAATCATGCCAACTGGCTGGGAGCCCGCGCGGCGCAGGGTGAATACCTGCTATTCACGGACGGTGACGTCAAAATGCGGCCGGAGATTCTGCGCCATGCCATGGCCCACATGCTGGCGCGCCGGCTCGACCACCTGACGCTACAGCCGGACACGGGCAAGGGCGCCTTCTGGGAATCGGTGCTGCTGACGTATTTCATCCTCTCGTTTGGCGTGTTCACGCGGGCGTCGCTCGCTCGCTTCCGCTGGGCCCGCGGTGCGCACGTGGGTATCGGTGCGTTCAACCTCGTGCGCCGGACGGCTTACGAGGCGATTGGGACGCACGAACGGTTGCGGCTGGAGGTGGCCGACGACGTGATGCTGGGCAAGCTGCTGAAGCAGTCAGGCGGACGACCGGACGTACTCGACGGCAAGCCGCTGCTCTACGTCAAATGGCAGACCGGCGTCTGGGGCATCATCCGCGGTCTGGAGAAGAACGCTTTCGCCGGTACGCGCTACTCGCTGCCGCTGACCACGGCCGGCGTAGCGTTTCAGCTCTTCGTGATCAGCGTGCCTTTCGTACTGGCGGTGACGGGACCCGCTCAGATCGCCTGGGCGCTCTTCTCGGGGCTGTCTCTGGTGACCTATGCGGGCGTGGCCGTTCGCGCCGGCCACTCGCCACTGGTCGTGTTATTTTTCCCGGTGGGCGGGCTGTTGTTCGCGTATACCGTGGCCCGGTCGGCGTACGTCACCCTCCGTGACGGCGGCGTGCGCTGGCGGGACACGTTCTATCCTCTGGCGGAACTCAAGCGCGGAATGGTATGATCCCTGCATCTGTAGCGGCCGGGCAGCGGGCCCGCCGGTAACT
>BTUC01000628.1:0-3153 GCA_045863575.1 Phycisphaerae bacterium
CTGGAGCGACTCCTTGAAGGTGCGGCCGATGGACATGGCCTCGCCGACGCTCTTCATCTGGGTGGTGAGCGTCTCGTCGGCCTCCGGGAACTTCTCGAAGGCCCAACGGGGGATCTTGGTGACCACGTAATCGATGGTCGGCTCAAAGCTGGCCGGCGTCTTTTTGGTGATGTCGTTGGGGATTTCATCCAGCGTGTAGCCGATGGCCAGCTTGGCGGCGATCTTGGCAATGGGATAACCGGTGGCCTTGCTGGCCAAGGCCGAGCTGCGCGAGACGCGGGGGTTCATTTCGATGACGATCATCCGGCCGGTCTGCGGATGGGTGGCGAACTGGATGTTCGACCCGCCGGTGTCCACGCCGATCTCGCGGATGATCCTGATGGCCGCGTCGCGCATCAACTGGTATTCCTTGTCGGTGAGCGTCTGCGCGGGGGCCACGGTGATCGAGTCGCCGGTGTGCACGCCCATGGGGTCGAAGTTTTCGATCGAGCAGATGATAACCACGTTGTCGGCACGGTCGCGCATGACCTCGAGCTCGTACTCCTTCCAGCCCAGGGCGCTCTCCTCGATGAGGATCTCGTGGACGCGGGAGTACTCCAGGCCGCGCTTGGCGATGGTCTCGAACTCCTCCATGGTGTAGGCAAAGCCACCGCCCGTGCCGCCCAGGGTATAAGCCGGACGGATGACCACCGGAAGGCCGAGTTCCTGGATGATCTTCTTGGACTCTTCCCAGGAGTGGGCGATGCCCGACCGCGGCACATCCAGGCCGATGCGGAGCATGGCGTTTTTGAACTCGGTGCGGTCCTCGGCCTTGTGGATAGCCTGGGTGTTGGCCCCGATGAGGATGCAGCCGTGCTTGTCCAGGATGCCCAGCTCGGCCGTTTCCATGGCCGTGTTCAGGCCGGTCTGGCCGCCGATGGTCGGGAGGATGGCGTCCACGGGCGTGCCGCACTGCCGCTCCAGCGTCAGGATTTTGTCGATCGCCTGCGGCGAAATGGGCTCGATGTAGATGCGGTCGGCCATCTCCGGATCGGTCATGATGGTGGCCGGGTTGCTGTTGAGCAGGACCACGCGGATGCCCTCCTCGCGCAGGGCCTTGCACGCCTGGGTGCCGGAGTAGTCGAACTCGCAGGCCTGGCCGATGATGATCGGGCCGGAGCCGATGATGAGGATGCACTTCAGATCGTCGCGTTTGGGCATCTTGGTTTCATTCTCCCGAACATAGCGAGACCGCCCGGACCCAGAAGGAGCGGGCGGTCTTTTGAGTTAGGCCACAGAAGAATAAGCGAACAGGGCCCGGATTTCGAGGCCCCTGCTACTCAATCTCAACAGTCTGAACAACCGCTAAGCACGGCCAGCCCTCTGGGGCTCGGAAACCGGGGTAGCCCCTGCGGGAGCCACGTCGTCGTCCTCCGGCAGCGGTTTGTCCTTCGTCTCGGGAGCCCAGATCAGTGCAATCAAGCCGATCACGTAGATCGAAGCCACTGCAATGGCTCCTGCTCGGAACGGGCTCGCAAATTTCATGCTGCGGAACAGAGCGTCAATCTGGGTGCTGCCCAGAATGATGACCACCGTGAAGATGCGGGCCGAGTTGTAGCACAGACCCGTGCCCGTGGAGCGCAGCCGCGCGGGGAAGATCTCCGGGAAGTAGATGGCGTAGCCGCCGAAGATGCTCAGCGTGGCGAAGCCGACGAGCGGGGTCATCCAGTACGCTTCGGAGGCTGTCGAGAGGTTGTAGAAGACAAACACGACCGCCGCGTAAGCCGCCAGAAGCGAGAGAGCAAAGCTGATGCGTCGGCCGAACCGCGTGGCCAGAACGGTGAAGGCGAAAATCCCGAGGAAGGCCCCCACGTCCTGGAACAGCGTGGCCAGTGCCTTGACCTCTCCGACGCGCTCGCGCGGCAGCCCCTTGAGCGCTTCGTTGATCAGCTCGGGCGTCCAGAAGCCCACGCCCCAGAGGCCGACAACGCCGGCGACGGCCAGGGTGATGCCCACGATCAGGTTCCGGCGCCAGATGCGGTGCGAGAGCATGCTGCCGATGTCGCCCATGCCGTGGTGCTTTCCGGTTGCGGCCGCCACGGCCTTGGCCTTCACCCAGGCTTCCGGTTCCTTGATGGTCCGCATGATGAACACCACCAGGAAGGCGGGTAACACGCCAAAGAAGAACAGCACCCGCCAACCCGCGATGTCCTGTCCGAACAGGTGAATTCGAGTGTCCGGCACAACAATCCAACGGGCGATCGCCGATCCGGTGATGTTGCCGATGGCCGATAGGGCCTGGAACATGCCCAGCGCGAATGCCCGAGAGTGGCTGGGGAGCGTCTCGGCAATGAGTGTGGCGGCCGTAGCGAAAGCACCGCCGATACCGCAGCCCATGATGAATCGATAGATACAGAAGTCCCACCAGTGGGTGGACAGACCCGACAGGCCCGTGAAGCAGGAGTAAACAAGCACGGAGACCGACAGTGTTTTCACCCGTCCCCAGCGATCACCCATAATGCCGAAAAACAGGCCCCCCACCGCCCAGCCGGCGATCATGACGGCCGTCACGTACTTGCCGTAACGGATGACGTCCGGGTGGTTGGGGGCGAGATTCTGGAGCTGCGAGAGGGCCGGCTGGCGCGAGAGCACGAAGATACGCTGGTCCATGGTGTCGAACATCCAGGCCATGGCCCCGATGATCAGCACCCACCAGTGGTAGCGGGTCATGCCCTCGTACCAGCGGGGCTTCGGGGACAGGTCCGGCATCGGCGTCGTGCTCATGGCGACCTCCTGGCAGGGGGTGGAACGTGTCTGCAAAATCAGTCGGCGGGGCATGTTAAAGGATTGCGGGGGAGGATTCCACCCTATGAGCTCAGCGCCGACGGAAGCGCCCCTTTTCCCCTGGTTTGCGCTGAGCGGGCGAGAACATGGTGGCTTGTGGTGCGGGCTTGCAGGCTGCGGGGCGGCGGGTGACGCGGGGCGCGGCATACTTCTTTCGAAGGGTCCGTTGCCAGCCAAGCCCCCTCCCCGGCCCTCCCCCGGAGTACCGAGGGAGGGAGAGCTTGGGCGGCTTCTCTCCCGGGTACGGGGGGAGGGAGAGCTTGGACCACGGTTGTCACTTGCAATACTCGTCTGGCGTGCCCCGAGCTCGCCACCACTCGTCCGCTGCCG
>BTUC01000629.1:0-3115 GCA_045863575.1 Phycisphaerae bacterium
TATCCTCAATGATGCGGGTGTCGCCGTAGAACTTCCAGGTGGTCCAGGGCACGACGATTACCGCATCGCCCCAGCCGGGTGCGACGGGGCCGTGCCGCGCCTGCACGGGGGCCACGTCAGTCGTGTGGCCCTCCTCGCCCTGTGAGTCGGTGACGTCGTGCATCCACTTGGACCAGAACGGGGCCATGTGCATGTTGAAGCAACTCGTCCAGGCAAAGGCCAGGGCGTCCCCCATCCACCCGAGGCGCTCGTCGCGCTGCGGGCAGTCAGTGGGCACGCTGTGCAGGTTGGACCGCTGGCCCCACACGACGTTCTGGTCAATGCGGTTGATCAGCCAGTTGGAGCATTCGAAGCTGCCGGCCATCGGCGGCGCGGAATGCAGCACGCGGTACACCAGGGCGTCGATGGGCGGCTTTTTCTCCGGAGCACCGGGCCAGCCGGTCAGCTCACAGTAGCGGAAGCCGCGGTAGGTGAAGCGCGGCTCCCACACCTCCTCGCCTTCGCCCTTGAGCGTGTAGTAGTCAGTGACTTGGGCACCCCGGTAGTTGTCGCGATAGAGCTTCCCGTCCGGTGTGAGCACCTCGCAGAAACGAAGCTTCACGGTCGTCCCGGCCGGGCCGGAAACCTTCAGGCGGCAACGGCCGGCCGCGTTCTGGCCGAAGTCGAAGATGAATACGCCCTTCTCGGGCTCGGTAACCTGCGTGGCGGGGAGCTCCTGCGTGACCAGGATCGGCTCGCTCTCCTGCGGGACGAGGATCTCCAGCTTGTCGCCCGTCTTGACCGTTCCCCACCATTCGCCAGCGTCGAAACCGGGTGCATCCCAACCCGGCTGCTCGAGGCGGGCGTCGTAGGTCTCGCCGTGGTAGTAGGTATTGGCCAGGATCGGTGCGGGGAACGCCTTCCAGGTGTCGTCCGTACCGAACCGATCGACGCTGCCGTCGGCGTACTCGACGTCGAGTTGGCAGATGAACCGCAGGGGCTCATCCGTGTTCGTGGCCGGCGAGGCCCAACCCAGCGCGCCGGACCACCAGCCATTGCCCAGCAGCGCGGCGAGGGCGTTCGGGCCTTCCTTGAGCAGACCGGTCACATCGTATGTCTGGTATTGAATGCGTTTGCCGTAGTGGGTCCAGCCGGGCGGAAACACGTCGGGCCCGGCCGGATTGCCATTGATGCGAAGCTCGTAAATGCCCAGACCGCTGGCGTACGCCCGGGCCTTCACCGGCTTGCTCTTCAGCGAGATCTCCTTGCGGAGCATCATCGCGCGGCGCGGACCGGTGCGGCCCTTGATCTCCTTCCAGGGATCCTCGCCGAGTTTCTTGACCGTGACCGGCTTGGCCCAGGAAGCATCCTCGAAATCCACACCGTTCCAGTTGGGCTGCTCGGCATGGCTGGTGCGCCAAGGGTCGTTGGTGCGGAACTCAAGCCGTTCGCCATCAGCGAATTGTATGCGCATAGTGAAATTGAGCCCGGCCAGTCCATCCTGGTTGTAGGCTCGAACCGCCAACATGTTTTTGCCCGGCTTGAGATGCTCGGTCAGTTCGTACTGCTTGGCCTCGTGCCACTGGTTGTGCCGGCCGATCTCCTTGCCGTTGACGAAGAATTCGTAGGTGTTATCGACGGTGATCCTTGCGACGGCCATCTCCATCTTGTCATCGGGCAGGATGATCGGCAGCCGGAAGAAGGCGGTCTGCTTGTCGCCGGAGGCCTTCTCGTTCCAGATCCAGTCGCCCCAAGTCAGGGGGTCCTTCCTGGCCGGGTCGTCGGCCGCGATCCACCCGAACTCAAAGTCGCCGTCCAGAGCGGTCTCCCACCAGGACGGCTGCGACCACTCCGAGGCCTGATCGGCGGCGTCCCAGGTGCGGACGCGCCAGTAGTAGCGTGTGGCCGGCGCGAGTGGCTTGCCGGCGTAGCGGACCTGCACGGACACATCCGACGCCACCTTGCCGGTATCCCAAACGACGGACGACGGCTCGGCGGACCTGCCATCGGTGCTGACCACGATCTGGCAGGCCGACTGCACGGCTCCCCGGCGGTCGTCATTGACCTGCCAGGAGAGCCGCGGCTCGCGCGTGCTCAGGCCCAGCGGATTGGCCCGGTACTCGCAGCGCAGGTTCACCGGCCGCTCGAGCCCCGCCAGCGACTGAACGGCCATGCACCCCACGGCCAGCCCCATCCCGATGCCGCTCAACAGCCACTGTCCACCCATCCTCAGCCACCCCTTTCCTCAGGTGCGTTCTTCCAATGGTTCCGCGACGATGCCAACAGTCGACAGGATAAGAAGTTCACGCAGGTTGGCAAGCGGGCATGGGCGTGGCAGGACTTGGCCGCCACGAAGCAGCGAAATCCTGGCTGGCCACTGGCTGGATGATGGATCGCTCTCTTGGGAACCAGCTTGATCGAAGTCGCGCAGTGCGATCTCCAACTGCTGGACTAAGGAGGGTAGATGCTGCTCGATGACGCGCCACACGGCATCAAGGTCAATGCTGTAATAGGCGTGCACGAGGATGTGGCGCATGCCGACAAATCTTCGGCCACGGCAGCACTGGTGCCCGTGTCTGGCCTTCATCGGTCACGCGGCTGGCGGCCTCTCCGATGTCCTGGACACAGTTGACCAAGGCGCGAAGCAACATCTTGTCACTGTCGAGGTCAGCACGGGTTTTACCGCGCACAAACCCGATAGCATCGCGTGCGGCGTGGAGCATGTGCCGCAACCGCTCGCCGTCACTCAGCGGATCGGCATGGCGTCTACGCGGCATACTGCACCACGTGGTGCTTGAGCACGCGCTGCAGAACTGATGCGGACAGGAACCCCGGTGTTTTCAGGTCCACCTCTCGTCCAAGCAGGCCGCTCAGTTCGACCTGCATGCCTCCCAGATCCAGCAGGCAGGGGGTTCCCCCGGGGGGAAACTCAACCACCCCCAAGCGCTTTCCTCAGCACCACATTATAACGATCGGAGGACCTAACCGGAGAAGTCCAGGGAGACAGAAAAAGAGACAGACCGACTCATGAGGAGAGCTGAACGCTGAATACTGATCGATGATTGCTGAATACTCCGGAAAGTCCGTTGCCTGCCAAGCCCCCACCCCGGCCCTCCCCCGGAGTACCGGGGGAGGG
>BTUC01000630.1:0-3104 GCA_045863575.1 Phycisphaerae bacterium
AGCGGCCGGCCGGGCGTCCGCCGATGTGTAGCGGCCGGCGTCCCTGCCGGCCGTCCACCCGCGGGCAAACGGCCGGCACGGAGGCCGGCCGCTACAGAAACCCGGGAAAGGGGAAGACCTCTAACGCGCTTCCACGCTGCCGGCGGGCTCGGGCGAGCCGCAGAAGCGCCGATAGGCCGTGGCCAAAGCCTGCACCATGGTCGAGGCCTGATGGTGGGTGCGGGCATATTCCAGCGCGCGCGAGGCCAGGGCCCGCGCGGTGTCGGTCTCGCGCAGCAGACCGCCCCATTTACTGGTGAGGTCTTCCGGCCGGTCGGGATCGAAGAGGCAGGCCGTGGCCCCATCAACCAGGTAATCCTCCAGCGTGCCCTGCGGCGCGAGGATGGCCAGCCCGGCCGCCATCGCGTTCAGCGGATGTGAGCTGAAACGCCGGTTGGGATTGGGTTCGATGAAAAAATCCGCCCCCAGCATCGCCGACTGCAGGGCCGCACCGTCGCGCATCGGACCCGAGAATGTCACCCAGGAACGCAGATCCAGATGATCCACCAGCCGGCGGAATCCTCGCTCCGCCTTGCCACCTGAAAGCACGAAGAGCTGCGCCTCCTGCCCGGTGCGAATGATCGCGTGCAACGCGCGCAGAACGCCGTCCAGTCCGCAATCGGGTGTAAGCGGCGTGGTGACCAGCACGGCTGGAACGCGCTGAGGATCGACGTCGCAAGCCGGCTCGTTCTGAGCCGGAACACCAAAAGGAATCACCCAGAGCCGGTCCCGAAGCCGCGGCCAGCGAGCCAGGACGGCGTCATGCAGGTGAGAGGTGGCAGTGATACCGGCCAGCAATTGCTCTTCGGGAACACGTCTCAGGTCTCGAACATCGGTCAGATCCGTGATGTGCATGACCAGTTGGCACTTCCAGGAGATGGAGAGTTGGCGCACCCATTCGGACAGACTGACGGATAGAGCATGCACCACATCCGGGCGTTGCCCCTCGAGCTTGGCAAGCGTCACCTCCGGGCTCTGGGGACGTCGCGGCCAGCGCCGCGCCCACAGGCGCACCAGCCGCGCCGGGCCCAGCGAATCCGGCAAGTCGGTCCGGCGCGAGCGCAGCAGAACCGTGAGCTTGACCGGCTCGTCCATGAGCCCGATGCACAGGTGCTGGACAATACTGCCGAGCCGGTCGAACG
Organism: Phycisphaerae bacterium; assembly: GCA_045863575.1. Lineage (GTDB taxonomy): Bacteria > Planctomycetota > Phycisphaerae > UBA1845 > PWPN01 > JAAXZI01. The sequence goes on from BTUC01000630.1 coordinate 1,182, forward strand.
CATCGTCATCCGCGACCAGCAACACCTGAACCGGCTTGGAACTGGGTATCGTTTCAGCCATCCCGTCGATCCTTGGCCAGCTCCAGCGGCTCCATGAACTCGGGGCCGTCCTGCTTGGGAGATCGGGAGCGGCCGGTGAGTAGCTTCAGGACATACCGCCGCAGCAGCGTGGCCGGCCGTGAGAAGCGCCGATGCAGTTCTATGGCCCAGCCGTGGCGATAGGACGCGGCGAGCTGCTGCGACGTCAACAGGTCAGGCCGGTGCCGTCGCCAATGCTTGAGCAGGTGGTACCGGTCGCCCTGCTGCAAACGGGTCAGCAGAAAACGGGCCAGGCGGGCCGGAAGCAGACGCTGCATGCCCGTGGCGCGGCCGGTTTCGTAGCCCGCCCAGCGCCAGGAGATCTGGAAATCGATCAGGCACGGCCGGCCGCGTTCGTCAACCAGGATATTCTCCCGCTTCTCCAGATCGACGTAAGCGATCCCGCGCCGGTGGATCTCGTGCAGGAGCGACTCGAGGCGCGGGAAGAACTCATCGTCCACCCGCTCATAACGCTGTAGCGGATGGCCTTCGACAAAGGCGTGCACGAAGCCGGTCTCCCCCCACCGACCCAAGCAGCGCGGCACGCCCTCGAGATGCTCGACCTCGCGATAGATCCTCGTCTCATGGTTCGCCAGCAGCCGGCCCATCCAGACCATGGGCAGGCCCAGGAGCCTGGCTGTTCGGCCGAGCTTCAGGATCGCCCGCCCCGACGGCCCTTCGTACAGGCCGGTGGCGGCGAAAAAATCGTGTTTGAATGTGCGCACGTGGACATACTCGCCGTCGGCCAACGCGAGCCGAGCGGGTAAATCGGAAGCGCCGAGGGCGCGAAGCCAGACGTGTCTTTCCGTGCGGCCTGCCATAAACGCATGAGGTTACCTTACCCCGCGCGGGAAGTCACCTCGCGATCCATTCAGACCGCGAATAGAATGCCGGCCCTGCCTGCCTGTTTCCCTGCGGCGGCTGGAGAAGGATTCGATGCATGAGACGACCGACCTGGAAGTTGATGGGGCTGCCGGCTGGCTTGATGCTCGTCGCCTCGGCCCAGGCAGGTGAACGGCACAGGCCGACGCTGTCGGTGCTGGACCTGCGTCCCGCCGCAACGCTCCCGGCCGGGCAGCGCTACGACGTCCGTCATGCGGCCGCGTGCCTCCAGGGACTGGCCAACCGCACAGCGCCGCGGGTCTTCGTCTTGTTTCATGACGGGGATGCCGTCTGGCTCGAACGGCTCCGTGAGCGCGGCGGCCTGTGCGAGGCCTGGAATGTCCGGCCCCTGCGCAACATGGATGAACTGTTGGAACTCGCCGAACCCTACCTGAAAGGAGCCGTGCTCTACGACCCGGACCCCGATACGGGCGTGACATCCACCAGCCTCGCGGCGACCACTGCGGCCGGTGTGGAAGGAGCGGTCGCCATGCGAAAGGACCCGGCCCCCGGATCGCTCTATCATCGCTGGGTACAGGACCCGCGCGGTCCGCGACTGCCGATGGTGCTCGATTTGACCGGCCGATTCAGCGGCGAAGGCACCATCTGGCAGACTGACCTGCCCTCCAGCGGCAGCGCCAAATGCGACGCCTACCTGTGGGCCAAAAGCCGGTACCTGGACACCGGCCAATGCGACCCGACTACGCTCTCTTACACGCTGGACCTGTGGGGAATGAAGGTTCACGGCGCGGAGAACGACCAGTTGAGCAACCTCGACTACGCGGTGAGCCGCCGCGGGTTCTGCTTTGAACTGTCTCCCTGGGGAGATGAGGTTCCCAACGATGATCCCAAGCAGGCAGTGGGCACGGATCTGCGCACATTCAAGGCCATCCTCGACGCCTGCAACATCCGCACGCAGCATGCCAAGATGATCAAGTTCATCGGCTTTGTGAACTGGCCGTT
>BTUC01000631.1:0-3098 GCA_045863575.1 Phycisphaerae bacterium
GGTAAACCTGCGACAGCAGCATTTTCACGCCCACGAAGGCCAGCACGAGAACCAGGCTGGTTTTGAGGTAGCGGAACTGGTGCAACATCCCCGCCAGGGCGAAGTACATCGACCGGAGGCACAGGATGGCAAAGACATTGGAGGTGAAGACGATAAACGGGTCGGTGGTCACGGCGAAGACGGCCGGGATGGAGTCTACCGCGAAGAGCACATCCGTGCTCTCCACGATAAGCAGGGCCAGGAACAGCGGCGTCATCGCCTTCCGGCCGTCTATTAGGCAGACGAAGAACCGCTCGCCTTGAAAGTCCCCCGTCACCGGATAAAGACGCCGAGCCAGCCGGACGAGCGGATTGCGCTCCGGCTCGACCTTCTCTTCCCCGCCAAACATCATCTTGATAGCGGTGACGATCAGCAGTCCGCCGAAGAGGTAGATTATCCAGTGGAACCGGTTGATGAGCGCGGTGCCGGCCACGATCATGGCTCCGCGCATGATTAATGCCCCCAGTATGCCCCAGAAGAGCACCCGGTGCTGGTAGAGGCGAGGGATGCCGAAATAAGCGAATATCAGCGCGATGACGAAGATGTTGTCGAGGCTGAGCGACTGCTCGACCACATAGCCGGTGAAGAAATCCAGGGCCGCCTGCTTGCCGCCGCCCCTCAGGCCGGTTCCCAACCAGTGATGTTCATAAATGTAGAAGATGGCCACAGTGAAACAGAGCGCCAGGGCCACGCACACGGCCGTCCATCGTAGGGCCTCGCGCGTGTGAATGACGTGGGCCTTCCGGTTGAACACGCCCAGATCCAGGGCCAGCATGAACAGGACAAACGCAACGAACCCGATCCACAGCCAGACTACCATCATGAGCTCTGATCACTCCTGAAAAAGGGGCGTGGAGAGGTAGCGTTCGCCCGCACTCGGTAGAACCACGATGATCATCTTGTCCTGGTTCTCCGGACGATTGGCCACCAGATTGGCGGCACATAAGGCCGCACCGGAGGAAATGCCGCACAGAAGGCCCTCCTCGCGAGCCGCCCGCCGGGCCCACTTGAAGGCGTCGTCGTTGGTCACACGGACCACGTCATCGATAATGTCCAGGTTGAGCACTTCCGGGATGAAGCCCGCACCGATGCCCTGGATCTTGTGCGGGCCGGGTTTGGGCTGCTCACCGGCGCGGATCTGAGTAATGATCGGCGAATCAGCGGGCTCAACCGCGATGCACCGGAAGATGGGCTTGCGCTGCTTGATGACCTCGCCCACGCCCGTGATGGTGCCCCCGGTGCCGATCCCGGAGACCAGGATGTCGGCCTGGCCATCGGTGTCGTTCCAGATCTCCTCTGCGGTCGTCCTGCGGTGAACCTCGGGGTTGGCGGGATTGCGGAACTGCTGCGGGATCACGGCGCCGGGCATCTCGCGGGCCAATTGCTCGGCTCGAGCGATGGCGCCTTTCATGCCCTCGGCGGCGGGCGTGAGCACCAGTTCGGCGCCCAGGGCACTGAGCAGGCTGCGCCGTTCGACGGACATGCTTTCGGGCATGGTGAGAACGAGCCGATACCCTCTGGCCGCGCAGACGAAGGCCAGGGCGATACCGGTATTCCCGGAGGTGGGTTCGATCAGGGGCGTGGACCTGTCGATTTTGCCCTCCTTTTCGAGGGCCTCGATCATCGCCACCCCGATCCGGTCTTTCACGCTGGAGAGCGGGTTGAAGAACTCCAGCTTGGCGTAGACCGTCGCGGGGGCTTGGATGACGCGGTTGAGCCGCACCAGCGGTGTGTTTCCGAAAGTCTTCGTGATATCGTCAAGCAGCCGACCCATCGCGTGCATTCCTCAGGTGACGGTTGTTCCATGCTTTCAATCAGTGGGCGTGCGAGCCGTGGTCGTGCCCCTCATGGCCCGTTGTCTGTGATGGTTGAGCGCTCTTGGACTCATTCGAGTCCGAACACCCTGCCAGGAGGACAGGGCCGACCAGCAGCACGAGTGCAACCACCGAGTCGAGAAATGCCTTTCTCATCATGTCATCGCTCCAATTCCGTTACAGCTAAGGACAGGCTGGCTGGCGCCGACGCGGCGACAGCGAACTGGCAGGTGCTGCCCTGCAGCATGGGAGATCGCAGAGAGAGGGCGAACCGGCGGCTTTCAACGCAAGCGACCTCCGACGCCTGCCGCCGATCCGCCCCCGCCGCACAACCGCCTCATCCGGCCTACGCATGTTGACTACGTCCCGCAGACTCCCTGCGCACCGGCAACAACCCCCCGGGCGGTCGCGCCTTCGGCCGGAACTCCGTGTTCCCGGCTTCCACAATAATCTGATGCCCGAGCAGCGAGCTTTCTTCGCGAGGCTGCAGGATTCTCCGATTCTCGGACGCGGGTCAATCGGGGAGCAACCCGTCATCCTCCTCCTCGCTGAAAAAACGCAGGTGCGTGTCGAGGATGCGCTCGCCGACCCTGACTCCGTCCACGACTTCGTCACCGCCTTCGCCGCCGAACTCGTTGTGGTGGTACATGTTGGGATCGGACTGACTCCTAAGGGCTCGCGACCTGCGGAATTCGGCATGCTGGTCGGTCCATAGGAGGCACATGCCCTCGCGACCCCAGTTGGCTGAGAAAGTGCGGCCGTTCTCATAGTCGGCACGATCCCCGACATAAACCAGGATGCGGCGCGATTCTCTCGGCTTGATGTCGTTGTCGTATGAGAAAGAGCAGTGCCAGCGGACACGGCTGATATTGCCTTGGTTGATGGGCGTGCCGTTCTGGATCTCCGTGCCGGCCAGATCGGCAAGAATCAGCCGACGGTCCGTTGCTCTGACCGTGGCGGCGCTATCCGTGGTGTTGGGGTTGATGAAGAACTCCGGCGGAAGCTTGTCCTGCCTGGCCAGCAGGCTCAGACCCAGGAAAGCTTTTTCCTCGCGGTCAATCAGGGCTGGATGCTGACCGCGGTTCTGCACTTCGTAGGCGGCCATCGCCGTGCCCAGGCCGCGAAGATGGGACAGCGTGACTGCCTTCTTGGCCTGCCGCCGGGCCTTGCTCAAGCTCGGCACCAGGAGGGAGATCAGCAGGCTGATAATGGCGACGACGACCAATACTTCAATCAGCGTGAACC
>BTUC01000632.1:0-3073 GCA_045863575.1 Phycisphaerae bacterium
CCGGTGACGGTGCGTGCGGATGCGCTCCGCCAACTCCGGATCGGGGTCGCCGAGTTCTGCGAGGCGCTTGAGGGCCCGGTCGTAGGCCTCCAGGGCGGCGTAGGGTGCGCCGAGCTGAAGCCGCGCCGAGCCCTTGTAGAACTCCAGCCAGGGGTTGTCTGGCTCGGCCTCTTCCACCGGCTCCAAGGCCTCCAGGGCCGCGCGGGGATGGCCGGACTGAAGCAGGACGGCCGCGGACTCCAAGGCCGCCTGAACGGGGTTGACCGGCTCCGCCGGCGCCTCCTGAGCGCAGACGATGGCCGCCAGGGCCGCCATCAGCAAGCCCGCGAAACACCCGCAGCTCAATGCGTTAGACCTCAAAACATCCGCTCCCATCACTTCCATGGGCCGGCCCAATTCGGCACTGTTGTACCACAAGCCCGCCCCGCCGCCTACCCGAATTCTCATTCCCCCAGTACCATGCCGGTGTCGCACGAAAGGCGTGACACTGCTCTGTGAGCAGTGCCTGTTGAAAGGAGCTATCCACCGATGTTGAGCACCCTGCTGCTCGTAACCCTGCTGGCTGCGAATCCCGTTATTGACAGCCGCATGGGCGTTCTCAGGAGTCATTTCCAACGTTTGCAGGCCATCACCGTCACGCCCGACGCCCGGGATGAGGCCGGCAAGAACCTCAAAGAACTGGCTGCTCTCCTGGAGAAAGGCGCGACCACACCGGAGGAAGTAGATGCCCTCTACACGCGCATGGATGAAGTTCGGTCTTGGCTCCAGGAACGCGCCGCAGACCGACCGGCAGTCCCAGTGGGAGAATTCCGTGACACGGGCACGCACTGGGAGCTGAAAGGAACAGAGCTGGCCCTCAAACTCGCCAAAGGCAATTTCGCTCTGGCGGTCAAGACCCCGCGCGGCACCTGGGAGTGGCTGGCTGGCGACGAAAAGGACGTGGCGCTGCGCGATGGCCGTGGGTTCTCCCTTGCCTCGGCACGCAAGCGCGAGGCCGTGGCCTCGCATACCGGTTTCAGTTCCGGCATGTGCCTGTCGCTCTCCGATTTCGAGGCCATACCCGACGCAAGGATCGATATCCTTCTCCACCTGATTGACCGCGAGATGGTCGTCGAGATCGTGCCTGTCCAGGATATTCCCAACCTGGCGACGCTCGCCTTCCCCAAGCCCGTGCAGACGGGCAACAGTGAAGCCGACCTGGCCGTCATCCCACGAATGCAGGGAATGCTCCTTCCCGGCAACTGGCCACAGGAGATCCGGTACAAGGACCTCACCAGCTCGCGGGCTCTGTACATGCCCTGGTGGGGCCAGATCGCCGAGGGTCGGGGCATTCAGGCGATCTTGGAAACCTCCGACGACGCGGGCGCTGAATACGTTCATCCCTCCGGCGGCCCCACGCGGATGGGCCCCCTGTGGTACTCGAGCATGGGTGGCTTACGTTACCCGCGCATGATCCGGTACGTATTCGATGAGGAGGCCACGTATGTGCGCATGGCCCGGCGGTATCGGCGCTATGTGCAGGAGACGGGCCAGTTCGTTTCTCTGGCCGAGAAGCGTATCCGCACGCCGAATCTCGACCAGGTCATCGGCAAGCCGGTAGTCCACATCGGGGCGCTCTACCACAACGTGCCGGGTTCACGTTTCTACGCAACGAAAGGCATGGAGGGCAACCACCGCCTGGCCACGTTCCATGATCTGGCCGTCTCGCTGAGAAAGCTGAAGGAAGCCGGCATACCCCAGGCCTACGTGCATCTCGACGGCTGGGGCTTCGCGGGATACGACAACCGCCATCCGGACGTGTTGCCGCCCAGTCCGGAGGCCGGCGGCTGGGAAGGCCTGCGGGAGTTCGCAGATACCTGCGACGAGTTGGGGTATCTTTTCGCCACGCATGACCAGTACCGGGACTATTACCTCAACGCAGCCTCCTACGACGAGCGGCTCGGCATCCTCAATGCGGACGGGACGCGCACGATTCACGCCGAATGGGCCGGCGGGAAACAAACCTTCCTGAGCCCTCGATTCGCCCCCGGATACGTCCGGCGCAACCACGATCTGTTCGCCGAACATGGCGTGAAGGTGCGCGGAGCATATCTCGACGTGTTCGCGGTCGTACCGCTGGAGGAGAGCTACGCCCCCAGCCATCCGGTCACGCGAACGGACTGCGCCCGCTACCGTCGCGAGTGCTTCGATCTGCTGCGGGCGCGCGGCTACGTGGTCAGTTCGGAGGAGCCGGCCGACTATCTGATCCAATCACTGGACCTGGTTCACCACGGCCCCTACTCGACCATGGGCAAGGGTTACGGCCCGGGTGAGGCCATGGGCATTCCGGTGCCCTTATTCAATCTCGTCTACCACGACTCGCTGCTGATGCCCTGGTATCTGACCGAGAGCGGCGGCTGGGGCATCCCCAACGGCGATGCCGGCTGGCTGCACTGCGTGCTCAACGCGGGGCTGCCCTATGTCGCCCCCGGAGCCTCGCCGCAACAGATCGAGCGCGTGCGCGAGGTCTGCGCGCTGGGCGAGCGCCTCAACGCGCAGGACATGGTCAACCACGAATTCCTGGACGACACCCGCCGCATACAGCGGACCACGTTCGCGGACGGAACGAAGGTGACGGTGGACTTCGAGAAGAAGGCTTACAAGGTCACCAACCCCCGCGAGCGATAGCGTCTGAGCCCCGAGCGTAAGCGAGGGGGAATCGGAGCCCCGAGCACAAGCGAGGGGGAAGTCGGTCCCACGAGCGCAACCGGGCGGGAACCGGAGCTCCGAGCGCAAGCGAGAGGGCGGACGGATCTCCGAGCCCCGAAGGGGCTGAAGTCAATAGCCGGGGGTGTAAACCCCCGGTAGGTGGCTACGCCCCCCAAGGTTCTTAGCCCCGAAGGGGCGACAGATAGATGTGCCGGTCGGTCTGTACGCGCCAGCGATGATGCGCAAAACACACACCAGATCCGGTCCCCAGCCTCTCCAACTGCAACGGCATCCGACAGGCACCTGTCTTCCAAGCCCCCACCCTGACCTCGGAGTACCGGGGGAGGGAATCGCCGCCGCGCGTTCTTCACCCGGAGGGCTGCAA
>BTUC01000633.1:0-2182 GCA_045863575.1 Phycisphaerae bacterium
AGCGCCGTCGGGACAACGGACTGCGCGACGGCTTCGTGGACGAAATCCATGTGTTCGGGCGTGCGATCAGTGGGATCGAAGCCGCCCAGCTCCATGATGGCGTCTCCTTGACGGCGCTGCTGGCCCGGTGTACCGGCGGTGTTGCGACAGTCGCATCTGGATCAAGTCATTCCGTCTCCGATGCCGAACTGGCTGACCTTCGCGAATACTATTGCTCCGCGATCGACCCGGAGGCGCGAGCGGCGGCCACCGGGCTTCGCCGAGCTCGCTCCGAACTCCGAGCGCTCATGGACCAGGTCCGCGAAGTTCCGGTGATGGCCGAAATGCCCGCGCCGCGCCCGGCCTATATTCTGGCTCGGGGCGACTATGATGCCCCGCGCGATCAGCCGGTGGATCGCGACACGCCCGGGGCCCTCCCCCCGTTCCCGGCCGACGCGCCGCGCAATCGGCTCGGGCTGGCCCGGTGGCTCACCCAGCCTGATCACCCGTTGACAGCCCGAGTGCTGGTCAACCGCATCTGGCAGGAGTTCTTCGGCCGTGGGCTGGTGGTGACGGCCGAGAACTTCGGCTTGCAGGGAGAACTGCCGTCGCATCCCGAGCTGCTCGACTGGCTGGCCCGGGATTTCGTCGCTCACGGATGGGATTTCAAGCGGTTCTGCCGCCAGCTCGTGCTCTCGGCCACCTACCGGCAGGACTCGCGTGCGGATGCCGAACTTCGGTCTCGCGATCCGGATAACAGGCTGCTGACCCGTGGCCCCCTCAAGCGGCTCGGTGCGGAGATGCTCCGCGACCATGCGCTGGCGTCAGGCGGCTTGCTGGTAGACCAGATCGGCGGTCCGCCGGTCAAGCCTTACCAGCCGGAGGGTTCCATGTGGCGCGCCCTCAACAACTTTCTGCCCGAGTACCAGCGGGATACCGGCGAAGGCCTCTACCGCCGGAGCCTGTACACGTTCTGGCGGCGCACGACGCCGCCGCCCAACATGATGGTCTTCGACGCGGCCGGGCGTGAGATCTGTTCCGTCCGCCGCCAGCTTACGCTCACACCGCTGCAACCACTGGTGCTGCTCAACGACCCCCAATTTGTGGAAGCCGCCCGTGCATTCGGCGAACGCATGTTGAAAGAGGGCGGTACGACCCCGGAAGCCCGCACTGCCTGGGGGTTCCGCGAAGCGACGGGGCGCGCGGTGACGGGCGCCGAAGCGAAAGCTTTGTGCGCACTATACGACGAGCAGCTCGCTTATTTTCGACAGGATCCGTCACGTGCCGAGAAGCTGCTGAAGGTGGGGGATTACCGGCACGAGGTGAGCCTGCCGGCCGACGAGTTGGCGGCCGCGGCCGTGACCGCCGGCGCGCTCTTGAGCCTTGACGCGACCATCATGCTCCGGTGAGCGAGGAATCGATGACGCCTGAACCGATCGACCCGCTGTTTATCACGCGACGCCAGCTATTCTCGCGGTTGACGATGGGGCTGGGGACGGCCGCGCTGGCCTCGCTGCTGCCGCGGTCGGTGCGGGCGGGCTTCGAAGCCCCCGCCCATGGTGGCCTGCCCGGCCTGCCGCACTTTCCGCCGAAGGCCAAGCGCATCATCTACCTGTTCATGAGTGGCGGGCCGGCGCAGCAGGATCTCTTCGACCACAAGCCGCTGCTGCGCACGCTCAACGGCGAGCCCATTCCGCCGGAGGTGCGCGGCGAGCAACGGCTCACGCGCATGAGCGGCAACCAGGCTATCCTGCCGCTGGCCGGCTCGAAATTCGATTTCCACCAGCACGGGGAATGCGGCGCCTGGTTGAGCAATCTGCTGCCGCACACCGCGGGTATCGTGGATGATCTCTGTTTCATCAAGTCCATGTGGACCGAGGCCATCAACCACGATCCGGCCATGACCTTTTTCCAGACCGGCGCGCAGATTGCCGGCCGCCCCTCCATGGGCGCCTGGGTCAGTTACGGTCTGGGGTCGACGAATGAAAACCTGCCGGCTTTTGTGGTCCTGGTGACAAAGAAGGGGACCGACCAGCCGCTTTACACCCGATTGTGGGGCAACGGCTTCCTGGACTCACGCTACCAGGGCGTGCGCTTCGCTTCGGGGGCGGATGCGGTGTTCTACCTCTCCAATCCAGATGGCATCTGCGGCACCGGCCGGCGGGCCATGCTGGACAGGCTCAACGAGCTCAACCGTCTGCAA
>BTUC01000633.1:2192-3066 GCA_045863575.1 Phycisphaerae bacterium
GCGGCCGAGCTCGACCCGGAAATTGAGTCGCGCATCGCTCAGTACGAGATGGCCTACCGCATGCAGACCAGCGTGCCGGAGGTCACCGACGTTTCCAGGGAGCCGGCTGAGGTCCTCGAGTTATACGGTCCGGACGCGGCCAAGCCCGGCACGTTTGCCGCCAACTGCCTGCTGGCCCGGCGCCTGGCTGAGCGGGGCGTGCGTTTTATCCAGCTTTACCATCCCGGCTGGGATCATCACGGCAGCTTGCCTCAGTCGCTGCCGAACCTCTGCAAGGAGGTGGACCAGGGCTGTGCCGCCCTGGTCAAGGACCTCAAACGGCGCGGCCTGCTCGACGACACGCTGGTCATCTGGGGCGGCGAGTTCGGCCGGACCAGCTACTCACAGGGCAAGCTCACGTCCGACACCTATGGGCGCGACCATCACCCGCGCTGCTTCACCATCTGGATGGCCGGGGCGGGCGTGAAAGCCGGCTTCACTTACGGCCGAACTGACGACTACGGCTACAACATCGCCGACGCCGACGGCCGGAAGATCGAGCCGACCAAGGACCACTTCACCCCCGGCGCTGTCCACGTCCACGACCTGCAGGCGACGCTGTTGCACCTGCTGGGCATCGATCACACGCGCTTGAGTTTCCACTACCAGGGCCGCCGCTTCCGACTGACCGATGTTCACGGCCACGTGGTCAAGGACATCCTCATCGAAGCGCCATCTCCCGGGCAGGCGTGAGGTTGGAGGCATGCAGCGGCCGGTCGTCTGGTAGTCGAATCGGGCTCCGGCCTGTCGCCTGGAAGCAGGCATCATTCTGTCGCCCCTACGAGGCGCTCTCATATGAGGTGCGGTCGGTATCCCGGGGCTGCGGCGGGCCGGT
>BTUC01000634.1:0-3012 GCA_045863575.1 Phycisphaerae bacterium
GCAGGCGAACGACTTCCCTCTCGATCGGGATCGGTTCCTTCGTGCCGGCCTTGGGATCCAGCCCCGGGGCCGGCGCCGCCTGGACCGTCGCCGGGCTCGGCCCGAAGCTTCTGACCAGTGCAAAGACGATCACGGCCTCGATGGCCATGACGCCAAGCAGCCCTCCCCCCATGAGCAGAGTCTTGCGCCGCGAGGACTTCGCCGGCGTGTGGCCCTCAAACTGCTGTTCCGCGTTCTGTTCAGCCATCAGAAACCCGCACTCTCCCGGCCGTCCGCCGGGAGAACTCCCGGGACACCGGCATGGACAACAATACTGATTCCGCTCCTCGTTGTGCCCGGATCGCGCTTCAAATCAGGGGCAGCATCGGCTCGGACGGTCAGCAGCAGACGGTCCCGGGCAACACCGGCCTGTAGCAGGCCGTGAGCCATCGCACGCGTACGCTCGTAAGCCAGGTCCAGGCCGTCTTCAAAGGGCACACCCGGCCGGTTGTCAGCCGCCGCGCTGAAGGCCTGGATCTGCAAGGGGAGCTTACCGTCCCGAAGAACCTCTCCCAACCGGCTGATCAGCCGCTGACCCCGGGAGCCAAGGGCCGCGGTCCGGTCCTCAAACAGCTCTGCCTCTGGAAAGTGGATGATCAGGTGCTCGCGCTCGCTGCGCACCTGACAAGCGGGCAGCACATCACCCCGCGGCCCGGCCAGTCGCACCGTGGACTCGCCGCTCAGGCCAACATCCTCCAACCGTTCGAGCAGCGTTGGAGCCGGGTTGGACTGATGTTGAAGAGCCAGCCGCGGCTCGCTGGGCACGAAGCCGAACGCACTACGGACCGCACTCTCGACCCGTTCGAAGCGACGGCCGCCCCGCAGCTCACTCATGGCCGCGATCATGACGAACACGGCCAGAAGCAATGACATCAGATCGCCGTAGGGCACCGCCCACGATGCCGGCTCACCGTCGCCTCTGAGTCGTCGGGTCCAGAACATGCTCGTTCTCACGCCACCTCGGCCACATTCCGGCCGGAATTCTTCTGCGTCTTCCCGGACGCGCCTGCACCAGCGGGAACGTCGAAAATGGTCAGCCCTGGATTCAGGGGGCCGGCCTTGCTGGTCGGGCGCTCACGGCCCGGTCGCCGCGCGGGCGGGGCAGGCTGGTTCGGCCGGGTTCGACCGAGTGCTCGCCGCACAGCCAAACGACGCAGGAGCCATCCGGTCGACGGCACCTGCGGTTGAAGATCCAGTCGCGGCATCGACGGGGCCACCTGGGCGGAAGCCGGCAGATACGCCCGCAGTTTCCGCTCGACGATCCGCGGGTTGTCGCCGGCCTGGAGGGCCAGCACGCCTTCCAGCGCGATCGTCTTGCATAACAATTCCTCGCTGCTGCGCAGCGTCAGTTTCCGGGCCAGAGGCAGGCAGAAGACGTTGGCCACCACCAGCCCGTACAAGGTCGTCAGCAGGGCCACCGCCATGCCCGGGCCGATCATCGAGGGGTCGTCCATCCGCCCCAGCATGATGACCAGCCCGACCAGGGTACCCAGCATGCCGAACACAGGCGCCGCCCGCCCCATCGTCTCCAGCAGGCCGGCGCCGCACGCGTGCCGCAGATCGATGCCCTCGAGTTCCGCGCGACAGACCCGCTCAATGGTGCGTGCATCCGTGCCGTCAATCGCGAGCTGTAATGCCCGCTTCAGAAATCCGTCCTCCAGTGCCGCCACCGGCGCATCCAACGCCAGCAGGCCGTCGCGCCGCGCGACGTGCGCCAGGCGCACCAGCGTGCCGATCGACTCTTCCGGGCGAGCGGTGCGCACCCAGAGGGCATTGCGCAACACGCCTCCCAGCGACCGGAACTGGCCGGCCGGAAAGGCGGTCAACGCGCTCAATACCGCCCCACCCACCACCAGGGCCACAGACGGCGTCTTCCAGAACACTCCCAGGGAGGTCCCGGCACCAGCCGCCGCCACCCAGACGATCAGGCCGAGAGTCGCGATGACACCCACGACCGTGGCCCGGTCAATCATGAGGCCCCCTTGTCGCACACTCCCGCCGGTCCGACCGCGACCGACGGGGCTCGTACTTTTCATCGGCCATGGTCGCCATGCCATTCACCTGCGTCCTGTGGTCTGCCGCCTTGGCCGCGCCTCAGGGGCGGAACATGCGGATCATCCGGCCATATTCGATCGCCTTGGCGACCACCTCATCCATAGTCTCCTTCACCATCAAGGTTTCCCCGTCGGTGAGGACAATAATGGTGTCCGGACGCTGCTCGATGGTCCGGATCAGCTCCGCATTGACCACGAAACGACTGCCATTCAGTTTCGTCAGCGCGATCATGCCGATCCTTATTATCGGGCTATCAGCAGCAATTCGTTGAGGAGATCATTGGAGGTGGAAATGACCCGCCCGGAAGCTGAGAATCCGGTCGTGGCCGTGATAAGTCCGATAAATTCCCGCGTCAGATCTACGTTACTCAGTTCCAGCGCGCCCGAGAGGATTCGCCCGGCACCGAGCGTCTGTGGCGGGGTCACCACCGCCTGCCCGGAGTTGGGCCCGATGAGATAAATGTTGTTGATCGTGGAGACGAGCCCTTCCGGATTGGTGAACGTCGCCATCGCCAGCTGCCCCAGCGTCCGGGTCAGGCCGTTGCTGAACGTGCCCGTGATCACCCCATCGGCGCCGACGAAGAAGTTGTTCAGCGTGCCGGCCGGATAGCCGTCCTGGGTCGTGGTGGTCAGCGCCGAATCCTTGGTGGTCAGACCCGTCACGTTGGAGAAATCCAGTGTGATCTGCATGGGGTCCAGGGCGCCGGTGTTTGCCCGGTTCACCTGCACGATATTGTTGCTGCTGGCGACCAGCCGCCCCTCGCTGTCGAACGTGAGTGTGCCCGTCGTGCCCAGTACCGGGTTGGCGTCCGTGTCGTCATGGCTGCTGACGTAAAATCGCCAGGTGTTGCCGGCCGTCGACTTGTTGTCCAGTGTCATGGTGATGTCCAGGCGAACGGGCGTGCCCAGCGAGTCATAC
>BTUC01000635.1:0-3009 GCA_045863575.1 Phycisphaerae bacterium
GGGCTGAAAACGGCACTTCTGCCGAATGCTGAGGCAGAAGATGTGGGTAACAGCACGCTCTGTGAGCCCTGCTTGCAGCAAGAGGAACGGCCGGTGGCATCCAACCACTGCTGACCCGCCTTCGCGAACATTTTCGGCGTGGCAAGCACAGCAGTGGCACACCCCGGTCGACGGTCTCGAGGTTTGCGAGAGGCTCTTACGCTCAACGGCGTCGCGCTTGCGCTGTTCTACGTTCCCACCTTCCCACTTTGTCACATTCACACCCAGGCTACCTTTGACTTTTGGCGTCCTCAACCTGCTTCAATCCCGCCTTGGCCTCTTCACTGTTAGGTTCTACATCGAGCCACATGCGATAGTACCTGGCCGCTTCATCATACTCGCGGCGCTCCAGATATGTGGCCGCCAGCCCGCTCAGCGAAGCGGTAGCGGAGGGGGCTGCCTCCACTGCTCTCTTCCAGTACGCAATCGCCTCGTCGACCTGGTTCTGCCCCTTGGCCACCCAGCCGAGTCCGTTCAGAGCAGCCGGGTGCTTCGGATCAATGTCCACCGCTCGCTGAAAGGCGACCTTTCCCGCCAGCGGGCGTCCCTGGTTGAGCTGCGACCAGCCCAGGCCGTTCCAGATGTTGGCACTGTTCGGGTTGCGAGCGGCAGCCTGCCGGAACAGCTTTTCCGCCTCCTCCAATTTCCGCTGCCCCCATAGTTGCCATGCACGGGCGGCGATCTTCTCCGCCGTTGCTTCGTCATCCTGGGTCACGCTTCGCCCGCGCTGTTTCCACGACTCCCGCCACTTTTCCTTATCTTCGCCGAAATAGGAGCCGGTGATCTCGGCGAGGGCGGCCTTGGCATAGACCTTCACATTCAGGTTTCCGTAGTCCACGAGCTCGATGAGGACCGGGACGGCCACGGGATTGGCAACCCTTCCCAGTGCCCGGACGGCCATCCACTTGGGCCGATTATTGCTCATCGGCTCCTGGGCGATTTCCATCAACAGGTCCACGGCCTGCTTCGCCCGAACGTTGCCCAACGCGGCGATGGCCCGCGTGCGGCGCTCAAAGTCGCCGGATTGCGCGTCGTGCATCCACTTTTCCACCATGGCGGCCTGCTCGAGGTCGGACGCCGCTTCGTACGCCGACTCCGGCCGGAACCATGCGGCGAACATCTTCTCGAACCGGTCCACTTCTGCTCGGGTCTGCGAATCCACCAGGTCGCCGCTCATGGCGGTGCCCGCCGGCCGGGAGGTGGCCGGGATGCCCAGGGCTTCGGGGTGGGCTTTCATGAATTGGTCAAGCGCCTTCTTCGCGGCTTCCGGAGACCCCAAATCCACATCCGTCACCACCCACAGGCCGCGTGAAAGGGCCAGTGTGATGAGCAATGGCCCTTTCCGGTCGTGGTCGCCGGCCACCGGCGTCGTGATCGCCAGCGCGGCCTGGTCGTCGGCGTGGAAGCTCTCGATCCGGGTTTGGGCGATGTCCGGTATCTTCTGGAAATCCTTCACCTGGTGGCCGACGGCCATGCGTGGATCGGTGAGCTTGATGGCCGCGGCATCGTTGCCGTTGGCCGCCGCCTCGAGAAACTCCTCGGCCACCTGTCGGGCCTTCACCCGCGGGTCCTCTTGTGTATGCGGCGCGGCCTGTGCGTTGATCTCTTGGGCGCGGTTGTACAGGTCGGACGGAAGGCTGGTGACTTCACCGTCCGCCGATGCGGTTGCGAACAGGATCACGTACCACGAGGCGGGCACGCCGGCCTGGGATGTGAAGTTCCTGTGACTGGGGCTGTTGATCCCCACCCAGTAAACCTTGCCGGGCTCCAGGCTGACCGGCATGGTACAGGTCTTCCTGGCCGCATCGTAGTGAATCTTTCCGGTGATCTTGGGAAACGTTTCCCCTCCGCCCGTCCAGGACCAGCTCCCGTCCGTCATGGGCCTATCGAATGTGACCGTCATTTCTTTCAGGGCCGGCGAAACCTTGTTGTCAAACGCGGACGGGGTCGTGCTCACGATTCGGGGGACGCCATCGCCGGCCCCAGTCCCCGCCTGCGGCTTGAGCTGCTCGAACTCGCGCAGGGCCGCTTCCTTTTTGCGGCCGAAGTTCGCGCGCGCTGCTTCCAACGTTGGCAAACGATCCTCACCCAGGTTCTTCCATTCATCGCCGATGCGCCCGAAGAAGCGCATGCTGTAAGGGTGTCGCCCCTTGCCCTCGGGGAACTTGAGCAGCGACAAGGCGGCTGCCAGATCGTCACCATAAGCGAGCACTTCGACGATGTCGGCGTCGAGCTGTGCCTGGTTGTACACCTTGAGGTCCGCGGGGTCTGCCTGTTTCCACACGCGGTCCAGTTCGGCCGGGTCGAGCGATCGCCAACTCAGCTTCCTCACCGCCTGTGGGTCCATGGTGGCGCTGGCCCGGTGGTAAGCGGCGGCGGCCGATTCAGGGGTTGAGAGGTCGGTGGTTTCCGGGAACGCTGAGATCGGCTTGCCGATGGGCCGAGTCTGAATCTGGCGCGTGCCGTCCGGGAGTGGTCCCATCTTCGCCAGCTCCTCGTCAGCCAGCTTGGCCAGCTCTCGCTGGTCGGCAAACTGTGACTGCACAATGCGGAACTGCTCTGCGGCGGCAGCTTTTTCGCCTTTCTTCGCGAGGCACATGCCCAGTCGGAAGTGGGCCTGGGCGATCAACGGACGGCGGGCTTTTTCCTGCTCGAGAATCTGACGGTAAAGTCCGATGGCCGCGTCCAGGTTCCCGGCGGTCTGCTCCTGAAAGGCCGCTTTTTCCAGCAGGTCGGCGACAGGTTCGGCTCCCACATCCCCCGCGCCCAGCCCTGCGGCGATAACCAGAACGAGCACGACGCGTGCATGAGACATGACAAACTCCTCTTGTGAATCGTAACCTCTTCTTGGCGTTTTCTCACGCCCTTCCAGGCTGCCTCGGGATGCCGGGTACGTGACCGTCTGGGCGATGCGGCTCTTCAGAGCCCTGAGCGCAAGCGAGGGGCCAAAGCGCCGAGGGCCCCTCATGC
>BTUC01000636.1:0-3009 GCA_045863575.1 Phycisphaerae bacterium
GATTTTTGACGGCAAGACACTCACCGGCTGGCACGTGAGCTCTCAAACCGGCCACGGCACCGGCGGTGCGTGGGTGGTCAAGGAGGGGGCCATCGTCGGCACTCAGGATCGTCCCGGAAACGGCGGCATCGTGGTCACCGACAAGGCCTACGGCGACTTTGAGGTCTGCCTGGAAATGAACAACGACTACGGCCCGGACAGCGGTCTTTTTCTGCGCAGTACCGAGACTGGCAAGGCTTACCAGGCCCTGATCGATTACCACGCGAACGGCAACCTCATGGGCGTCTATGGCGAGGGCATCGGCGGCTTCGCGGTTCGGAATTACGGCCTTCTCGACTCGCCCGACCAGATCAAGCTGATCGAGCACAAGCCGTGGCCGTGCCCGCTCACGCCGGAAGAGTGGAGGGGCTTCTGGAAACATGGCCAGTGGAACGAAGTGCGCGCCCGCATCGAGGGCAACCCGCCGCGCATGCAGACCTGGATCAACGGCGTGAAGTTCATGGATTGGACGGATACTCAGAAGCGCCTGCCGGACACCGGCCTGATCGGCTTGCAGGTCCACGGCGGCGGCGACCTGACCGGTCAATTCGTCCGCTATCGCAAGGTGCGCGTGCGTCGTGTTGACGTCCCCGACAACACCCTCACCGACGCCGAGAAGAAGGCCGGCTGGCAACTGCTCTTCGACGGCAAGACGCTCGACGGCTGGATGACCAGCTCAGAGAAGCCCAGCAACAATTCCGTCGAGGAGGGCGCTATCCAGCCGCACGGCTGCGGCGGCTACATGATGATCCACCAGCAGCAGTGGGGCGATTTTGTCCTGTCGCTCGATTTCAAGATCTCCAAGGGCTGCAACAGCGGCATCTTCCTGCGGACCTTCCCGCTCACCCCCAGGCCGGGCTTCGACGTCGGCTTCAACGGCTTGGAGATCGCCATCGACGATACCACCGGGGCCGGCTATCACGACACCGGGGCCATTTATGACCTGGTCAAACCCAGGAAGAACGCCATGCGGCCCGCTGGCGAGTGGAATCACGCCGTCATCACCTGCAACAAGAATCTCATCGACGTCGAGCTCAACGGCGAGAAGATCACGCACATGGATCTCGATGAATGGACGACGCCGAAGAAGCGCCCCGACGACAGCGATCACAAGTTCCCCACCGCCTGGAAGGACCACCCGCGCAAGGGCTACATCGGCCTGCAGGACCACGGCCGTCCGGTCTGGTTCAAGAACATCAAGCTGCTGCCACTGAACAGGAACTGAAGATTCGAAGCCTCTGCGTTTGTAGCGGCCGGCCTCCGTGCCGGCCGTTGACCAGGCAGAAGACCCCGGCACCGGGGCGGGCCGCTACGGACTGGGGGACTGAAAAGGTCGCCAGCGATGAAATCGACCGGAGCAGGTACCGTATGGGCGATCGTGCCCGGCATTATCCTTCTTAATGCCGGATGTGTATCATCCATAGTGGCATTCAAGGTGGCTCCTGACGGTTCTGATATTCGGAATCCCGTTGCCGTCCCCTTGTTCCCATCTCCAGATGTGGCTCTTTACTGGGCGGACATAGGTGCTTTTGACCCGCCCAAACCGCGGATGCCGGACCGAAAGCACGTCGTAGTCGGCCGTGTAACCGTCACCACGGAATGGCTCTGGGGATACCCGGCAATCCCGGCTATTGAATGGAGCCTTCGCAGGGGTGCGAGCGGGCTGGGCGCAGACGCCGTACTGGTTGAAGAATACGATTCTGCCGGGGTGTGCATGCAGGTGTACGGTCTCGCCGTTAAATGGGGACCGCTTGCACAGAGTGCCCCCGCTGCTGAGTTCTACCCCATGGGCAGCGCTGAATGATAGTGGTCGATTCGACAGCTCCACAGCCACGCCCGCCGCCATTGAACCACCACGAATCAGAACATATCCACCAGCCACTCTCCGCCATGCTCCGGATTGCCGACCAGCCGGTGATTCACGATGTCGACCCAGAAGTCCAGACGCTCGAGCGGGAGCTGGCCCAGCAGCACCTGGCGACCCTCCGGTAGTCCCATGACCTCTTCGGTCACGGCCCGACCATCGACCTCGACTCGGGCACCACGGTAGACGTTGAGCGTTAGGGGTCCGGTCACGGTGCGGGAATCCCGGGTACGGTCGAACTTCAGCCCGAGCTGCTGAATCATCGATTCGGGTATGCACAGAAACGCTGCTCCGGAATCCACACGTGCGTCGGTCCGGATCCGGCGAATCTGATCGGCGGAAAGCTCCCCTCGATCGGCGCGCTCGCGATCTTCCACATTCTCGACAGCGATTTGGACAACCGCTCGGCCCATGCCCACGCCCGGCTTGGGTTCGACGATGGTGGGAAGCCTTGTACTGGCCTCCTCTGCTGAAACATTCTAAGGACGCTGCCCCCGGGCTTCAAGAAGTACGGCATTGGCTACCGGGAGCCGATCATGGCCCCGTGCCGTCAGAGGAATCAACCTCGCGAGTGTGACGTTCTCCACACCTGCGGATCCATTCGGCGATATCCTTCACCACGGTTTCCTCCACGTGTCCCGGCCGCAGGTACTCCTCTGGCGTGCTCTTGCCCTCGCCGGCGATGAACAGGTGGTTGAGTCGGGGATAGAGCTTGAACGTAACTCTGGATCGGTCCTTGAGCTCCTTGCTCCAATGGAGGAAATCCGCTGGCACGGCCTGGTAGTCCCGTCCGCCCTGCAGGATGAGCATCGGCTGTTTCAATGTCTTGGCAATCGCCAGTGTGTCGTGCTTGCGCAAGTCCAGCCAGTAGGCCGCCGGCACTCCCGCCAACAGGTCCGAAGACGAAGCGTCCGCCACCGTCAGTTTCTTGATCTTGGCCGCGGTGGACTCCAGATCCGCCAGCGCGGCCTGCTCTTCGGGCGTTGGCTTCTCCTTGAGCGAGAGCAGGTATCGCACCTGCTCGACCATGACGTCCTCGGGCGGACGCGATGCGCAGCCGGCCATGATGATCAGCCCCGCGATGTTCGCATCGGCCTGGCCGATCC
>BTUC01000637.1:0-2939 GCA_045863575.1 Phycisphaerae bacterium
CCCGACGACAAGGAGGCTCGCAAGCGGGAGGCCGATCAGATCCAGGAGCGTCGGGCCAGGCTGGAGCAACCGATCAACGTCGGCCTGTTCAACCGGCTGAAGAAGCAACTGGAGGATATCCCGACAGCCGACCAGCGCGCCTCCTATCGCGAACGCATGGACCGGCTCCAGGCACGCATCAATCAGCGGCGGGCGGCGAACTCGCGGCCCGCGGAGGCCGGCACGCAACCCGCCGGGGAGGCCTCGGCGGCCACGCCCTGATCGACAGCTTCATCTGAATCACGAACCACACGGCCAGGTGACTTCATGGGTTCCCTGGCCGTTTGCCTGCGCGAGCTCTGACTCGCTGGCCCGATTCGGCCAATGGCGCTTGACGTCGGCTCCAGCAGGAAAAGCTTGTGAACGCATTCACAAGCCCGCCTGCCTCCCATCCAGACCCGGAAAATCCACCTGGTGCACGCTACCATTGAATAGGATCAGGTGTGCCCGGGGCGCGGGTGTGGCTCGCGGCCAAGCAGGACGCCTGGAGCAAGCCGTCAGAAGGTCGCAGGAGGATGCCATGCCCGCGTCGTTGCCCAACGACCACCCTCTTCGTCGATTGTTTTCGGGGACCGTGCATCACGCACTCTACGTGGACCTGGGGATGTGCGATCCGCAGTTGGCGGACTACCTGACGGATCTGCTGACTACGTTTGTGCACATGGACGATTTCTATCCCTTCCGCGACGCGGCCGGTCAGAGGCTCGAGGACCTGGCCGCCATGCTGACCGAGGCTCGGTTTCAGGAGCCGCTCAGCCGGCTGGATCGCGAACGCATCATCCACCGGCATATCGGCGATTTCGCTCTCTTCTGGACCGGCCTGTTTCCGGAGGGCGTCCGCAAGCTGCAGCGCGTCGGAACGGGCGACCGCCTGGGTGACTATCTCCAGCAGGGAAAGCGTTCCTACGCCATCGCCTCGGAGCTGACCGATGCGGACGACCAGCCGCCGGCCGGCGTGTTGCGCCGCCTGAGTGAGCGGTTCGAGTTCTGCATGTACGGCCTGCATCTGTGCCGCAAGGAGTGGGTGACCCTGTCCGAACAGCGCCCCCCCGCGGATTAGAGGTCCAACCGGGGATGATCAGTCGGTGGCTGTTTGATCGAGCTGCGCGAGTATCCAGCCCAAGGGCGCGCCGATGTCCGCGACGTTCACTCGTCCCAGGTACACCTTGGCGGCGGGGCTGCCGAAGCCGGCTTTGGCTGCCAGAAACGTGATCGTGCAGTGAGCTCGTACGGCCACGCCACCGGGCTCGCCCGTATCCGCATCGATGCCCGAGGGGACGTCCACGGCCACTATACGGGGGCCTTCCAGTGCGTTGATCTTTCGAATGACGTTAGCCAGCGGCTCTCTGACTTCCCCTGAGAATCCGGTGCCCAGAAGGGCATCCACGACCGACGCGCTGCGCCGCCAGCGGCGGGCGATGGAGGTCAGTGCCCTGGGGACATCCAGTCGATGGATCGGGATGCCCATCCTGGCCGCAATGGCGTGATTGACGGCCGCGTCGGAGCTCAGGCCGGATGAGTCCCCGAAAAGGTCCACCGCGACCTCAAAGCCGCGCATAGACAAGTGACGGGCGATGACAAAGCCATCGCCACCATTGTTTCCCTTCCCGCAGACAATGGACACTGTGGGCCGGTGAACTCGGCGGGAGCCCGGTCTTGTGGTGATGATCTTCTCGATGAGGTCCGCCGCGTTTCGGCCGGCGTTCTCCATGAGCACGAGGCCGGGTATACCCAGGACGTCGATCGCATAACGATCGACGGCACGGCATTGAGCGGCCGTAAGCCGCAGCGTCCTGGAGCCCAGGCTTGTGCGTGTCCTTGTCATCCGTTGTCCGCTCTTCGAGTTCCCTAGGCCGGGCTCAGACGCCGCTGAAGGCCGCGAAGCCGCCGTCGATCGGCAGAGTGACGCCGGTGATGAAGGCAGCGGCCGGTGAGAGCAGGAAGCTGACCGCGCCCAGGATGTCCTCGTCCGTGCCGAAGCGGTTCATCGGCGTGTGGGCGATGATGCTCTTGCCGCGCGGCGTCAGCTCGCCGGTCTGCTTGTCGGTGAGCAGGAACCGGTTCTGCTCGGTGAGCATGAACCCGGGGGCGATGGCGTTGACGCGGATCTTCGGCGAATACTCCTGGGCCATGTGGACGGCCAGCCACTCGGTGAAGTTCTTCACCGCCGCCTTGGCCGCTGAATAGGCCGGGATGCGCGTGAGCGGGCGGAACGCGTTCATGCTGGCCACGTTCAGGATCACGCCTTCGGCCCGATCGGCCATGGCCTTGCCAAAGACCATCGAGGGCAGCACGGTGCCCTGAAGGTTCAGGTTCATGACCTTGGTGAAGGCGTCGATGGGGATGTCGAAGAATTTCAGATCCGCGCTGGTCGTGGCCGATGGGTGATTGCCGCCGGCGCCGTTAATCAGGATGTCGATCGGTCCCAGCACCTGCTCGCAGCGGATCAGCGCCAGGTCGAGGCTCTGTCGTTCCAGGACATTCGCACCGACGGCGGTGGCCTGCCCGCCGGCGGCAGTGATGGCCTTGGCGACGTCCTCCGCAGCCTCGCGCTTGAGGTCCATGATGGCCACGTGCACGCCGGCGGCCGCCAGGTGTTTCGCAATTCCGCCGCAAAGTACACCGCCGCCACCCGTGATGACGGCCGTTTTTCCTGAAAGGTCGAACAGCTTGGATGGTTGAGTCGAGCTCATGGCGTTCCTTATCGCTACAGATCCGTCGCCGCGAATCGGGCGGACGGCTCACCACCGTAATGGCAGTCGCCATCCAGTTCAACGAACTCTCCCCCCTTGAGAAGGGGGAGGGAGTCGGATCGGCTCTCCCCCCCTTACAAAGGGGGGAGTCAAGCAGGCTCTCCCCCCCTTACAAAGGGGGGGCTGGGGGGGTTCTCCGGCCGAGTG
>BTUC01000638.1:0-2934 GCA_045863575.1 Phycisphaerae bacterium
CGCCGACGCCATGCGCTGGTCGATGCTCTCCAGCCAGGCCCCCTGGACGGGGGCGCGCTTCAGCGAAGACGCCATCGCCACCGATCAGCGCGAGTTCCTCATCAAGCTGTACAACGTCTACAGCTTCTTCACCATCTACGCCAACATCGACGGGTGGACGCCGACAGAGGCTGACGCCGGCGCCTATCAGCCCAGCGAGTTGGACCGCTGGATCACGGCCGAGCTGCAGCAGACCATTGTGGACGTTCGTGCGGCCATGGATCGCTACGAGAACTACCCGGCGTGCCGGCGGCTGGTCGAATTCGTCGACGCGCTCTCCAACTGGTACGTGCGCCGCTCGCGTGACCGCTTCTGGAAATCCGGCACGGATGCCGACAAGACGGCCGCCTACGTCACGCTTTGGCGCTGCCTGGCGATCACCTCGGAGTTAATCGCGCCCTTCGTGCCGTTCTTCGCCGAAACGCTCTATCAGAACCTCGTGCGCGCCCAGATGCCGGAGCTCGAGGAGAGCGTGCACCTCCGTGATTATCCCCAGGCCGATCCCTCCCAGATCGACCGCCGGCTTATCGAGGAGATGGCCCTGGTTCGCGAGATCGCTTCGCTGGGCCGGGCCGCACGCATGGATGCCCGGCTCAAGGTTCGCCAGCCGCTCTCGGTCGTCGAGTTGGTCCTGGCCGATGCATCGCATCGCGAGTGGCTGGAGGGGCACCTGGCCCTGATCGCCGACGAGCTCAACGTGAAAAGCGTGGAGTTCGCGGCCGACGCGGATCGCTACGTGACCTACGAGGTGCGGCCGAACTTCAAGGCGATCGGGCCGAAATTCGGGCCCCTGGCGCCCAAGATCAAAGCAGCTTTAGGGAAAGCCAACGCGGCCGATCTGCGGCGGCAGCTTGACGACTCCGGCAAGGCATCTTTGCTCCTCGATGCCCAGACAGTGGAGCTTACACCGGAAGATGTCCAGGTGACGCTCAAGGCCCGCGAAGGCTGGGCGGCCGCCCAGGGCCGGCAGGTGGTGGTCGTCCTCAGCGCCGAGCTCACCCCCGAGTTGAAAGCTGAGGGATTGGCCCGGGACTTCGTCCATCTCGTGCAGACGGCCCGCAAGGAGCGGCGACTGGATTACCAGGATCGCATCCGCATCCGGGTCAGCGCCCCCGGCTCGGTGGCCGAGGCGATTACGAGATACAGCGACTACATCCGCGGCGAAACGCTGGCGACCGAGCTGACCATGGACGGCGACCTCGCCAGTGCCGGCCACAACGGTGAAATTGAAGGCGTGGCCGTGCAGTTCTCGATCGATGTGGTGTCCTGAGAGTCTGCGGGGAACGTGAGAAAGTGTGAAAGTGTGAAAGTGTGAAAGTCGGAAAGTGTGAGAGTGACAAAGTGTGAAAGCGACAGAGTGTGAAAGCGACAGAGTGATAAAGTGGAACGCCCCGAAGGGGCGACAGTCAATAGCCCAGGGCGTAAGCCCTGGGTTCCGGGAAGGTCCACGATTACCATAGAGCCCCGTAGGGGCGACAGAAGGGCACGAGTTTCTGTCGCCCTTTCAGGGCTTCCCGCCCGCCATCAAGCGGTCCGCTAACCGGGGGCTTACGCGCCCCGGCTATTGACTACCGCCCCTGCAGGGCGGGAGACGCCGAGAGACCTCATGAGCCCACCTGACCGCCGAATACGTATCGCCGTGCTCATCTCCGGCTCCGGCCGGACGCTGCAGAACTTCATTGATCTGGCAAAAACGGGCGAGTTGCCGATTGATATCCCACTGGTCATCAGCTCGCGGGCCGATGTCGCCGGCGTAGAGCGGGCGCGCCAGGGGGGTCTTCCCGTCGAGGTCATTCCGCGCAAGGGGCAGTCCATTGAGGAGTTCAGCAGACGGATA
Organism: Phycisphaerae bacterium; assembly: GCA_045863575.1. Classification (GTDB taxonomy): domain Bacteria; phylum Planctomycetota; class Phycisphaerae; order UBA1845; family PWPN01; genus JAAXZI01. Next base: position 1,877 of record BTUC01000638.1, read on the forward strand.
ACCACCGCCGTTGATGCCGCTCGTGTCGATCTGGTCTGCCTGGCCGGGTACCTGTGCCCCTGGCAGATCCCGCCGCGGTATGAAAACAGAGTGATGAACATCCACCCTGCACTGCTGCCCAAGTATGGCGGCAAGGGTTTCTACGGCCATCACGTCCACGAAGCCGTACTGGCGGCCGGTGATGCGGAGAGCGGCTGCACCGTGCACTTCGCCAACAACGAGTACGACGCCGGCCCGATCATCCTGCAGCGCAAAGTGCCAGTGCTGCCCGGCGACACTCCGGATATCCTGGCCGACCGCGTGTTCGAACAGGAGACCCTGGCCTATCCCGAGGCCATTCGGTTGTTCGCGGAAGGTCGGTTAACCGTGCGCGGCGGGCGGGTGGAAATCACCCCTCCGAGTTGACGCAGCGCCGGAAGAACGCCAGCAATCGCGGATGCGACTGATCGGCCCTTTCCAGCATGGCGCTGTAGTGATCGGCGCCATCGGGCATCCAGAGCTCCTTCGGCTCGCGCGCCGCTTCGAACAGCCGGCGGCCCATGGCTGGATCGACCACGCGGTCGTCTGTTCCGTGCATGATGAATAGCGGGCGGGGAGCGATGCGACCCACGTAATCGATGGGATCATACCCCTTGCTCATGAGCATGCCGGGCACCCACCAGCCGACGCAGAACAGCAGCGGACTGCGCCGCACGTGCCACGCGGCAATGCCCCGGTAGCTGTCAAACGCGCCATCGACGGCCAGGCCCCGGATCTGCGGGCGATCGGCCGTCAGCACGATGCCGATGGCGCCGCCGAGCGACTGGCCGAAAGCGACGATCCGATCCGCGTCTACATCCGATCGCGACAGCAGATGATCGAGCGCAGCATGCGCGTCTGCGATCGTGCCCGCCCGCGAGACCTTGCCTTCCGATTGGCCGTAGCCGCGGTAATCAAAGCAGAGCACGTTCCAGCCGGCGGCGGGCAGCCAGGCGACATGCTGGAAATGGCCACTGATGTTGCCGGCGTTGCCGTGCAGGTGCAGCACGGGGCCGGCAGGGCGCTCGCGCGCGGGACAA
>BTUC01000639.1:0-2888 GCA_045863575.1 Phycisphaerae bacterium
CTGCAAGCTGATCGCTGAATGCTGACCGCTGAATGCTGGCCGCTTGATTTCATTTCGCCACCGTCCGCGCCTGACCGGCCGGTGGATCCGTCCGCTCGGCGGCGGGTATCGCGAGATGCATGAAAGACAGATGTCCGAAGGATTCTCCAGTCTCGTCACTCTTGCGGAACCGGCCGTTCCACGTGATCAGGAGACCGGTGGCTTTGGAATCCGCACAAACGGAGTACGAGCCCCCGAAGACGTAACCATGCTTCTCCTGGTAGTACGGGTGCAGAAACGCAAGCACCTTTTTGGCGTTCGTCCGCAGGTCCAACTGAATGATCGGCGAGCCCGCGTTCCAGGTGCTGCCGTGCGCGCCGACGGTGTAGTACAGGTAATGGTCGTCAGGGCTCAGGGCCATGGATGTGGCGTACAACCCATCGCCCCAGTTCGTGCCCATGAGCTCGGTGCGCTCCTCATCCGGGAAGAACTTGAACATGACCCCATCGTAGGTCTGGCAGATAAACGAGCCATCCCGCAGGCGCCGCCGGGTGTAGGAGCGGATCCACGGGCGGGACTCCTTGCCGGCGACGGGATGTCGCGGCACCGACGCCTTGGTGTGAAAAAAAGCCGCCCGGGCAGGATCAAATCCGACCAGCCGGCGCGTGTGCATCTCGCTTCCGTAGCAAAAGCCGGTCTTTTCGTCGATGAGCGTGTCCCGGCCGTCCCAGGTGATGTCGCCGGGCAACTGCCCGCAGAAGATCTTTTTGCCAGTGAACACGTCGTAAGCCAGATAACCGCCCCACAACCCGATGGCGTGGAAGATGCCGCGGGCGGTATCCGTGGCGTGCATCGGCCAGCTCTCGCCTGGATAAGGCGCGCCCAGGTCCTCCGTCTCACCCGTGCGCGTGTTGTAACGCACCAGCCGGCCGCCGATCTTGAGCTGTTCGTCCAGGGGCAGGCGGTCCGGGTGTTCGCCCCAGTAGGTGGCGAAGTAAATCCACCCGTCGGGCATCTCGTCCAGCCGGCCGTGGAGCTTGCCCTGCCCCCATTCACCGTCCTTCTGGCCGATCAACCGGGCCACGTCCACGACTTGCCGATGGGCATGCGTGGCCGGATCGTACTCGTAGAGGTAACAGTTGGCATCGCGCCCGCGGTGGTTGCCCACCCCCACGTAGAACTTGCCGTTTGCTGCCCTCACGCCCTCGCCCCAGAGGGACCAGAGCCCGCCTTTTTTCTTCGTGTCCCTCAGCGTGGGCAAGCCGGTGAACGTGCTGAAGGTGATCCTGGGCGGCTGCTTGGCGACGACGAAACCGTCACGGCCGGACAGGCCCGCCGGAACCTTGAGCAGGTCAGCGCTTTCATCCACTACCGGCCCATACGGCGGAACGGCTTCGACGCCGGTTTCATCCGCCCGTACGGCGGAGGGCAAGACAACAATCAGACCAGCCAGCAGGCACGATAAGGCGGATTGCGGGTACTTCTTCATGGGCGAGATGGTAAGCGCCTTCACCCATGGGTCAAGGCGGGACCGGGTCCAGACGAGCGGGTATGGGCGCCACGTCAGGGTCTTTTGGGACGGTGATGTGGATGCCGGCGCGAGAATTCGGCGAGACAGCGCTTCACTCAGACGCGTACGCCTGCTATATCTGACAGGAGACCTATGAGTCCATCTGCGAACCTGCATCCGACCGGCGGAGAGCCCACCCGTCCAGTACCCGCACAGGACAACACCAGCGCGTGCACCGATCCGCGTGTTTACTTTGCGGCCGAACGCACGCTCCTGGCGTGGATCCGCACGGGCCTGGCCATGATGGGCTTCGGGTTCGTCGTGGCCCGCTTCGGGTTGTTCTTACGCGAGCTTGCCGGCCCACACCAGCAGCCGCCCCCCACCCAAGGTGGGCTCTCCATCGGCTTTGGCACCGGGCTATTGGTGTTGGGTGTTCTGGTCAACCTGCTGGCGGCCGGCCAGTACATGCGGCAACTGCGGCGGCTGAACCGCGGGAAATACCTCCCGCCTGGCAAGGTTTGCCTGGCCACGGTCGTCGCAGGGCTGCTGGCGGCGCTGGGAATCGCCATGGCCGTTTATCTGCTGAGCATGTCATAATCGAGAGGACCCCTTCCACGCGGTCGGAGGCCAGGCAGAAACAGCCGGCACTCCAGGCCGGCGGCTACAGTGCGTGAGCTCTTCGGAGTGATAAAGGACTATTGGGCGGCAGCAGCCGTGGGTTGAGCCTCGGCCAGAAGATGCTCGATGGCGGGGTTGAGTTCCCGCTCCGTCACTTCACCCTGGTAACGACGGGCCACACGCCCTTCGCGATCCACCAGCAGCGTGATCGGGATCACGCTCACGTCCACCGGGAGAGAGACACCTTCGGCAATGAGGATCGGGTAGGGTATGCCGCGTTCGGTGATAAAGCTGCGCAGTTGCTCACCCGCCTCATCGTCTACCGATATGCCCACCGTCTCGAGACCCTGAGATCCGTACTTCTTCGCGACCGCCGACAGCGCCGGCAGTTCCGCTCGGCATGGTGGGCACCACGTGGCCCAGAAGTTCACCAGGACGACCCGGCCGCGGTGGTCGTCGAGCTTCCATAATTTGCCGTCCAGATCCGGAGCGGCCAGGCCAGCCAGCACCTCCCGTTCGGCGGGCTCGATCATCCGTCCGGCCCCGGACCCGCCTGAGCGGAAGAGGGTGTACCCGAAGGCCACCGCCAGAAAAGCCAGCGCGATCCACGTACCGGCACACGGTTTACATCCGCCACCTTGAGTGCTGCACGCCATGGGAAGAGCTCCTGTGCTGCATTGCTCAGCCCGTCGATTCTAGCACTCCTTCCGGTTGGCGACCGCCGCGTCTGTAGCGGCCGGCCTGGAGTGCCGGCCGGGGCCCCCACCCCCCGAGGGGGGGA
>BTUC01000640.1:0-2883 GCA_045863575.1 Phycisphaerae bacterium
TCGGCACTAATCAGGCGCCTCATGCGAGCCGTTTCACGTGGGCCCCCGGGCCGCGCCGGTTTCAAACCGGGTGGGAGGTGGCCGCCCTATTTACGGTCCTCACCCGTTGAGTGGGGACGAAAAAACGACTATTCTGTCCCCAAGTCAGGTGCGGCTTCACCCGCAGGGGTGGAGCCTTTTTGATGCAGGCATTCTGCGGAAACCCTTCGGAGTCATCCATGAATCTCAAGCTGTCCTCGGGCAAGGTTATTCCGGTCGAGATGCACAAGGTGCGGATTATTCAGCGGACCACGCTGCCGCCGGTGGAGGAGCGGCTCCGGGCCATTGAAGAGGCCGGCTACAACACCTTCCTGTTGCGGACGCGCGACATCTTTCTGGACATGCTGACCGACAGCGGCACCAACGCGATGAGCGACAACCAGCTCGCGGCCATGATGGTGTCCGATGATGCTTATGCCGGCGGTGAGAGCTTCTACAAGCTGGAGGCAGCGGTCCAGGACATACTCGGGCTCAAGTACTGCCTGCCGGTTCACCAGGGTCGGGCCGCCGAGCACCTGCTGGCCAAGTGCTACGTGAAGCCGGGCATGGCCGTCCCTATGAATTATCACTTCACCACCACCCGGGCTCATTTCGAGATGGCCGGCGGCAAGGTGCTGGAGATCTTTGGCGACGAGGCGCTCAAGACGGAAAGCAGCGATCCCTTCAAGGGCAACATCGATCTGAACAAGCTGCGCGGCGTGATCAAGGAATACGGTCCGAAGAAGGTGGCCTTCGTGCGCATGGAGGCCACTACCAATCTCATCGGAGGCCAACCGTTCTCCCTGGAGAACCTGAAGGCGGTCAGCCAGATCGCCCGGCAGAGCGGCATCCCCATGGTCGTAGACGGCAGCCTGATTTCCGAGAACGCTTACTTCATCAAGATGCGCGAGAAGGCGTACGCAGATTGGACCATTGCGGCGATCGTCAAGGAGATCATGGCCCAGGCGGATCTGATGTATCTCTCCGGGCGCAAAAGCACGTGCGTATGCGGCGGCTTTATCGCCACCAACAGCAAGGAGCACTACGAGCTGATCAGGCCGTGGCTGCCGGTGTACGAGGGATTCCTGACTTACGGCGGCATGTCCAGCAAGGAAGTGGAGGCCATGGCGGTCGGCGTACGCGAGATGGTTGAGCTGGATGCGGCCAGCGCTTCGGCGGACCTGATCCAGTACTTCGTGGAGTTGCTGGTGGAGAAGGGGATTCCCGCCGTGACCCCCCCGGGTGGTCTCGCATGCCATATCGACGCCCGGCGTTTCCTCCCGCACGTGGACTCTCTGCAATACACGGCCGGGGCTTTCGTGGCCGCACTGTTCATCGTCTCGGGCGTGCGGGCCATGGAGCGCGGCACGATTTCCAACGACCGGGAGATGGACACCCGCAAGGAGATTCCCGCCGACCTGGAGCTGGGCCGGCTCGCCGTCCCGCGGCGCGTGTACACCATGTCGCACTGCCAGTACATTGCGGACCGGCTTCAGTGGCTCATGAAACATCGGGACCTGGTCGGTGGTCTGAAGTTCTACGAGGAGCCACCGGTGCTGCGGTTCTTCATGGGCAAACTCTCACCGATCAATGACTGGGGCCGCAAGCTGGCCGATGCGTTCAAGAAGGATTTCGGGGAGGGCTGCTGACGACCGAGCCCCGTTCGTTCCACCATCGATCGGAGAGCCCAGTTGCTCAGACCGGTACCGGGCCGCGGGCGCGGATGTTGCGTCGCCGCGGCCCGATCTGCTTCCCAAGCCCCCTTTATTCATCGGGGACCCATGGCGTCTTGTGATTGGTCGCGGGACGTGCTATAGGGCCGGCGTCGCAGGTGCAGATGCTTTCGAGACGTTCGCCGTCGATCGCGGAGGTACACATGGAGTCCGAACATGCGTCAGACGTCCTGAAGGGTGCATTCCCGGCTTTCCAGACGCGCCGGCCTGCATCGGTCGGCGAATGGGAGGCAGGTCGCGTTGAGCTGCGCGAGCGGCTGCGGCGGCTGCTGGGCGAGTGGCCCGACCTGTTCGAACCTCAGCCCGATGTCGCCGCGCGCGAGAGCCACGACGGATACATTCTCGAGCGGCTCACTTACGATAATGGGATCGGCGATACGGTCTATGGCTATCTGCTGATCCCCGAGCGGCCTGAGGGACGGTGCCCGGCGGTGCTGTACCATCACTATCATGGCGGCAGGTACGCACAGGGCAAGGAAGAGGTGATTACCCGTGTCGACCTGATGCCGCACGGGCAGGTCACCGGAGCGGAGTTGGCCCGCAGGGGCTACGTCGTGTTCTGTATTGATGCCTACTGCTTTGGCGAACGGCGGTTTCAAGGGCCGGCCGGGCAGCGGGAGGAAGGACGCGAAACGGAGACGTCTCTGTTCAAGACCTTTCTGTGGGAGGGGCGCACGCTCTGGGGCATGATGGTGCGGGACGATCTGCTGGCGCTGAATTACCTGACGAGCCGGCCTGAGGTGGACCCGCAGCGCGTGGCGGCCATGGGCATGAGCATGGGTTCAACCCGCTCCTGGTGGGCGGCGGCCCTGGACGACCGCATTAAGGTGGTGGTGGCCGTCTGCTGTCTCACGAGGTATCAGAACCTGATCGCCAACGGCGCCGTGCATGAGCACGGGATCTACTACTATGTCCCGGGCGTACTGAAGGAGGGTGTCGATATGGAGAGCGTCGTCGGGCTGATTGCACCACGCCCTCTGCTCACGCTCAGCGGAGCGCTGGATGGCGGCTCGCCGGCCGAGGGCGTCCAGGCGATCAATGATTTCCAGGGTCATCTATACAATCTGTACGGCCAGCCCGAGCGCTTCCGGGGCGTGCTGTACGAGGATGTAGCGCACGAATACACGGCAAC
>BTUC01000641.1:0-2860 GCA_045863575.1 Phycisphaerae bacterium
GAAGCCACCACTAAAAGCGTTAAATGGCCGGGCGGCCAGAAGATAGGAGAGCTTAAACCATGAGTTCGGCAGCCCACGACGCAGCGGCGTCCGATCGCCCGATGATCCGGATCTTCGACACCACCCTGCGTGACGGGGAGCAGTCCCCGGGTGCGTCGTTGAACACGTCCGAAAAGCTGGAGATCGCGCGTCAGCTCGAGCTGCTGAACGTGGACATTATCGAGGCGGGTTTCCCGGTGAGCTCGCCGGACGACTTTGAGGCCGTCCGCTCCATCGCCGGCATCATCAAGAACTGTTCCGTGGCCGGCCTGGCCCGCTGCGTCGAGCTGGATATCACCCGCGCGGCCGAGGCGGTGAAGGACGCCGCCAAGCCGCGCATCCACGTGTTCTGCGCGACGTCAGCCATCCATCGCCAGTACAAGCTCAAGCGGGCCACGGAAGAAATCCTGAAAATCAGCGTTGAGGGCGTCAAGCTCGCGAAGAGCTTCGTCCAGGACGTTGAATTCTCCCCCGAAGACGCCTCGCGGACGGAACTACCCTTCCTCAGCGAGGTGGTCGAGGCGGTTATCGAGGCGGGCGCGACCACCGTGAACATACCCGACACGGTGGGCTACTCCACACCCGATCATTTCACCCGGGTCATTCAGCACCTGTTTGCCACCGTCAAGAACATTGGCCGGGCGGTGATCAGCGTGCATTGCCATAATGATCTCGGGCTGGCCGTGGCCAATTCGCTGGCCGCGGTCCAGGCGGGGGCCCGCCAGATTGAATGCACGGTCAACGGCCTGGGCGAGCGGGCCGGCAACTGCTCGCTCGAAGAGGTCGTCATGGCCATTAAGACGCGGTCGGACGTGTTCCCGTTCCAGACCCGCGTGAATACGAAGCGGATCTATCCCATCTCCCGGCTGGTCAGCTCGCTCACGGGCATCCACGTGCAGCGCAACAAGGCCATCGTCGGCGAGAATGCCTTCGCCCACGAAGCCGGCATCCACCAGCACGGCATGCTGGCCCATCGCTCCACCTACGAGATCATGAACCCGGAGGACGTGGGCATCCCCTCCTCCAAGCTGGTGCTGGGCAAGCACTCCGGCCGTCACGCCCTGCGCGACCGGCTGGTGCAGCTTGGCTATGAACTGACGGACTCGCAGATCGATGTGGTGTTCGAGCAGTTCAAGGAACTCGCCGACCGGAAGAAGGAGGTCTTCGACGAGGACATCGAGGCCTTGGCCACCCACCTGCTCGAGGAGGCCGACGAGACCCGCACCTGGACGCTGGTGAACTTCCAGACCACTTCCGGCCGTGGGGTCATCCCGACGGCCACGGTGCGGCTCCGGCGGACGGACGATGGTTCGGAGGTGACCGATGCGGCCACTGGCGACGGTCCGGTGGACGCGGCGTTCACCTGCATCCTGCGCATCACCGGCGTGGACGCGATCCTCCGCGAGTACGACCTGCGGGCCCTGACCGGTGGTCGCGACGCCCAGGGCGAGGTGCACCTCGAGCTCGTCTCCAACGGCAAGAGCTACCGTGGCCGTGGCCGCTCGACGGATGTCATCGAAGCCAGCGTGCTCGCCTACGTCAACGCCGTCAACCGCGCCCTGCGGGCCACGTCGGCCGCGCCCGAGGCGGATACGCCCTAACCCCACCTGCATCCCCAAACGGATGTGTGCCACTGCTGTGTCTGTGTCAGCAGTGCTGTTACGCACAAAGTCGGCGGCCACGTGCCCTCCGCCCCGAAGGGGCGCTGGTCAAGAGCCAAGCTGCAAGAGCCCTGGAGAGGGTGGCGCTTGAAGCGGCGAGAGCCCTGCAGGGGCGACAGACGGGCGCGAGCTTCTGTCGACCTTCCACGGCTTGCCTCGCCGTCAGCGTCGTCCGCGAACCGGGCGCTTGCGCATCCAGCGGTGATCAGACGGATTGGATCGATCAGACTGATCGGACTTGCCGCCCCGGCGGAGTCGGAAAAGGCACTTCTATCAAATGGTGGAGCACGCCTCATTTTGACAGAGTTGTCTAGTTTGACTAATCTCTGGCACCCGAGCAGCCGGTGGCGCTCTTGTCCCTGTATGCGGAGTATTCACATGAACCCTCAGAAGAGCATTGATCTCCTGAACAAGGCCGTGGCTGACGAGCTCCATGCCGTCCATCAGTACATGTACTGGCATTTCCACCTTGACGATCAGGGCTTCGCACCTCTGGCCATGCTGTTGAAGAAGACGGCCATCATGGAGATGGGCCACATTGAAAAGCTGGCCGAGCGGATCCTTTTCCTGAAGGGCGACGTCCGGATGGTTGCTGCCGCCGAAGTCCAGAGCGTCACCGAACCCAAGGAAATCCTGAGCCGGGCCGCCGAAATGGAACGCGAGGCCGCTGGGATGTACAACCAGTTCGCCATCGACTGCGCCGCGAATGCCGACGCCGTCTCCAAGCAGATCTTTGAATCATTGGTCGCGGACGAGGAAGGGCACTTCGACGGCTTCGACAAGCAGGTGGACAACATCAAGCGATTCGGCCCCAACTATCTCGCGCTGCAATCTTTTGAGCAGGCAGAGGAGGAGTGAGCAACCGCATCCCAAACCACTCCGGCGCGACTCGCTGGCGGATGGCTCCGCCAGGCCGGGCGTGGAACCATCCGAGACCCTGGAGGTAACGGCCATGAGCCAGGTTCCTGAGACGCCCCCACCCGGTGCGACCCCTGAGCAGCCCCAGCGTCGATCCAGGCGGAGAGTGTTAGCCGTTCTGGCTCTTCTGGTCGTGCTGACGCTCGTCCTGCCGGTCACGAACCTGTTCATTTCACCGAGCACGGGCACGCCGCTGACGCGCGCTGCAGCCGGTGATGCCGCATGGCTGGCAGTGGCCGGGT
>BTUC01000642.1:0-2851 GCA_045863575.1 Phycisphaerae bacterium
TGTGTACCGGCACAACCTGCCCGTCGCGACAGCGCACCTCGCCGTCTAGCAGGAAGCCCCACCCGCCGCGCTCCACCGATTGAAATGTGCTCTCGCCATAATGGTGAGCGAGCACCGCGATGCAGTTAACGCCGCGTTTCAGGTGCCTGGCCAGATCCACTTCGTCGTAAGACTGATGGCGGGGCTCGCAGCGCGCCGGTCCGCGGCACACAAACGCACCATTGACGAAAAGCTGGTATCGGTTGTCGGCGGAGAGCCGCACCCGCGCCCGAACCGGAGGCGAGGGAAGCCGGACCGTCCGGCGCGCCTGGATATACTCATTGCGGTGCTGATCAGCCAGGCCGCTGCTGCCCCAAATCCACAATCCTCTCCACTCTCCCTGCCGCGTACGCCTGGCCATGAATGACTCCATCGAGTGTCGAACCACGAGCGTGGTATCGTAGACCGGGCGGGCGGGCTGTCAATGTGCCGAACGGCGACCAGGCACACATGCGTGCGGGGCTCTCACAAGACAACCACCTCGAGGCCGGATCGAGCCTCGAGGTGGTCGTGGTTGGCCTGATGGCCTTGTTCATCTGAAAAATGCACTACCGTCGGATGACGTAGCCGCCGTCGGCCGTCGATTCAAGGGACTCGATCGGCAATCCCGAAGAGATCACGGAATCCGAATAGAACGGGCCACTCACCGAATCCGAGAATCGGGCCTCGTCCGAAAAGTCACGACTGACCGGCGTGCCGTAGATTCCGCCCAGGCCGGCGGTTCTCAGCACGCTCTCGTCAACGAAGTTGGACGCAAGCCGGTCCGCCCGCCGCAGATGCGTCTGCAGCGTGCTGATCATGTTACAGGCCAGGCGCCGCAGCTCCTGATTGCTGGTCTCAGAAGCGATGAACTCATGCTCGAGGATTTCCGCATGGTGGGCTGCCACCTGGTGGAAGATGTACTTGCGGCCCAGTGTGTCCGGGTCCAGGCCGCTCAAGTGGTCCAGCTTCGCCTCTTGCCACTCACTCAACTGGCGCGGCAGATTGACGTTCACGTCGTGGTCTTCAATGAACCGCTCCACCCGGTCGATGGCGCGGTTGTGATCCTCCACCATGGTCCGGGCAAACTGCCGGACCTGATCGCTGTCGGTACGGTCCAGCACCATCTGAGCCAGTTCGACCTCGAACCTGCTGCTGCGGTGCAGGTCACTCAAAAACTGCGCATCCAGGTTCCTCCCTTGGCGATCGCTCCTCATGTCCCGATTGGCCTGATCGCGGTCGCGGCCCATCTGATCGCGGTCGCGGCCCATCTGATCGCGGTCGCGGCCCATCTGCCGGCCGCGGCGTCCCTGATCGCGCTGGGCGGCGCCCATGGGCTGCTCATCGGCGCCCTCGAAATAACCGGGCTCTCCGCGATCCTGAGCACGTCCCTCGATGCGGCCCTGACGTACTCCGCGCTCGCCACTCTCTTCACGAAGCTCGCGGCGGTTCTCCATTCGTTGTTCACGGGACTCGCGACGATCTTCCGCGAAGTCCTCCGCCGCGTCCTGGCGTTCATCCAGGTTTTCTTCGAGCGCGTCTCGACGATCCTCGGCGCGGTCCTGCCGGGCTTCGGCGCGCTCCTCGGCCGCGTCCTGCCGGGCCTCTACGCTTTCCTCATCAGCACCCAGCGGAGCGGGCTCCAGTTGAGCCTGAGCGTGACCGCGCTGAGTCATCAGCGCCAACGTCAAGGCCGCCAACAGGGCGGATCCCATCGTCATTTTTGTTCTCATGAGAGACTTCCTTTCGTAACTACGGTTTACATCTCCCCCGCTCGCCGTTCCACGCGGCCGGCACACGAGGGCCTCAGTTCTCGCTCGGCGCGATACTCCCGACGACTGCCGTGCCCGTTCTTCGTTCGAGGGGATCCCCGCATCCTGACGGGAGAGAAACGCCTGCCTTTGACTCTTGCGCGATTCTTGATCGCACCCCCCGCCAGGTTCAAGCAGAGCCACAGTCAAAAGGCCTCCACCGCCCACTGTACGGGCCGTCCCACATCGCGTGATGCGGAATTCACCCGTTGAGGACCGCGGTCGGCGCAACAAGCCACCAAAGAGAAAGAGACTGGGACAGGTGCGGAGTGAAAAGGACCGGCCGGGCGTCACGCTCCACAGCCGTTAAGCAGGTGCTTCTCAACCCTCCTGCGTAGGGTGCGAAAAGTGACGTCCCGGCCGGGGAACCACGTTAACAGGGAACCCCCGGGGAAAGCAAGCCAAATTCTGCCGATTTTCCAGCTCATGCGTTAAAATAGAACAGGCTGGGCAGGGCTGATGTTGGGAAGCAGGTAAGAACCGGGCCGGCAACGGGGCAGTTTCCCGAAAGTGGATAAGAAGGTCTTCTCTTTCTGCGAAGGGGGCTATAATCCCGTGCATTCGAGGGGACGATCTATATCGGCTTCTTTCCCCTCCGGAAAGCACCAAGCTCGCTAAGGCGGCTTGGTGCTTTCTTTTTTGGGGATGCCGAAGGTGGGACTCGAACCCACACGCCCTTACGGGCACGGGTTTTTGAAACCCGATCCGGTAGACCAGAACGAGCGAAACCCCAGCGACTTACAGCGATCCGACGAAGCGCTAACCGCCAGGCTTTCCGTTTCGGAACAGGTGGCCGCATTGACCGCCGCGCTGGCCCGGCTGCCGGCCGATGCCCAGGCCCGGATTCTTGGAGAACTGGCCCAAGCGGTCACCGAAGCAAGCGGCATGCCGACCGTTGAAGAGCCGCCCGCCGGGCGGTAACCTGAACGCGTGGCCGGGACGCCGGCCGCGAGTTGCTGCCCCGGGCGCCGCGGTGCCACCCGGTGGCCCGAGGCGGCAACACCTATCGAGGTGGCACATGA
>BTUC01000643.1:0-2822 GCA_045863575.1 Phycisphaerae bacterium
AGTCGATATTCCAGCCCGGCCGGGCCGCCGGACTTCTGGTGGCATCCACCATCTGAGTCCCGCCGGGATCACCTGCTGCCCCGGGTGCGGACGGGTCGGTCGAGGCACCCGCGAGCTTGACCTGCGATGCCGGCGCGGCCGGCCCCAGTTGCGAGAGGGCCTTAGCCCTGATCTCCTCAAGCTCTTTGCGCAGCCGCTCCTGGCTGGCCCGCTCGTTCCTGATGCGCAGCGCGTTGCGGCGGTCGATCTTCCAGCGCTTGTACTCGCCGTCGTTTTCCAGAACGATGAAGGACGTGTACTCGCTGACAATGGAGTAGGCCTCGCCGAGCCGGATGATCTCCGTGGTGGCCACGTCGCCCGGACCGCCCGCTTGCGGCATCAGCCGGTCGATGCGATGCCACGCCCACATGCGCTCAATCTCGGGATTGGAGTTGTCGGCGGCCGGGAACTCGATCTGCACCGACTTCTTGAGTGGCATGCCCGCCACATCAGCCTCAACGTTCACCGTCACCGGCCCGGAGCCCTTGTAGCGCCCGTACAGCCGTACCGGCGAGCCGTGATAGAGGTTCGGCAGCTCCAGCGGCTCGACGTCGCGCACCGCAGTGCCCTCAAAATCGATCTTGAGGTTCGTGGCCACTGGGCGCAGCAGCTTGCGGCGGAACGCCTGGGCCTGGCGCTCGAAGTTGTCGCCCTGCGAGATGAACGCCGCCAGCCCACCCGCGTCGGATGCCAACTGCTCCAGCAGCGGGCGGTTGACGTCATTGCCCACCCCCACACAGAAGACGCGGGTGTTGCCCGGCCGTTCGGTGATAAGCTGCAGCAGCTCGCGCCGCTCCGACTGCTCGGTCATGCCGTCGCTGAGCACGACAGCATTCAACGGCCGGTCCGGATCCGCATAGCGGTACGCCAGCGTCAGGGCCGGCCGCAGCACCGTCCCGCCGCGAGCCTGCTGCGTGTCCAGAAACTCCGCGGCTCGCGCTTTTGATTCATCGCTCACGGCCGTCAAGGCGTCGAAGAGTCGCGCCGGCTGGACATTGAACGTGATGACCTCGAAGCGATCCTCGGGCGAGAGGGCATTGATAAACGCCACAATCGACTCGCGCGAGATCCGCAGCTTGCCGCCGTCGGCCATGCTGCCGGAGACATCCAGAATGAAGACGTAATCCATGCCCTTGCTGAGCCCGGCGAGTTCCTCCCCCGCCGTCAGGGTCATGTAGAAGTAGCCGTCCTCGTCGGGCGCTTTGGAGGCGATGAGATCGATGCCGGTATGCGGACGCGAGAGGTGGTAAGCGACCACGACGTCTCGGTTTAGATCGCCGCCGGTTACTTCCAGACTGGCCTGGGCGTAAGAATCGCCGTGGCGAGCCACCGCGAAGTCCTTCGCGTGGCTGGGACTCTCCATCTCCGTGATGGGTACGGCCGAGCGCGCCTCCAGCGCAAACGACAACTTGCCCGCCGAGGTGGAACGCACGTCCTTCCGGCTCATCTGGGCCAGCGGGTAGACGTACGTCGCCCAGTCATGGTCGAAGTCCAGCTCCTGGTAGTAGGTGATCTGAACGTGCTGCTGGGCCTTCGGACCGATGGGGAAGATGCGCATCTCGAACGTGCGGTAGTCGGTCTGCTCCAGAAGCCCGGGATCCCGGCGCACCTGCTTATAACTCTCGTAGATCTCCCGGGCGCGCTTCTTCTCCACCACCTCGCCGACCATCTCTTTGCCGTTGATCCACATGCTGAAGTTCGAGACCGACGCCGAGCGCGGCACGGGGAAGGTGTACAGCGCCTCCACCTGCCGGTCCTCGGTGTTGCGGAAGACCTGGTCCACGTGGGTCACGGCGATGCCGTTGTTGATGGTGACGCGCACGGTGTGTTCTTCGATCTCCAGCACGCCGCCCAAACCCCCATCGGCAATCAGCAGACCGGCCCCCTGGGCCCGTTGCGGCCCCCAGAGCGCCACCAGGACGGCGCCCGCGACGGCCGCGGCGGCCAGCACCCAGCCCCCATCCGATCGTTTCAGAAATGCGGTCATGGCTTGTTTCTCCTGTCAGAGGACACCCCCTGTGGCGAACTTCATAGCCTGTGGCGTGCCGCACCAAGAGAATTCATAAGTTATGCGTATTCCAATATTTGTGTTTCGATGGCGAAGTCGGCCAGGAGCGCTTATGCACAAGCTATGTACAGGGCATGCACATCAGATGTACAATTGTTTTGGCTACACCGACGCTCGAAGTCCATCTTTCGCAGGAGCGAAGTCATGGCCCTGATGACGCTGGAGGAATACCACTTCAGCACAGCGATCTCACGCCTGGCGTACAGCAATGCCTTCCTGCCGGAGCGGATCGATTGCGAGCGGGAGGCCTTGGGCCCGGATTTTGTCGAGCGTGACGCGTTCTGGAATCTGCGCATCGAATCGGGCGGTATGCACGCAAACATCGAGCGTCTCGTCCAACGCGCCGGTTGCCTGGCGGAGATTCTCCGAGAGCGATTGGCCAGTGGCCAGCCAGCAGGCCAGCAAGAGCTGTCCCTCTACGAAGATCTGGTCCTGTTCTTCGTCTACCACCAGCGGCTGCCCGAGATGCGCGCGGTCGTCTTCAGACCGGAGGGCCGTCACCGGGACCGGGTGGAGTTCTATCCCGACTTCGTGGGAGACTTCGAACACTTCCTCAGGATACCCGGCGTCCGGCTGCCCACCGGCTGGGAGCCGGCCCATCTGTTCGCGTGCTGCTTCCAACTCACCCGCGCGTTTCAGCACACGTTCGAGAACATCATCGGAGCCTCCGAGCCGGTCATGCGGCTGCGTGCGGCCGTCTGGCAGTCGATCTTCA
>BTUC01000644.1:0-2804 GCA_045863575.1 Phycisphaerae bacterium
CGGCCCTGGCGCCCTTGCCAAGGCCGATTCAATCGACGAACTGCGCAACCTGGGCCAGACGCCCCATGCCCCGAAGGGGCAGCGCGCTTTGGTGCCCATGCCCCGAAGGAGGACCGCTTTGTGCTGCCTATGCGCCGAAGGGGCGGCACTCATGGTAAACGCCCCGAAAGGGGCAGCACTCTTAGTGAATGCCCCGAAGTCGCCCATTCCCCGAAGGGGCATCGCGCGCCCGTGCCCCGAAGGGGCATCAGTCAATAGCCGTGGGCGTGAGCCCACGGTACCGTGAGGACCCGCGCCTGCCGGAGCCCTGTAAGGGCGACAGATGGGGGCCGGGGACCTCGAGGCGGGGCCCTGGGATCTCGACGCCGGAACTGCTGCTTTTTCGCTAGGCCGACTTCCGCCAAATCATCATCACCCCCACACGTGCTCCGGGTCATATTCGATCCCGTGCCGCTCGAGGAAGAGCAGGAACTCCTGCTGGAAGGTCATGCTCTGATGGTGTCGCTCCTGGTTGCTGATGTACTCCCGGACTTCTTCGATACCCGAGTAGCTCACCGTGAACGCTCCGAAGCTATCCTGCCATCCGAACGAGCGGAAATCCGGAAACGTCTCGTGAACCCACTTCGACGAATTGGCCTTCACGTCGCGGAGGATGTCGGAGACGGCCAGTCGCGGCCTTAGCGACGCGAGCAGATGCACGTGGTCGCGCGTGCCGCCCGCCGCCAGCAATCGCCCTTTGAGATTCTTGAATACGCCGCCCATGTAGTCGTACAGTCGCTGCTGGAGAACAGGGGCGATCGCATTGGCGCGGTTCTTCGTGCTGAAGATGAAATGGTAATGCAAACAGGCGAGGGATTGAGCCATGCGAGTGTCTCCTTTGTTGATATGGGACAATTCTAGAGAGCAGCATACCGAGGTTTTGTGGGGAAGAACAGCCTCGAACATTGCACCGAAAGACGGAAGGTCGTCAGGATGATTTGTGGCGGAGTGAGCGGCGTTGGCGGCCCATCTGTCGCCCCTTCAGGGCTCCTGCCGGCGCAAGTCTCCACGCTACCGTGGGCTTACACCCACGGCTATTGACTCATGCCCCTTCGGGGCATCCCGACCAGGAATTCAATCCTGCGCGATGAAGCCCTCGTGCACGATGAAGCCCTCGTGCGCGATGAAGCTCCTCGTGCGCGATAAGCCCATGATGGGCGATGAGCTGTTTCATGCGCGATGAGCCGACTCACCCGCGGCTAACTTCTCACCCACGCGACGAGCCCGCAGGCCAATGCCGCCGGCTGGAATCCCGGGTCAGAACAACTCGTGAATCGATCGGACGCCTTCTTCCAGCAGCGGGAACTGCCGGCCGTCCGGACCCGCCAGCCTGGTAGAGAGGTCGATGCCCAGGCCGTGATAGATACTCGCTACCGCCTCCGCCGGTTGCGTGGGGCGGTCCTTGGGGAAGGCGCCTTGCGCGTCGGACGCGCCGATGACCTGACCGCCCTTTACGCCGCCACCGGCAAACAGCATCGACCAGCACTGCGGCCAGTGGTCTCGGCCGCCGGCCGGGTTGATCCGCGGCGTACGGCCGAATTCGCCGGTGGCCACGACCAATGTGTCCTGAAGCAGCCCGCGGGCGTGGAGGTCCTCCAGCAGCATGCTGTAGGCGTGGTCGAACATCGGGCCGACCGACTCGCGGTAACACTCGATCGTACCGAACGGCGCTGAGCCGTGGATGTCCCAGGTCACCTCGTTGAAGACCGTCTCAAACATGTTGACCGTGACGAAGCGCACGCCGCGCTCGATCAGCCGGCGGGCCAGCAGACAGCTCTGGCCGAAACGGTTACGGCCGTAGGCATCGCGCAGCGCGTGCGGCTCCCGGGACAGGTCAAAGGCATCGCGCGCCTGGTGCGCCGCCATCAGCCGGCGCGCCTGCCGATAGTTCTCGGGGCCGTGATTTTCAGCTTGCCCGGCCGAATCAATGTGAGCGATCGTGCGCGCGATCGGACCATGGCGTTCGTAGCCCTTCTTCTGTGGGTTGAGCCTGGTGGTAAAGACGCCGGAAAGCCCCGGCACCACGAGATCAGGATCGGCCGGATCGGCGTTCAGCACGAACGGATCGTGAGCCCTGCCGAGGAAACCGGCATCCTGACCATGGGGCATGCGGCCGCCCGTGTGGCCGATCGGACGCGGCAACAGCAGGTGCGCGGGCAGGCCGGAGCGCGAGCCCTTGAGCATACCGTAGACGCAGCCGACGTGGGGATAGGCCAGTCCGCTCCCGAACAGATGACCGGTCTGCAGCATCTGGTGACCGGTGTCGTGGACGGCCGGCGCAGTGTGCTGCATCGAACGAACAATCGCGTACTTGTCCGCCTGCCGCGCTGTCCGGGGCAGAAGTTCGCTGATCTGAATACCCCGGACGTTCGTCCGGATCGGGCGATACGGCCCGCGGATCTCGGCCGGCGCATCGGGCTTCGGGTCGAAGGTGTCGATGTGGCTCGGACCGCCAACCAGAAACAGGAAGATGCAGCTTCGTTGAGCATCGCGGGGTACGCCCGCCGAAGCCTGCCTGACCACCTGCGGTGCCACGGCCAGGCCGGCGGCGGCGATCGAGCCGGCATGGAGGAAATCCCGGCGAGTGAGGTGATCAGAGTGAGCAGCACGCTGATCGGCATCTGGTCGGTTCATGCGTCGAGCCTCCGTGATCGTGGTGGCAAGCAGTATAACATGGCGGCGCGACCCGCGAACAGCCCCCCGGAGAGGACTGTAGCGGCCGGCCTCCGTGCCGGTCGTTTCGGGGGCAAAACGGCCGGCACGGA
>BTUC01000645.1:0-2786 GCA_045863575.1 Phycisphaerae bacterium
ATACGCCGCCGCCGACTTGTGGGTAACAGCAAGCTCACAGAGCAGTGGCACACGCTCTACCGGGATAACCACTTAAACCCGTGGCCCATTGTAGCAGGAACGGTGCCGGGGTCGAAGACGGTGGTTTGCTGAGGGTGCTCCGGCACTCGCATTTACGCAACGACCGGCCGCTACCTGGTGCGGGTGGTTTTCTTGCCGGTGCGGGCGTAATCGAGGAGCATCTCGTATTGACGGCCGAAGCCCTGCTCCTGAACATCCATGGGACTTTTGAACAGGCAAGCCAGGTGGGTCATGGCGCCGGACTCGCCTGCGCGCGCCGCCCGCTCCGCGAAGCGGGCCATCTCGATGGCCAGCGGGGCCGCGAGCATCGAATCACAGCCTTGCCAGATGAACTGCAGGACCATCTTGGTACCCAGAAAGCCCTGGAAGTGAATGTGGTCCCAGGCCGTCTTCCAGTCATCGAGTGATTCGATGTACTCGATAGACACCAGCGTCTTGGGCTTGTAGCCCAGAATGTCGCCGACCAGGTGATCTTTCGACCGGGTCTTGGCAGCCTTGTTGCGCGGATCATCCAGAACCACGCCGTCGCGGTTGCCGAAGATGTTATGACCGACCCAGCTCATCACCCGAAGGTTTCGAGCGGCGAACATGGGCGCGAGCACGGACTTCATCATCGTCTCGCCGGTCTTGCCGTCGCTGCCCATATAGGCGATGCCGGCCGCATCTGCGCAGTGTCGCAGAGCCGGAACGTCGATGCCGCGCGAAGGCGTGAAGTTGATGTAGCTGGCCCCCGCTTCTATAGCCGCAAGAGCGTAAAGGGAGCTGGCCGGCAATGGACAGGGACCTTTGCGGACCAGCGCCGCAGAGAGTTTTTTCGCGTCCTGATGCACCGGCCTCAGGGGAAACGGCGGCTCGGTGGAGGCCACGTTCAGGACGACGACGTGATCCAGCCGGTGGCGACGGGCGAATGCGCTGATATCGTCCGCAAGTACGTCCACCAGAGCGGCCGGCGTACCTTTGAGTCCGCGGGCTCGGTCCGCCATGCGTGTCACCGCGGGGCCGCAGTGGGCGAGCACGCCGTCACGGATTTCGCGATCACACTGTCGCAACCACGGCCGGCAGGCCTCGATCAGTTCCAGGCCGAACACGTTCGACTGGCGCCACATCTCGCGCGCCGACGCCTCGAACCGCGTCTTGCGGATCTCGTGGCCTCCGAGGATCCAGCGATCCAACGGCGCGAGTTTAAGCCCGGCAAAAGCCGGCAGGTGCCCGATCAGCCCAAGTGGCTCAGCCCGACCCCGGCGGATGGCCTCGATTCCCAATGCGATGGCCGTCCCCACTCCCCCGCACGCGCCAACCAGCCAAAGACCGACCTTCTCTGCTTTCTTGCCCATGTCGCCTCATTCGCTATGCCGAACGCCAATCCGTGCGCCCATGCTATTGAACCACTCGCCGGCCCGTTCCGCGGTTGCAGGAGAAGTTTAACCGATTTCTGGTCCCGGGGGGAGGCCTGCTACAATGGTGGGCTTCATGGGTGGGCTGGATGATGGTGCTGGATCAGTTTGGCCGGAACATTAATTACCTGCGCATCTCGCTGACCGACCACTGCAATCTGCGGTGTGTCTACTGCATGCCGCTGGACGGGTTGAGCTATGCGAAGCCCGACAGCCTGCTCACTGCGGAGCAGATTGCGCGGGTCGCGCGGGCGGCGGCGGGCATCGGCTTCCGGAAGTTCCGGCTGACCGGCGGCGAGCCGACCTTGCGGCCCGACCTGGTGGAAGTGGTCGAACGGCTGAGCGCCATTGAGGAAGCCGAAGACCTCTCCATGACCACCAACGGGATTCTCCTGCCGCGCCTGGCCGGTCCACTGCGCCGAGCGGGGCTGCGACGGGTGAACATCCATCTGGACACGCTTCAGCCGGAGCGCCTGGTCCGGTTGATGCGCTTTGGCTCGGTCGATCGAATCCGGGCAGGCATTGACGCGGCCATCGAGGCGGGACTCACTCCGATCAAGCTGAACTGCGTGGTCACCGGGGGCTACAACGACGAGGACGTGGTTGAACTGGCCGCCCTGACGCTGGAGCACGACTGGCATGTGCGGTTCATCGAACTCATGCCCTTGGGGAACGGACCTTGCGCGTCGGTGGCTCGTGAAAAGTACGTCGCAACGCAGCGGACCAGGAAGCGCATCGAGGCAGCATTGGGACCACTCTCGCCCATACCGCCGTCCAGCCCCTGGGAGGAATCCCGGAACTACCAGCTCCCGGGTGCGTCCGGCATCGTCGGCTTTATCAGCCCGGTCAGTGAGCCGTACTGTGGCACGTGCAACCGCATGCGCCTGACTGCCGACGGCCGGCTGCACCTTTGCCTGTTGCGCGACGATGAGCTGGATGTGGGACCACTGCTCAGGCGCGGCGCGGCCATCCATGAAATCGAGGACGCCCTCCGCAAGGCGGTACAGGCCAAACCGATGGGCCACCGCCTCGAGGAGGGCGTCTCCATTGAAAAAAGATCAATGTTCCAGATCGGTGGGTGATTCTCCCGCGTCAATGGCCGTCGAGCATCCCTGCGCCGCGCGGGCCCACGCCCTCGGTGACGTCAGTCAGCACCCACGATGAAGCATTCGGAACCCAGAATGGCGATCGTGGCTGACACCGCCACCGCAATCTTGAACAGACGGATGCCCAGATCCTTCATTTCACTTTCTCCTTTCTTCATGCCCAACGGAAAGTTGAAGGCTCTGAGGTAGCGTATTCCCGCGCGCGGTGGCTTTTCAAATGTTGCTG
>BTUC01000646.1:0-2758 GCA_045863575.1 Phycisphaerae bacterium
CATCGAACGCGGCGCCGAGTGGTTCGCCTCCATCGGCACACCGGGGAACACGGGTCCGAAGCTGTATCAGGTCTCCGGCCCGGTGAACCGTCCGGGGGTGTTTGAAGCTCCCCTCGGTCTGACCGTGCGGGAGCTGGTCTATGGCGACGATTTCGCCCGGGGCATGAAAGACAACAAGAAGGTGAAGGGCGTGATCCCCGGTGGGTTGTCCATGGGCATCCTCACGGCCGACGAACTGGATTGCCGACTCGACTTTGATGACCCGAAGAAATACGGCCTGCTGGGCCTGGGCACGGCCGGGGCCATCGTCATCAACGAGGACGCCGATATCCGCCAGGTGCTGGTCAGCACCTGCCGCTTCTATGCCATGGAGTCGTGCGGTCAGTGCACGCAGTGCCGGGAGGGCACCGGCTGGATGCATAAGGTTGCGGCGCGCATTGCGGCCGGAGCGGGCCGGATCTCCGACCTCGATCTTCTGGTGGACCTGACGTACAACATGGGCATGATGCCGGGGATGAGCATCTGCGGTTTGCCGGATGGCGCCGTTTACCCGATCCGTACAATCGTACAGAAGTACCGCGGCGAGTTCGAGGAACACATTCGCCGCCAGGAGTCGGGTTACGAAGTGCAGGTGATCAAGCGGCTGACGCCGTCCGCCTACGGGCTGCCGGTGCTGGGTGTACACCCGGTCAAGAGCCGGTACGGAGCGGAATTGCCGAAGATTTGAGTTTTCCGATTGCCCGCCGCTCATGGGAGCGGTGCGGTTCAGGCATCGATGAAGCGGAGCACCATGCCGAAGATTTTCATAGACGGAAACGAAGTGCATTGCCGGGAGAAGATCCCTGTCCTCCAGGCTGCGCTGGAGGCGGGCCTGGACGTCCCGCATTACTGTTATCATCCCGATCTTTCCATCGTGGCTTCCTGCCGGTTGTGCCTCATGGAAATGAAGATGCCGGACCCCAAGACCAAGGAGATGACCTGGGCGCCCAAGCTCGTACCGAGCTGCCAGACCCCGGTCAAGGAGGGGATGGAGGTCCGCTTCAACTCGCCGGCCGTGGTGAACAACCGCGAAAAGGTGATGGAGTACTACCTGGTCAATCACCCGCTCGACTGCCCCGTGTGCGACAAGGCCGGCGAGTGTTACCTACAGGATTACAGCCGCGGCTATGGCAATGCGTATTCCCGGGCCGTGGACGCCAAGGTCAAGAATCCCAAGAAGGACATCGGGCCGAACACGCTGCTCTATCAGGACCGGTGCGTGCTCTGCTCCCGCTGCGTGCGCTTCACGCTGGAGGTGGCCGGAACCGGCGAGCTGAGCATCGTGAACCGCGGCAACCGCTCCGAGATCGACGTCTTCCCCGGCACGCCGCTGGCTAACAAGCTACAGGGCAATGTCGTGGACCTCTGTCCGGTGGGAGCGCTGCTGGACAAGGACTTCCTGTTCCGGCAGCGCGTCTGGTTTCTCTCCAGCCAGGATTCGATCTGCCGGCAATGCAGCACGGGCTGCGCGATTCGCGTGGACCAGAGCAAGAATGTCATTCATCGGCTCAAGCCCCGGTATAACCCGGGCGTCAACGGCTGGTGGATCTGCGACGAGGGGCGGTTCGGCTGGAAGTTCGTCCACGACGAGAACCGCATCAGCCTTCCCCTTCTACGGCGGGGCACGGCCACGGAGACGCCGGCGTGGGAGCCGATCCCGGGCATCATCCGCCATCGCCTGTCGCAGATCGTCGAGAAGCATGGCCCGGCATCGGTGGCCGTCCAGCTTTCGCCGGAGATGTGCTGCGAGGAAGCCTGGCTCTTGGCGGACTTCGTCCGGCGGATCGCGCCCGGGGCAACGCTGAGCCTGGGCGACGTCCACGTTGTCGGCGAGGAGGAGCGCTTCCCCGCGGGCGCCACGGATGGTGATGTGAAATTCGTCATCCGGCCGGAGAAGCATCCCAACCGCCGCGGGATCGAAACGATCCTTCAGGCGATGGGCGGCTCCGTGGCCACGCGTGAGGATCTGTGGAAGCGCGTGGCGCAGGGTGAGTTCAAGGCGTTCTGGGTAGTGGGTGGCTATCCGCAGGCAGGTTGGGCGACCGAGCCTCTGGTCAAGGCCGCTCCAACCGCGGAGTTGCTGATCGTGCAGGACATTTTTCCCGGTCCCTTGACGGAGGCTGCCGAGATCGTCCTGCCGTTCTGCGCGTGGGTGGAGCGCGAAGGCACGTTCGTGAATCATGCCGGGAAGATTCAGCCTTTCCAGCGGGCGATCGACCCGCCGGAGGGTGCCCTGCATGACGGCCAGTACCTGTATGCCATCGCCGGCCACGGCGGATTGTACACCGGCCAGCGCGTGCGCGAGATGATGGCGGCGACGATGCCCGAGTTCAAAGAGCTCCACCTGCCGCCGCCCGTCCCGTTGTATCAGCATTGACCGGAGAACTGAGCATTCATCCTTGTCGAGTTGCAGCAAACGATGGTTGAGTTCCTCACCAGCCAGTTCGGTTTCAGTGTCGTCCTGATGGCGGTCCTGCTGGGCCTCATCATGACCACGGTGGCGTACTGCATTCTCCTCGAGCGCAAGATCGCCGCCTGGATTCAAGACCGCATCGGGCCCAACCGCGCCGGGCCGTTTGGCCTGCTTCAGCCGCTGGCCGACGGCGTCAAGTTCCTGCTCAAGGAAGACATCATCTCCGGCAACGTGGACAAGCCGCTGTTCATCCTGGCGCCGGCCATGGCCTTCGCCGTGGCCATGGTCGGATTCGCGGTGATTCCC
>BTUC01000647.1:0-2731 GCA_045863575.1 Phycisphaerae bacterium
TCGGTATCCCTGAGGGAGGGGTCGCTGGTGACCTGGATCTGGTAGGCTTCGCCGTCGCTGCCGACGATGGTCACGACGTAACCCTGCAGCTCGATGTTGTCGTTGATCCCGTCTCCGTCGAAATCAAGGGCACTGCCTCCCGGCGGGACCGCTGGCGGCGTGCCGGCGAACGTAGCCACTGAGGGGTCCACCAGCAACTCCTCATGATGCAGCCCGTTGCCGGAAGCATCCTTGACGTTGACGGCCGTCACCCGGTAGGTCACCTCACTTTGGGACAGCGTTGTCAGCCGGACCGAGGTCTGACTGCCATCGACGAATTCGGCATCCGTGACCTTCAGAGTGCCGGCCTCGGAATTGACGTTGAGCTGGACGATGGAATAGTTGGTGTGGACCTTCGCACTGGGTCCCATCCGCTTGTTATAGCTCACGATGACTGAGGTGTTGCTCTCTGATATCGCTCCGATCATCCGCGGAAGGAACTCCTGGTTGGGCGGGCCCTCGTACATGAAAGTGGCCTGGTTACCGGGGGGCTTGATGACCTGCCTTCGCTCCCGGTCGCGCACCTCCGAGACCGTGACGGTGTATTCCTGGCCAGCAATCATGGGCAGCGTGGTCAGTTGAACCTGGGTGTTGTATAGACTCATGACTGCCGAGGTGACTACCAGTTCGGGGATCTCAAAGTTGATGGGATCGGCTGCGTCGTCCGCCAACGGCTTGTTGAAAGAGACCAGCACGGTGGTAGCGCTGGTGGCCACCGCACCGGTAACCGCCAGGGGCTCGTTCGGGGCAAGGCCGTTGAACACGGCCGTGCTCCGGGCGGGGTCCAGCGGCCTGGTGCCGCCGCCGGAAGTGGCGTTGGCCACCAGGAGCATGTAGTTGAGGCTCTGCTGTACGGAGGTCAGCAGTTTGACCGCCGTGTTCTGTGAATGGGGAACAAACTCGGCACTGCTGACGCTGAGATCCGGATCAGAGATCGTATAGTTGAGAGCATTCAGGGCGTTGTTATCCATGGCCGCGTCGAAGGTGACCAGGAGGTGTGTCGAGTCCAGCGCGATCGCGCTCAACACGCCGGGCGAAGTAACGAAGCTGAAGTCATAGGTCTGAGCGGGGGTCATCTGCACGCGCCGGTCGCGGTCGCGCACACCCACAACCGTCAGTCGGTACAACCAGCCGGCGGTCATGGGCACCGTGGTCAGCTTGACCTGCGTGCCATTCCGGCTCAAATCCGCACCGGTAATGATCAGGTCTGCAGGCTGATAACCGGCCGGCGGTATCGACTTGATGTTGAAATAAGTCGGCTCGGCCGAGTCGGCCGCCAGCGGCCTGTTAAAGGAGACCAGCACGGTGGTTGCACCGGTGGCGACGGTGTTCGTAATCTGCAGCTCCTCTTCCGAGCCGAGGCCGCTGAAGACCGCATTGCTCTGGCCTGGATCGAGTGGAATGCCGCCACCGCCGGTGATCGGGCCGGAGGCCTGAAGCGTATAGTCGACGTTCTCCTGGGGTGAGGTCGTGAGCCTGACCATTGTGTTCCACGTGTGGGCCACAAACTCACCGTTGGAGAGATCAAGATCAGGGCTGAGTACCGAATAATTCAAGGGATTTCTGGCCGAATCGTCCATCGCGGCGTTGTAGACCAGCAGGACTTCTGTATTGCTCGAGGCGGTGGCGCTGATGAGACCGGGCGCCGCAATGAACGTGAATGGGGCGGTGTTGGGCGGCTGGATCAGACTGCGCGCCTCATTGTCGTGGACGCCGGTGACCGTCACCAGATACTGCCAGCCTGCAATCATGGGACTGGTCGTCAGTCGGACCTGCGTCTTGTTCGGGCTCATGTCGGCCGCAGTAATCACCAGGTCCGGTGCTGCCGCATCCGGCCAGGTGGATGCAACCATGAAATGCGTCGGTTCGGCCGCGTCGTCCGCCAAGGGTCGACTGAAGGAGACCAGCACGGCGGTGCTCCCCGCGGCGGAAGCTCCCGTTACGGTAAGCGGCGTACTCGGAGCCGTACCGTTGAATGTGGCCGTGCTGCATGCTGGATCCACCACTTTCCTGCCGCCGCCGGCAGTCGCGTTGCTGACCCGAAGCACATACTCGATGTCTTCCTGATCGGCGGTCTCCAACAGGAACACCCGGTTCTGATAGCCATCCACAGGAGAAGCAGTGTCAACCCTCAGGTCGGGATTGGCAATGCTGTAGTTGACCGCATTGATTGCGGCTGTTGGTCCGGTCACATCCATGGCCGTGTCATAAGTCACCAGGACGTGCTTGGAGTTCAGCGAGACCGCGCTGAGCACGCACGGCGAGCCAACGTAAAGGAAGGTGGCCGAGTTCGGAGTACCGATCACATTGAGCCGTTCGCGGTCCCGAACGTTACCTACCACCGTTACTTTGTAGGACCAGCCGGCGTTCATGGGCATGGTGGTCAGCTTGACCTGCGTGTTGTAGCGGGCCATCTCCGCGCCGCTAACTGCCAGGACGGGGGCGCCGAAGAACGGCGGCTCCGGCGTGATGACGAAGTGACTCGCATCGGCCGCATCGTCCGCCAGCGGCTTGTTAAACGAGACCAGGACACTCGCAGCACCGGTTGCGGCGGCGCCCGAAACACTCAATGGCGTGTTCGGCGTGATGCCATGAAAAGTTGCCGTGCTCCGCGTCGGGTCAAGCAGCTTCGTTCCGTTCGCCGTGGTCAGGTTGGTAGCTTGGACGGTGTAGTCGATCCCCTCCTGATCTG
>BTUC01000648.1:0-2716 GCA_045863575.1 Phycisphaerae bacterium
GTGACCAATGGCGAATTCGCCCTGCATGGCCGTCCCGTGGATGTCCTGCACGATGCCACCACCGGCGAAGACCTGGTCCTGCAATACAACCGCGCCCGGTACTACGACCCTCAGCACGGCCGGTGGCTGCAGCGGGATGCGATCGGATACGTGGATGGCGTGAATCTGTACGAGGCATTCAAGGGAAATGCCTTAACGAACGTCGATCCCAGCGGCGAAGTAGTACCGGCCGTGGTGGCAGTGGTCATCGTGCTAGCCATAGTCGATGTGGCTGTTGCCCCCGGGCCAGATACCACGCCTGCTCACATTGCTGCTTACAAAGATCGAGCCCAGAAGGAAAACGTCGTCTCCGTAATGACCGTTTTGACGTTCCCGCTGGGTGGAGCCCTGAGCCGTGGAGTTGGGACGGCGGCCAGAAGCGCTTTGATTGCGCGCAATGTGCTCGGAGCGCTCTCCACGGGGGCTGGGCTGTTGAGTGGCCTCGCTTCGGGTGGGGCCACACTCACCTTCAGCCAGCGAGCGGCTCAAGGTGTCTGGGAACTGGCCAGTGGCGAGCAGGTGACAGTAATCCCGCTGACGAGTGAAGAGTGGGGACAACTGGGGGGCCAGTGGCTGGCGAATTCTCTGCTGGTCGGAGTAAGCCCGCATTCCTGGCCTCGCTTGTCTCCGCTCAATTCGTTTACCGCTCTTCCCAAGCCGCCGGAAGCGTTCATCATTTCCGCAGAAGGCGAAGGCCCGGTATTAGCGATTCCCCACCGTGCCCCCATCGCCGCCAACCCGGCAAGGATTGCAGAATTGCAGGCCATGGCGGAGGCCAGGCTCGCTCCGCCGGAGTCGGCTACGAGCGGTCAGCCGGCTGCACATCCGCGAATCGGCTCGTTGACATTTGATCTACGTGGCACTGAACCGTTCACAGCGACCGAGATCAATGCTGCAGAGGTGATGACTTGGCGCGGCTATGATGTGGTGCTGAGAACGCCGGTGGGTAGTAGGGCGGGCGGGGGCACCTCAGATGCACTACTGAATGGAGTTCCGGCCGACATTTATGCGCCCGTGACTGGGAGTCCGGCCCGGATCATCGGTGCAATCCTGGACAAGAACTCGCAGTTGCCAACTGGTGGATCAGTTATTCTGGACCTACGATCCACGAAGGTTACACCGGCGGAACTTGGGGACATCATGTATCGTCTTGAACGTGCTGCTGCCAAGCAAGGCGTGCCTCTGAACATAAGCGAAGTGCATGTGATAGAACGCTATTGATCTCGAGAGGGCGGCGCCATGCCGAGTTATCTGTGCAAATGCAGTAAGAGGATTGATTATACGAAGATCCCTGCAGATGCCTCGTACCACCTTGTCGCCGACGAGGACGTCGATATTCTTGAGGACATCGTGACCCACACAGCACAGTGGCAGAAGGGCATACAGGTTTTGCGTTGTCCGCAATGCGACAGGCTGTGGGTGTTCTGGCAGGGCTTCGGATCTGCCCCGACGGAATATGTAAACGCTGGTATCGACGAGCGTCCGCCTCGCTGACAGCTGTGTTCCTGAACCTGAAAACATTGAGACCGGGGACGCAGACAGCTTCTCGCAGAATGTCGGCGGCCAGAGCCTGGTCATCCTGGCCACTATGGGCACGGCCCGGGGCACGGCTCCTGCTCGTGTCACGCTCGGCCGGATCGCCCCGGTCGTACGCCCGACCCTGCGTGGACTGGTTCACCATGGGACCATCGGCGAGTCGCCGCTGGTTGGTACGCGGGCGGGTCAAGCACAGGTCCCAAGCGACATCCGCTCGATTGGAGGTTATCCGGTTGAGCTGCTTGAAGCCGGACTGGACGTGAACATTGCGGCCGGAACCCAGGGTATCCGGAACATCATGTCCCAACTGACGGCGCGTACGGGAAGAGAGGTTGCGCTATTGAGAATGCAAGATGGCGCCCGTGTTTTCCCAGGCCTACTATCCGCAGTGGTGACCCGGGAGCTTCCTCCATCAGATCGAACGTCATGCCACAAGCCATGATTTCACCGTGATTGATTTGACCGGTGCAACGGAGGCACAGATCTACGAGATTCTGGACACGGTATACTCGCTTCCTTCGCTCCAACGGGGTAGCATTGTGTTGACCGGATGGTGACTTATGGCGGGCGACATATTCTTCACGGACAGTAGAGTGTGGTCTTCAAACTCGATTGGCTTCGATGACATGATAACAAGGGCCATCCGGAAGTGTCAGAAGGATGAAGCCGAGCTTATCCGTATACTGTCGGAGGCCGAGGAGGTGCGATGCTTGGGTATCAACCTATGCGAGATCCGTGATCTGCAATTCCAGTTGACTGAGCGAATGCTCGCCGCGGCCGACGAGCGCTTGGAAGAGTTGCACGCGGATGCTGGAGCGCATCCGATAGAGATTAAAAGCGTGAAGGAATTGGCGGATCTCGCCCAAACCCATCTTTCAGATTTACGCAATAGCTTGGGGCCGGAAAAGGTGCCAGGAAACGAATGTTGACTCGGCTCAGTTGGGTTATTGGCGTACGCGTCTGTTCGATGACGAGGCGGACTATGCGGCGTTCGAGCGCGTGCTGGAGGATGCCTGTGGGCGGCTGCCCATGCGTGTTCTCTGCTATTGCCTGATGCCCCATCACTGGCACCTGGGGTGTTGTAGGCGCGGCGCGACGGGGAGTTGTCCGAGTTCATGCGCTGGCTGACGGTGACGCACAC
>BTUC01000649.1:0-2693 GCA_045863575.1 Phycisphaerae bacterium
CGCGCTGGGGCGGTTGCGGTGGGGCGCCTCCGGCTTCTGTCCGGCCGGGCCCCGGGGCGGGCGTTTCGGCGGGGTTCCCGCCGGGCACGGAGGCCGGCCGCTACGGAACTGACGAACGGGAAGGGGCGCTAGCGGTCGTCGGAAGGGCCGCCTTGGGTGCCGCCGGTGCCCTCACCGGCGGTTTGTCTCCGCCGTTCCGCCGGTGAGGGCACCGGCGGCACGAAACCCACGGCTTTCCCTGCGAAGCTGTGTGACTGGAAGCGACATTCGTGCGGTGACGCGGCAGGTTCTGGAGGCTGGTGCGTGATCGGCCGTCAGTCCATCATCGGTTGGGCAGTCATCACCCATGCTCCGGTCATCGCACTGCTGTGGGTGTCTGGATGCACCACCATCCGCGACTGTGCTGGCGGGCCTGTCCACTCGCGAACGCTGCCTGTTCGGGCCTGGTGGACCAAGACCTCAACCGCCCTCGAGGATCTGAAAGCAGCACGGGAATTCGGCGTCAACACGGTCATCATCGAACATGACGGCTCGGGCGTGGGATGGAACACGATCATCGACGGCCTGGCCGTGTACGATTTCTCGGCGGACCACCGACGCACCGGTGCTGACCGGCAGCAGGTCGAGCTGCGGCAAGAACAGTATCGCGCCATTCTCGACCAAGCGGCCAGAAGAGGCATCCAGACGTACGTCATGTGCCCTGAAATCGACCTGCCCGACTCCGCGCTACGCGTGTCGTATGAAGATGAGCAGATCTGGCGGCTCATTCAATCTCGCCTGCAGGAGGTGTTCCAGGCACTCCCCGACCTGAACGGCTTCATGCTCTATCTGTGCGAGGGTCAGCTCGAAGTCTTCGACATGCCGGGCGAGGAACGCTCGATGGCCAGCCGGGCACACCGGCTGATCGATACGGTGTGGGAAGCCTGCCGGGCGGAGCGCCGCAAATTGCTGGTGACCACCTTCATCCACCATCCCGCGCGTTTGCAGGCAATCGCCGAGGCCTTGCGGCGCTTCCCGTCGCATCCGGATCTCGCGGTAGTGCAGTATTGCTGTCCGAACGACTGGGGCTTATACGAGGTGTTGAACCCGTCCATCGGCCGGGTCGGTCCGCACCCCGAGATCCTGGCTTTCGACTACGCCGGCGAGAACTGGGGCCAGGGCGCCCACCCCTTCGTGCAGATTGAGTTCATGGCCCGCCGTCTGCGGCAGGCCCGTGGCCTCAGCCCCAACATCGCCGGCCTGGCCGGTTATGTCGCCTGGTACGGACGCCGTGCATTGGGAACGTTCAACGAGGCCAATATCTACGCCGGGGCGGCGCTGGCAGCAGATCCGGATCGTGATCCGCATTCCATCCTGCTCGCATGGTGCACGCAGCGCTTCGGCGAGCGGGCCGCGGGCGTGGCGGCCGAATGTCTGGCCCGCACGCAGCCCGCCGTTTTTGCGGCCCAGCATGTTTTCGGCTATTGGCTGGACACCACCAACAAGAGCGGCCTGCCGGCCTTGGCCGAGCTGGATGAGTACTTCATCCGCGACGCCTTCGGCGAGGCCCTCGGAAAGTGGGATCCGGCGCATCTGCCGGTCTGGAAGCGCATCCAATCCCCGGATGCGCAATTCGTGGAGGAGATGTTGGCAGAGAAGGAGACGGCCATCGCCCTGACGCAGCAGTCCCTTCGGCAGATCCGATCAGCACGCCAGCTCTTCCAGCCGGCAGACTTCGAAGCCCTGGAGAGCGCCTTTGAATTTCAGGTCATCTGGTTCGGCCTCTGGCGGGACCTGACCCACGCCTTCTTTCTACGGCAGATCGCACTGCGCAGAGGCTGGACACCGGAGCAGCGAAAAGCGGTCGATGCCGCGCTGAGCAGCCTTGTGGCCGGCGCCGACACCCTGGAAGCCAGGTTCGGCCCGGACGTTTTCCCCCGAGGACCTGAAAGAGCCCAGCAGTTCGCAGCGGATCTACGTCGCGAGATGCAATGATGCATGCGATGCTGACCAGAACGGCATCGCCGACGCGTGCGAATTAGACGAGCTGGTGGACTCTGAGTAAAATGAAAGCATGACTGTGCAACTGCGTGCTCATTTCGATGGTCGGGTGCTCATTTCCGAGGAGCCGGTCGATCTCCCGGTGAATCAGATGTTGAATGTTCAAGTTGAGGTGCCCCCGGGCCTTCCAAACGACACTGAGGCAAGACTCGCAGCCCTCGATCGTATTGCCGCCCGCGCTGTGAGCGCAAACCTGCCGGCCAAAGCCCTGACGCGCGATAGCATCTACGAGGATCGGCCCTGATGGCACAGCAAACCGGAGCCATGCGCCAGTCCATCCGCGCTGTGCGCCCCGTCGGGCGGCCGAGGAGGACCGAAGATGACACGGGATCGACAGAAGTTCGACTCCCGGCCCCCTTTTCTCCACGCGCGTGCAGCGGCCGAAGCCCAAACACTCGCGCAAGGATAGGAAACGGAAAGGCGGATATCAGATGTCGGCGAGAAAAACCACCATGTATCGTTTCGTTCTCATAGGCGTCCTGTCCTCTCTGGCAATCGCCTTCGGTGCGAGCCGTCCTGCTTCTGAAATGCAAGAGCAGGAATTCAGGCAGGAGTGGGACCGAATCGAGTCAGTCAGGCGGTCCTTCAGACCCGGCCCCGTAAACGATCTGAAGGAGTATGAGCGCTATGCCGAGAAGATCCAGGCCAAGTGG
>BTUC01000650.1:0-2654 GCA_045863575.1 Phycisphaerae bacterium
GACCTACAGCTATGCCCAACTGACCGATCTGGCCGCGGCAGCCAAACCATTTGCCGCGATTGTGGATCCGGACGACCCCTCGTTTTTGGCGCCTGGTGATATGCCGTCTCGCATTCAGGCCTATCTACGTAAAACGCAGCAGTCGGAACTGACGCAACCCGGCGCGATCGTCCGGGCCTGCCTGGAAAGTTTGGCGTTGGTCTATCGTCAGACCCTGGAGCGAATCGAGACCTGCACGGGCAGAAAGGCTGAGATCCTGCACATCGTGGGTGGTGGGACGCAGAACCGTCTGCTGTGCCAATGGGCCGCGGACGCCACAGGCTTGACCGTGGTGGCCGGGCCGGTGGAAGCGACGGCCGCCGGTAACATTGTGGTTCAGGCGGTAGCGACCGGTGTGCTTCCAGATCTCCGGGCGGCTCGATCCCTGATTCGCCGTTCGTTCGAGGTGGTCGTTTACGAGCCGAAGGATACTCGCTCCTGGGACGCGGCCTACAAGCAGTTCGTCCAGCTTCGAGGCTAGACATGAGTGCGAGTGGTCCGGGAAGAAAGGTGTCTACCAATAAAACAGGCCCCGGTAGACCAGGGCCTGAATCATCGTTACCACTCCCGCGAGTCGCGGAGTTGGGGGAAGGAGCGGAAGCGTTAACGATTGAGCAAACGCATCTTATCGCAATTTCGGTAGAGATGCAAGGGAAATGTGCTGGCGGTTTTTCGTCTTAAATCGGTTTAAAGGATCTTTTTCGGAGATTGCTCAATTCCCCGAGCTCCGCTGCATTCGCAGCGTGGCCGCAACGTGAGGAGAACCTGGGATGGCTACGGCAACTGGGCGCTTGGTTTTCGGTTTCGGCGAAGTCATGGTTCGACTTTCACCGGTAGGGCCGCAAGCGTTCGGCGACTCAAACATCATTCAGTTGACGGCCGGCGGCTCGGAAGCCAACGTGCTGGCCAAGCTGGGCAACTTTACCCCTGCGTTCCGTGGCGAACTCATTACCGCGCTGGCAGACGATCTCTCCGGCCGCGCATTGGCCGCCGATCTGAACAAGTATCGCGTTGACTTGTCGCATGTCCGCTGGACGCGTTCTGGACGAAACGGCGTCTATTACCTCGAGCAGGGCATGGGGCCGATCGTCGCCCGCGTTGATTATGATCGCGCCGGTTCGGCCATCGCTCTCCTCGATGCGGACGAGTCATTGTTTGCACCTCTTTCGGGGGCCTCTGCTGTTTTCATCAGCGGCATCACCCCCGCGCTGAGTGCAAAGTGCGCGGAAAACACCGCCTTCGCGCTGCGCCAGGCGAAGTCGGCCCAGGTGCCGGTGTTCTTCGATGTGAACTACCGCAAGAAGCTCTGGTCGCCCGCGGACGCCCGCGCACGACTCGACGGCTACCTGCGGGAAGGCTTCATCACCTGTCTGATAACTACCGAGACAGATGCCAAGACGGTCTTCGGCATTGATTTGGGCGTTGACGACGAATCGCCCATTGAGGTCCTCATCGAGCGCAGCCGCAAGGTGCTGGAAGCGCTCAAGGAGCGTTATCGCGACAACTGCGAACTCTACGTGTTAACGATCCGGAAGCGGATCACCAACGAGAACGGCGTGTGGACCTCCGCAGCGTTGCTGCCGGACAGCTCGTACCTGGTGGGCGACGTCTTCGATTACACCATCCTGGACCGTCCGGGCGCCGGGGACGCATGCAGTGCCGGCCTCATCGCCGGTTACCTCGGCATCCAAAGAGACGGTTCTGTGAAGGACGGACTCGATCTGGCCTCGCGCACCAAAATGGGCCTGGACCTCGGGAATCGGGCGGCCATCGTAGCCCAGAAGACGGTCGGCGACCTCGGGCCGGCCTGGGACGCCGCCATGTACTTCAACCGTGTCAGCGAGAGCAAGGAGATCGCCCGGTAGCGCCTGGCCCGTGGATAAGTTGGGTATTGTAGCGGCCGGCGTCCCTGCCGGCCGCTCCGGGTCGGGCAGCGCTGGCGGCGTGAAACGGCGCCGGGCTTGAGCCGCCGGACTTGCTCGGTTAAGACAGGATCATGGAGACCGAATCCGCCCATCCGGACACTTCGATCATCGTCGGCATCGACGAAGCCGGGTACGGTCCACTGCTGGGTCCGCTGGTGGCTTCCGCGGCCGTGTTCGAGGTGCCGGTCAGCCTGCTCAGCACGCTGAAGGACCCCGCCGCGGGACCCGACCTTTGGAAGGTTCTTCGCGCCAGCATTGCCAACAAGCCTTGCCGTCGTAAGCCGCGCCTGGCGGTAGCGGACAGCAAGAAGCTTTATGCCGGCTGCAACTCCCAGGGCGGTTTGACGCTGCTGGAACGGGCCGCGCTCACTTTTCTGCGGCAGGGCTGCAACCCGCCGCCTACCTTGTGGGCTTTGCTGCAGACCGTCTGTCCCGGCGTGTGCGAGCTTCTGCAAGCCTATCCCTGGTACAACGGCGGTGACATCGACCTGCCCCTGGCATGCGTGGCCGATGATCTGGCGACGCAGTGCAATGCCCTGCGCGCCGACCTGGCCGCCCGCGGCGTGTGCTTCCGCGGGGCCTGGGTCGAGGTGTTGCCCGAAGGCCATTTCAACCAGCGGGTTCAGGCCACGCGCAACAAGAGCGTCGTGCTCTTCGGGCTGATCACGCGACTGTTGCAGCGGGTATCCG
>BTUC01000651.1:0-2647 GCA_045863575.1 Phycisphaerae bacterium
AAAATCGCTCAAAAATCGCCCCGATTTCGTCCAAACTGCGCAACCTGGGCTAACCGCAGCCAGCCTCCGCATCAAATCGCAGCGTGTTCCACTGCTCTGTGAGCAGTGCTGGGAGGATAAGGAGCGCCCGTCGGCTTCGAGCACTGCCGACACGGCAGTGGCACACCGCCACCCGAAAGGCGCAGGATCCTTACTTCGGTCGGACCCGCCGGACGGCCCACTGAGCGCAAGCACAGCGTAGCTATGAGTTTATGCGTTGTGAACGTGATCCACTGCCTCTGTTCGGGCGGCAGCGGCCGGGCTCACCCGATCTTGACGAGCGAGTCATACGTCCCGTACTGGTTGGGAATCAAGGCTTCGGCCTCGGGATCCTCAATCCACTGGCCGTCAACCAGGAACTTGTAGCGGTACTCGCCCGGTTCCAGGCTGAGGCGCTTTCGGTAGGACCCGTCCTTTTGACGGGTCATGGGACATTTGTCTGCTTCCCAATTATTAAAGCTGCCAACCAACTGAACGCGGCGGCAGCCGTTAGCAGGCTGAAAAACGAACGTGACCTGCGATTTTCCTTTCTTGATCAGCATGAAGCACCTCCTGTGCTGGAGCAGTTCCCTGCCGTATCAGGCGGGGTCATTGTACCAGCTTTCGGCTATGAATCCACGCTCAAGGCGGCGCAGGACTCCAACAACTCTAACAGACGCCGGTTACGAGATTTACAGCCAGTGCGGGTCGCGTCGGAGCCGGCGGACTCGCCGCCAACCGCCCTCCTCGCCGCTTCTTTCACCTTCGTGGCTCGTTGGGACCGATAATAACATTCAGCCCCCCGCGCGGCAACCCGCTTGACGTGCATGGCTGGGCTGCGACAATGATGAACGTCTATCATGACGGGTAGGAATTGACACTCTATCATGGGTGGTCCACGACATGCTGACCCTGACCTTCCTCGGCGTAGGCGCCGCATTCGCCAAGCGCAACTTCAACTCCAACGCACTGATCGAGGCCTGGGAGCGCGGCCCCGACCATCAGGAAGCGCCCGACGAGACGATGCTGATCGACTTCGGCGCGACTGGCCCACTGGGGCTGCACCAGCTCATCAGTGAACCGGGCTTCGGTTACCTGAACCTCAACGGGCGGATCAACTATCCAGCCATCCGGCGCGTCTTCATCACCCATACTCACGCGGACCACATCGGCGGGTTGGAAGAGATGGGCATGATGAACGCCTACGTCTGCTGCGATCGGTCGAAGGAACGCCCGTTCAAGCCGCAGATCATCAGCTCGGTCAGCATCCTCATGAATTTGTGGGATCAGTCGCTCAAGGGTGGCATGAGCGCCATGGCCGGCCATTACGCGCTGTTGCAGGATTACTTCTTCATACAGGCGATTCACCCTGGCGAGGCCGGCAAGGACGGGTTCAGCCTGCTCAAGCGCTACCGCTGCCGGCTGTTCCCCACCGATCACATCCAGGTGGAGCGCAAGTACGACTGGCCCTCCTATGGGCTGTTCATCGAGGACTTGCAGACGGGACAGGCGGCGTTCTACTCCGGCGACACGCGGTTCGATTACACCGCCTACGCCCGGCTCATGGACCGGGCCCGCATCTGTTTCCACGACACGCAGCTCACCGAGCAGCCCAACCCGGTGCACGCCTTGCTCTCGGAGATGCACACACTGCCGGAAAACATCCGCCGCAAAACCTGGCTTTACCACTACGGCGATGATTGGGACGCCGGCCCGTTCGACGATGTGCCGGAAACGTTCGCCGGGTTCGCCGAACCGGGAAAACGATACATCCTGCTCGACTGACTGCCCGCTGGACTGACCTGTCGACAATCCTTTCCAAAGGGTAAAGATTTCCCCCGGTTGCGATCCGCCCGGGCCGCGGGCACAATGCAGCCATGTCTGCAACACCCGAATACGAAAACATTTACGGCCGTAAGTGGGGTCGCGGGCTACGGCCATGGCTGCTCGTGCCCAAAATTCTTTTCGCCGGTACGTTCATAGGCGGCCTGGTGACCGTCCTGGTGCTCGGTTTCTACTACTCCCCACCGCAGACGCCGGCGGACTGGGTTGCCTATTCCCAGCTCATCCAGAGGGCCTTCACTCGCGTCATCGTGCCCGCACTGCTGGGAGCGATCCTGACCGGCATCGCCTTGGCCATGGCCCATCCGATGGTGTTCCTTCGGATGCGCTGGTTCCAGGCCAAGCTCGTCCTGCTGATCGTGTGCGTGCCGGTGCTGCACGTTTTCATGTGGGGCCGGTCGGTGGCCCTGCGCGAGGCGGTCACACGCGACAATGACCTGGTGAAGGCCACCCTGCTGCGGGAACAGATCTACCGCGGCACGATCGCGGCGCTGGTGTTTGCGGTGGCCGTCGTCGTGCTCGGCCGGATCAAGCCGCGCTTGCGACAGGCCTATGGACGGACGTTCACACGACGGATCGACCCATGAACCTGCCGGAGCCCGCGCCTGTCTTCATCCTGGGGCTGCACCGCTCGGGTACTACCATTCTGTACGAAATGCTGGCTTCGACGGGTGCGTTCGACGTGCTCACCGCCTGGCACGTGATTGAGTTCGATTGGGGCGATGAGGCTCTTCAGAGCCCTGAGCGCAAGCGAGACCTTCTATGCGAAGTCAAGAGCCTGTTCGAG
>BTUC01000652.1:0-2603 GCA_045863575.1 Phycisphaerae bacterium
GCCGGCCGGACATCGACCGCGAAGGAGCCCCAGTTCTCGATGCCGCGCGAGCTGCTGACAATAGAGTCGACGAAATGCCATCCGCCCGGCAGCGGCGGTAACTGGATGTCCCATTCGAGAGGACCGGCGGCGGCAGTCAACTCCACGTTGCGTTCCTGAAGCACTTCGCCCCAGACGTTGCGTACCCGCGTCCTGCGATTCAGGCGGGTGTCCGGCGAACCACTCCAGGCGGCACGGATGCGAAGCGGTGGGGATGGCCTCAGCGCCTCAACCTCCAAGCCATCGGGAAGCGGATGCGTCCAGGCCAGCACCGGGTCTTTTCGAGCGGCCCACTGAATGACGCGCGCGGCCAGCGACAGGTGGTAGTCATAGCGCAGTGGCGCAGTGTAGTCGTATGCCATCGAGGGCGCGATTGCCCCCGGCACGGACGCAAACACACTGGATTGCTCGGCGTAGTCGACGAGGAGCACGCGACCCTTTCCGAACTGATACGCGCCCAGCAGCTTCGGCCCGATCTCCTCCGGCGTGAGCAGATCCTGGGCCGGCATGAACCAGTTCTGATAGAAGTCGAGTCCGGCGAAGGGAATGCCGCGCGAGAGCATCGTGGGCACCTCGGGCAGTTCTCTCGCCAGCAGGCGAGGATCGAGGTCGTGCCGGTGGAACATGACCAGCCCGCAGCCGTTGGAGACCTTCCGCAGGACCTCGTACTGGGCCGCCTCGCTCAGGGACAGAAAGCGGAAGTTGCCCAGCACAATCACGTCGTAATCATGCTGGAGCATCTGCTCGAAATGGGCCATGCGCTCCGAGTAAGAAGATGATTCAATCCACAGGGCCAGCCAGTACCACTCGCCGGCGCGCAGCCACGTGTCGGCCGGCATGCCCTTCACGTCCATATCCAGGCGCCGGGCCAGCTCGGGCACGTCGTATGCCCCGCTCTTGTTGGCCAGAATGAGCACCTTCAACTTCCCGGACGCACAGGGCTTCGCCCACTGAGTATGCGGGGTTTCAAGGCCCTCCCCGAAGCGCAGGAAGGCCTGGCCGTCGAGCCGCCAGCCGAGTTGGGGCGGACCGTCGGCGGAGGCGGTACGAATGCAGAAAAGCAAGGCGAGACAAGTCAGCGATCGCATGATCAGGTGGCCACGTGAGAACGTGCACATATTCAAACCGTCATTCCGGCAGGCCACGATAGAGGCGCTCCTTCTTGTAGGTGTACAGCCCTTCTCGGGCCTCCGGGATCGCATGGGAGATGCGGGCCACGGCGCAGGCGGGATCATCCAGCAACGGAGCTTCCCGGGCGGCATCGAACAGCCGGCTGAGCCTGCGGCCGGCGGGAGCGAGATGCTCGCGCGGCTTCTTCTCCGTGAAGAACGGATAGTACGGCAGATCACTTCCGATCTGGCTCCGCTGGCGGCGAATACCGTCGGCGTACGCGCGCAGCACCTTGACCCGATCGGCGTATCGCTGCCGTACGATCCGGCCGTCCGTATTCACCAGGAGCAGCGCTTCGGCCGTGAAGACCCGGACGGGCCCGCGCCGCGCGGCCCACTTCTTTGCCGCGCTTTCGATGGACTCGGGTTTGGTCGTCTGGCCCAAGAAGATGAGCCGCCCGAACCGGTCGGTCATCTGGTAACGTGAGTACTCCGCCTTGTTCCAGTCGCGCATCCAGGCGATGAACGACCAGTTGCTCAGGAAGCGGATCTCTCGATATAGGTTAAGGGCCCAGTCCTCACCTTCGGCCGGCGGCTCGAAGCCGAGCTGGCTCCAGGCGATGCGCGTCTCGCCTGTCCACAGGGCCTTTTCGGGATCACCTCCGTAGGCATGCTTCAGCTTCAACTCCAGCTCACGTTCGCCGAGCGTGTCGTGAACCTTGGCCGTCGGGATTTTGGGTGGTGCGAACGTCAGCGTCACCGTGCGGCCATTCTTCGAGATGAGCACCTGGACCGTGTTGATCGGCGGCACGATGCCGCGTTCGCGAGCGTGCCGGGGGACCGCCTGCATGTCCATCATGCCCGATTCCTGCGGCTTCCAGATGTGCTCCGGCAGATTCTCCTGCGCGTCGCGTTGATAACCGGCTAACGCGAGGTAGAGCGATTCCTGGTCATAGCCGATGCGGAACAGGGTCGGATCGGGGCAGAGCAGGTCAGGCTCGTGGGCATGAGACAACCCCCAGCCCAAGGCCGTCTCGCGCCAAGCCGGCTCCTCCCATCGGCCATCGATGGCGATAGCCCGGCCATCCAATGGCGAGGCCACGTAGATCGGTACGCCCAGCGGCGCTGGACGCGTCTGCGCCTCCATGTCCTCCGCCGCACCCGGCCGAGCCACAGACACGACGGCGATCGCCGCTCTGATCCACCAGCCACGCATGAGATCAAGGTTGACGCGCATGACCACATCCTAAGGGAGAGCATCGAGAGTCTCAAAACGCAACCAGCCCGAAGTGCCAGCAAGGGTACAGCCCCAGGCGCAGGCGAGGGGCTTCTCAGTCCGTAGTGCCAGCAAGGGAAACAAGAACCCCCCTGCGTTCCACAAACCGGCGCCGTCAATGATGGGCGGCCGGTTGCCTGCCAGGCCCCCACCCCAGCCCTCCCCCGGGGTACCGGAGG
>BTUC01000653.1:0-2600 GCA_045863575.1 Phycisphaerae bacterium
GGTGAGCACGTGCACCTCCTGGGCCAGCTTGTCTGGACCGAGCACCTGCTGCTTCTCCACGCTGACGATCACGCCCTTGAGCTCACGCGGGGCTGCGATCTCCACCGGCTCGCCACGGAGTTGCTCAAGCAACTGCGGCAGAGAGCCAGCCTTGGTCACATCCACACCGAAGCTCTTGAGCGTCTTGCTGACCGGATCCTGGGAGGCGTAGCTGACCGTGCCGATCTTGCCCCCGTCCAGGTCCTGGACCACCAGCGATTTGATGATGTCATTGATCTGGGCGGCCCGGAACTTGAGCTCGGCGGCGGCATCGCCGGTAACCGTGGCCTCCCGCTCGAAGAAACCCACCCCGCTGGAAAACAAAACCACCCGCTTCACCTTCAGGTCGACGGCCTGGCCCGCGGCATTGGTTGCCGCCAGATACCCCGCGAGGAGAGCCCAAACAGCTCTGGGAACGCATCGGATCATGAGGATTCTCCCTTTCTGAGCGCAAACATGCTGCCACCCAAGCCACATACCCGCATGACCATTGCGGCGCCTCAATAGGCTTGGACGCCGGAGGAGCCGCGAAGTTCCCTCCATTGCCATGAGAATCCTGCTCGTGGGCACAAGCGGGAAAGTGCGAAAGTGGGAAAGTGAAAACGAAAGGAAGCTGCTTGCGATTCCCGCGGGCATCTCAGCACGCTCCGCGGCGGCGAAAACGTCCCGACCATCCTGAACGGTGCCAAGATCTTGCTGCTTCGTGGGTTCGGGTGGCTGGCGCTGGCCGGATCAGTCCTGCCACAGCCCTTTGAGCCAGTCATCCACCTTCCGGGCGGCGCGTCCGCCGTGCGGACGGTCATCCGTCTCCAGACCAACTACCCCCCGCTGTTCGAACAACGTCCGTACGGGGCCATCCAGGAACCGCGTGAGCTGGGCATAGTGGTGCTGATCGCCGAAAGCCGAGCGCCTGCGGTAGTAGCGAAAGGGGAAGTAGACGTACAACATATCCCGGGCCCGCGTCATGGCCACGTAGAACAGCCGCCGCTCCTCTTCCAGTCCTTCGTCGTCTTCGAGAGCCATGTCCGAGGGCATCATGCCGTCCGAGGCATGAATGATGTGGACCACGTCCCACTCGCAGCCCTTGGCCGAGTGCACCGTGCTGAGGATGAGGTAGTCCTCCTCCAGGTACGGCACGCCGGCCAGGTCCGACGTGGATGTCGGCGGATCGAGCGTCAGATCCGACAGGAATCGGCCGCGCGAGCGATAGCCGGCCGCGATCTGCTCGAGCTGCTCCAGGTCACGAAGGCGGATCTTGGGGTTCTCGTACTTAGCCTTGCAGATCGGCTCATAGAACTGGCGGATCCGTTCGATCTGGACGGCCGGGGGCGGCGCCGCGCCCCGAAGGCCGTCGTTCGTCGCCGCGTCGTCTGCCATGGGCTCCTGGACCTCGGCATCATTGCCAGATGCCTCTTCGACCTGAATCATCTGCGTTTGAACCCGGGTCGTGCCACGTTTCCGGCGGCGGCTACCTGGCTTCAACGGCACCATCCCGCTGCACTCGGCCAGCAACACGCGCAGAGCCTCAAACTGCTCGCGCGCGCCCGCCGGCACCGTCGGCGGTCGTTCGTGCAAGCGGCTCAGCGGCCCGAGACGGTCCTCCTCGGCGTCAGCCTTCTGTTTCCCACGCGGCGGCATGCGTCGCACGCCGAGCGACTCGATCACTTTCCGCGCCGCGGCCGGTCCGATCCCCTCCAGCAGCAGGAGCACGCGGAACCAACTGATCTCGTCGTGCGGATTTTCCAGGATGCGCAGCAGCGCGATCATGTCCTTGACGTGGGCGGCCTCGACGAACTTGAGCCCGCCGTACTTGTGAAATGGGATCTTGCGCCGGGCGAGATCGACCTCCAGCGTGTCGCTGTGCCAGCCGGCCCGGAACAAAACGGCCTGGCGGCGCAGCGGGATACCCTCTTCCAGGTGGGCGATGATGTTGCGGCAGACCGTTTTGCACTGATCGGGCTCATCGACACACGTCGACAACACGGGCTTCTGGTCCGATGGGCGAGCGGACCAGAGGTTCTTCTCGTATCGTTCCCGCGCCTGATCCATGACCGCGTTGGACGCCGCCAGGATCGGCTGCGTCGAGCGGTAGTTCTGTTCGAGCTTGACCACCCGCGTGCCCGGGAACTGCTCGGGGAAGTCGAGGATGTTCCGCACGGTGGCCGCCCGGAAGGAATAAATCGACTGCGCGTCATCGCCGACCGCACAGATGTTCCGGCAGGCCTTGCGCATCGCCCGCAAGATGCGGCTCTGGACTGCATTCGTATCCTGGTACTCATCCACCAGGATGTGATCGAACCGCTCCTCCACTGAGTCACCGACGCCAGGGGTCTCGGCCAGCAGGGCCCAGAACAGCAGCAGATCGTCGTAGTCGAGGACGTTCTGCTCGCGTTTGCGTTGGCCGTAGAGCTGGAAGATTTCGCGGATGCCGTCCTTGTGATCCTGGCACCAGGGGAAGTGGGTCCGCAGCGTCTGGGCGAGCTTGGTCTCGGCGTTCACGCTGCGCGAGTAGATGGCGGCGAGTGTCTCCTTGCGGGGAAAACGCTGATCGCCCTTGGCCA
>BTUC01000654.1:0-2582 GCA_045863575.1 Phycisphaerae bacterium
TATCTGCGTCCGGACGCACTGCGGATTTCTCGCGACGTGCTGCGGTCGTACGGGAACATGTCTTCACCGACGATTCTGTTTATCCTCAAGGCTTTCCTGGAGACGCGTCCTCGCGGCCAAGTGGTGGCCATGGCGTTCGGGCCGGGGCTGACGATTGAGATGGTGCTGCTGCATGTGGATGAGACACGGGCCTAGCGGAGCTGACCAGATTCTTTGCGTCTGCGTTCCGCTCCTGCTGATCGCCGTCGCATTGGACGCGGTGTTGCCACCCGCGCAAGCACAACCGCTGCGCGCTGACGAATTGTTGTTGATCTTCAACAGTGCCGATCGCGATTCGCGGGACCTGGCCGAGTATTACGCGCGCCTGCGAGCCGTTCCGGCGGATCGGCTCTGCGGCCTGAAGGTGAATGACCGTTTCGAGGAGATCAGCCCGTCCGACTTCGAGGAGGCTATCCGCAAGCCGGTACGGGCTTACCTGGAAGGGCATCAGCTTCGCGATCAGGTGCGCTGCCTGGTGACGTTCTACGGTCTGCCCATCCGGGTGGGAGCGCGAAAGCTCTCCAGTGGCCAGGGTCGCCAGTTGGGTCTGCTTCGCCGCGAGCTGGTCAGCGTCCTCGATGAGCTGCGGAAACTCACGGTCCAGATGGAGGCGCTGGCCCAACCCGGCGCCGCCGCCACGCCGGCCACACAGCCGCCCACGGAAGAGGACTACGCGGCATTCATGGCCCGTTACGCTCAGGTGCGGAACGCGGCCCTGGCGCGGCTCTCGACGGGCGGGCAGAGGCCCGAATCAGCACAACAGGTTCAGCAACTCGGCGGTCTGCTTCAGCAGGCCGAAGGACTGGCCGCGTTGCTGCCCATGATGCAGGCTCGGCCCGGAGACATGGTTGGACAGCAGCGGCTGCACGCCGTCCAGCAGACCGTGCGCGCCAGTGAGGCGCGGATCCGCGAGTTGATGGCCAAAGGCGTGAGCGACCCGGCACGCAGCGAAGCCCGGGAGTTGCTGCGGCAGAATCACGGCATCGTCGGCCTGCTGCTGAACCTCAACGCGGATATCGGCCTGCTGCGCGTGGAGGAGACGCAAGCATCGGTCGACAGCGAACTCGGATTGCTCTGGTCCGGAGAGTATCCCCGCTACCGGTGGATCAACAACCGGCTTAACTGGCGGGTCCGCGCGGCCGCCGCTGAACAGGGCCTGGACCCCCGGTTGGACGAGCAGCCGGTGATGATGACCGCCCGGATAGATGCCCCCACGCCGCAGATCGCGCGGCGCATGATCGATGACGCCATGGCCGCGGAGCGCATCGGGTTGCAGGGCAACGTGTACATCGATGCACGAGGGATCAAGATGGCCCCCAGCGGACACGGGCAATACGATCAGTACCTGCGCGATCTGGCCACTCTGCTCTGGAAGCATACACCACTGACCGTTCGTCTCGACAACCGCAGCGAGGTGTTTCAGCAGGGGCAGTGTCCCAAGGCCATGCTCTATTGTGGGTGGTACAGCCTGCGCAACTATGTGGACGCGTTTGACTTCGTGCCGGGTGCGGTGGCCGTGCATATCGCCAGCTTCGAGGCCATCAGCCTGAAGCGGCGCGGAGAACGCGGCTGGTGCGCCGGGCTGCTGGCCGACGGGGCGTCGGCAACCGTCGGTCCGGTGGCCGAGCCGTACTTGCATTCCTTTCCCCGGCCGGACGACTTTTTCGGCCTGCTGCTCACCGGCCGCTTCACGCTCGCCGAGGTCTACGCCTACACCTCGCCGCTGAATTCGTGGATGCAGATGCTCTTGGGCGATCCGTTGTATCGGCCATTCGCCAAGGCGCCGCTGCTGACCCTCGAGCAGGTGTTCCCCCCGGAGGTCGTCCCGGCCGAGTTCCGCCCCGCAGGCGGAGCGGTTCCCGGGCAGTCAAATCCTTCGGCCACTCGCCCAAGTGCCGGCGCCGGCACCCAACCAGAATAACCACCGTGCAGCGTTTGGCCTGCGTGCCGGACGTTCCTGAAAACTCGTGGCGGACTTTCGAGCAGTGGCCGTACGTCTTCTGCACCCTGCTGCAGCCCCTCCCGAACTCAGTTGCGGGCGACTATGATATCGAAGGGCTTCGGCCGATTCGGCCGGTCGGCGGCCTTGAATTCGGGTCCTTTATGTCCACAAGGAGGATATCTCTTCATGCAAGTGCGGTTTTCCTGTCCGGCGTGCCAGCGGACGCACGTGGCCGACATTCCGGAAACGACCATCCACATGACCTGCTCGGTCACGGCCAGGGTGCTCCAACTCCGCCTCACGGCCGGCGGCGACGTCAAGGCCAAAGTCGTTGGCTCCGAGCCGGCCCTCGCCGAAGCAGGCGAGGC
The DNA here is from genome assembly GCA_045863575.1 of Phycisphaerae bacterium. Lineage (GTDB taxonomy): Bacteria > Planctomycetota > Phycisphaerae > UBA1845 > PWPN01 > JAAXZI01. The sequence goes on from BTUC01000654.1 coordinate 2,350, forward strand.
GGAAGAATAACCCCCACGTACCAGCCAAGCCCATCGGTGGCGGCTTCGGGCGGGTATTCCTTTGGGAGGTTGAGGGGTTACTCCGGGGCCGGCTCGATGACCGCGCGCATCGATCCCTGGCACCGTTCGAGGCGGACGTCCGCGCCGTAGGCATGGATCTGGTCGCGCTTGAGTTCGGCTCGCTCCTTAGTGGTGGTGTCAACGATCACCCGTCCATTGGTGTCCACCTCCAC
>BTUC01000655.1:0-2553 GCA_045863575.1 Phycisphaerae bacterium
GAGGGAGGCGCGACGTTATGGCTTTGGCGGAGGAGTCGACGCCATCGAGACGGAGCTCTAGCGGCGACGCTGCCGCCCGCGGCTACGGGGAGCGCATTCCGCCTCAGGATCTCGAGGCGGAAATGAGCCTGCTGGGCTCAATGATGCTCAATCGGGACGCCATTGGAGACGTCCTTCCCATCATCCACCGCAACGAGTCCGAGCGTTTTTATCGCCCGGACCACCGCAAGCTGTTCGAGACCCTCGTGGACATGTACGACCGGGGCGACCCGGTCGACCTGGTTACGGTGCGCAACGAGCTGGAGCGGCGGAGCCTGCTACAGGAGGTCGGCGGGGTCGATTACATCATCCAGTTGGCCGAGTCGGTCCCTTCGCACCTGCACGCGGAGCATTATGCCCGGCTGGTCTGTGATAAGGCCATGCTCCGCGACCTGATCGTGGCGGCCGGGCGCATTGCGGACGAGGCCTACCGCCACAGCGATGAAGCCAAGGAGATCCTCGACCGGGCCGAGCAGCTTCTCTTCCAGGTCACCGATCAGCGCATCACCGAGCAGGCCGCCCAGCTCCGGGAATACCTGCACGAGATTTTCCAGCAGATCGAGTCCCGCGAAGGCCACTACATCACCGGTGTGCCCACCGGATTCATCGAGCTGGACGACATGCTCAGCGGCATGCAGAACGGCGAGATGGTGATCATCGCCGCGCGGCCGAGCATGGGAAAAACCGCCTTCGGCCTCGGCGTGGCCGAGCACGTCGCCAGCCGTGCGCACAAGCCCGCCGCCTTCTTCTCGATGGAAATGAGCAAGCAGGCCATCGCTCAGCGTCTGCTTTGCTCCTGTGGGCGGGTCGATTCGCACAAGCTGCGGCGTGGCATGCTCACCGAGATGGAGATCCAGCAGCTCGCCGCCGTCTGCGACGAGCTGGCCAACGTGCCCCTGTTCATCGATGATACGCCGGGCATGAGCGTTCTGGAGCTGCGGGCCAAGTCGCGCCGGCTGCGCATGCGCCACAACATCGAGGCCGTCTTCATCGATTACCTTCAACTCATGCGCAGCCCGGGACGCTCCGAGAGCCGGCAGCAGGAGGTCGCCGAAATCAGTGGTGGGCTCAAGGCGCTGGCGCGAGAATTGAACATACCGGTGGTGGTGCTCGCCCAGCTCAACCGTAACCCCGAAGGCCGCACCGACAACAAGCCGCGCATGAGTGACCTTCGTGAATCGGGAAGTATTGAGCAGGATGCGGACGTTATCCTGCTGCTGCACCGCGAGGAATACTACAAGGGCGAGAACTGCCCGGACGATCTGCGCAACGTGGCCGAAGTCATCATCGCCAAGCAACGAAACGGGCCGGTGGGTACGATCAAACTGCATTTCAATCAATCGCTGACACGGTTCGACAACCTGGCCTTCGGCAGTGAGCCGGCCTATGTGCCCGCTGCTGTCTATCAGAATGGCGCCGGAGACGCGGCCGGCTTCGAAGAGCCGGCGCCGTTCTGAGCTTCGTGGTTGATTGGCCGTTCGCGTGCGAAAGTGAGAACGTGGGAAAGTGCGAAAGAGAGAACAGGCGGAGGCGGACAGGAGTGCTCGAGGCAGGCATGTGCACGCGAGAGGGTCCTACTGGGACGGGGTGGCGTTGCGAATAACCCCTGGTCATGGTCTGGGATTCCTGCTGGCGCTGGGCATTCTCGTCGGTGGATGCGCGGATCAGCGCTTGACCCGGTCGCTGGTGCTGAAGCCGGCGGGGCGGACCTGCGAGGTGGTGATTGCGGGTGTGCCTGAAGTAGGGGACATGCGCTTGTGGGCGCCTGAGGGCATCATGAGCGGAACCGGGGCTTGCGCAGTCTATCCGGTCGGCAGTGAGTGGCGCGAAGACGGCCGGGCGGTGATTCACGAGGTTGGCCCGGAAGGCGGGTTCGGCCCCGGCAACTTCCAGCGGATTGGCGCCAATACCGTCGAGTGCGTAGGCATTCGCATGCCGGTCGACAGTCCGGTGAAGTGGACCACGCGAGTCGAGCCGACCTCTGACGGCGTGGAGTTTGGTTTTCAGGTCACCAACGTCGGTTCGCGGCCGATCCACAAGGCCGCGGCGGCGGTGTGTCTCAAGTTCTTCCAGGGCGACTGGTGGGCTGACGAGCACGTCTTCGTCCGGTCCGGCGGGCAGGTGCGCTCACTGGCCGACCTCGGTCGCGATGACGGTCCGCCGAACGGCTTCGAAGCTTACCTGCTCGAAGGTGAGTCGTTTGACCATGTCTTCTATCAGCAGTTCTGGGGGTTTAACCGCCATCGCCTGGACCGGCCGGTGATGGTCAGCGAGCATGTCGGAAATGGCGTGTGCGTGGGTATCGAATCGAAGCAGGCTTACTTCCTGCACAGCAATCTGCACAATCCCTGCACGGACATCATGCTGGCCTTCGGTGACATTGAGCCCGGACACACGGCCGAAGCTTCGGGCCGGTTGTGGATTCGTCGCGGAAAAGCAGCGTCGTTTCTGAACTGACGGTTGCCATGTAGCCGCCGGCCTGGAGTGCCGGCCGTTCAGCCAACGGCCGGCACT
>BTUC01000656.1:0-2525 GCA_045863575.1 Phycisphaerae bacterium
GGGCCAATTATCGCCGCCCGGGAGGGCACGCTCATAGTTTCTCAGGGCTCTGAAGGGGCGACGCTGGTCACCTGGAACGCGCCCTCACGGGCGCTGACTCACCGTGTGCGTATAAACCGGCCGGCCGTGCACGTCATGGAAGCCAAACGAGATGGCCGGAGCCGCCCGGTCGCGGAAGACGCGAACCGACAGAAAACCGCCCTTTACCCGGTGAAAACGGTGGTAGTCCGGATCTTCTCCCGGCGAGCCGGCCGCGTGCTCGTCACTCACCGGACCGCAGGAGAACTCCTGCACCTTCGTTCGCGGATCCACCGAGTGATACTGCCAGTGGCGGTCCCCGCAGATCAGGAAGAGGCTCTGTCCTCCTCCATGATCTCTGGCCCAGTCGCGGAACCAGTTGCCCTCGTGAGCGAACGCGGCATTGGCATGATTATCCGCCTTGTTGCCCCGGTCGGGGCCCACGATGGGCGTGGGGCTGATCAGAATCCGCCAGGCCGCCTCGCTCGCCGCCAGCGACCGCGTGAGCCAGCGCTTCTGTTCATCACCCCAGATGGTCTTCTCGGGACCGTCCGGGGCCTCGTTGCGCGAGCGGAAGTCGCGTCCCTCCACCAGCCAGATCTGCAGATCGCGGCCCCAGCGGAACGTGCGGTAGGTCTTCTCGCCCATGGGCACCTGTTCGAGAAAGATGCGCTGACCTTCCGGGAACTTCAGCGGCAGCATGGCCTTAACTTCCATCGACGGCCAGCAGTCGTTGTAGTACACGTCGTGGTCATCCTTCATCCAGTAGGCGGGGACCTGGCGGTGGAACTCCACCAGCCGCGGCAAACTGTACATGCGCTGCCAGTGGTGCCGGGCCAGGGCGATGGTTGTGGCCCGGGGTACTTCGTTGTCGTAGTAGACGGTGTCGCCGGTCAGCACGTGGAAGTCGGGTGCCAGCTTGCTCAACGCTTCGTAAATGTGGTAACCCGCAGGATCATCGAGATCACGGTACATTTGCCCGGTCACCACCGTGAAGGTGACCTGCGCGGGCCGGTCGGGCGGCGGCGCCGTGCGGAACCGGCCGGTCAGGGCGGCATCCGGGGGGCCGTCCGGCGGAGCGGTTTCGGAGGCGTAATGGTATTCCGTTCCCGGTTGGAGCCCGGTGAGCCGAAACGAGTGGGCGAAGTCGCTCTGCCCGGTGACAGCGAACCAGTCGGTGGTCCGGGCACCGGTCAGGTCGGCGTGCGTGCCGTAGCGGACACGCACGCGCCCGGCCGCTCCCGGACAGGAGCCCTCGAGCTTCGCGATCAGGGCCACGTCGGCAGGTTGCGATTCCGCGGTCTTCGGATCCACTTCGCCCTCGGCGCGGACAGATTGCGCCGTCCGGCGCACCCAGATGACAGCCGACTCAGGGGTGACCTCCCCCACCTTCACGCCGGTCGCCTGGTGCTTCTCGGGCGCGGCGGCAATCGTAGAGGCCAGCATCGCAACCACGAGCAATTCGGATGAGAGCATTTCAATGACCTCCGCAGTGAAAGCCGGAACCGCCAGGAATGACGACGGGGATTGTACCGGACACCCCCTGGCCTGGCGACAGCGATCACGGCAGACACTTTCGGCCTGTGCTGATGCAAGTTTGTCCGGTGTGCTCGAACCGGGCTATGCTCTGGCATGCCAACCGAACAGCAGAACTGGGATCAGCGGTATCAACAGCAAGACACGCCGTGGGACGCAGGCAGACCCTGCGAAGAACTCGCTCGCGTTCTGGATGAGTACGCGATTCCCCCGGGGCGCGTGCTGGAGCCGGGATGTGGAACAGGTGCGGACTGCGTTTACCTCGCTTCCCGCGGATTCGATGTGCTGGGCATCGACATCGCCCCGACGGCCATCATGGCCGCGGAGAAGCGGGCCCTGGACGCGGGCGTGCGCTGCCGCTTCACGGTGGCGGACGTGTTCAACCTGCCGGACATCGGCACGGAGTTCCCGTTCATCTACGATCGCGGCTGCTACCACGTCGCACGCCAGACTGATGAAGCCGCCCTGGTGGACGTGTACGACAAGCTGCTGGCGCCAGGCGGTCTTCTGCTGGTGCTGACTGGCAGCAGTAACGAACAGAACCCCCCGAACAGCGGGCCGCCACGGGTCAGCGAGGAGGAACTGCGCCGGGCGTTCTCGCCAGGCTTCAAGATCGTTCATCTGCGCGAGTGCCGGCTGGAAACCCAGCCCGGGCGCAACTTCAGTCCGTTGGCCTGGTCACTGCTGCTGCGCAAGGTCTGAATAAAACCTGAGCCAGCGCGACCTCCCTCACGCCGGCGCGCGGTCGTTCCCTCGGCGGTCCGATTATCGGTCCGCATCGCCTCCGTTCCCATTCACCTGGGCTCATCCAAGGCCAAGTCGCCGATCGGAAGTCCCGATATATTCAGAAGATACCTGCCTGGGGGAGCACCGTCGCAGAGGGCGACGGGCGGGTGCGATGGGGCTGCGGAGTCGTGCTCAGAAAGCAATCCTACCTGACGTTGCTGTTCGTCGCAGCGGTCTGCAAGACC
>BTUC01000657.1:0-2467 GCA_045863575.1 Phycisphaerae bacterium
ACGGCGTCATCGTCCAGTTCGGCGGCCAGACGCCGCTCAACCTGGCCAAGGGCCTCAAGGCCGCCGGCGTGCCCATCATCGGCACGTCGCCCGAGAGCATCCACCTGGCTGAGGACCGTGAGGAGTTCGCCAAGGTCCTGGCCGAACTGGGCCTCCGCCAGCCACAGAACGGCATCGCTTATGACCTCGATGATGCCCGCAAAATCGCGCGGGAAATCGGCTATCCGGTCCTCGTCCGCCCATCCTACGTGCTCGGCGGCCGGGCGATGGAAAAATGCCACCTGGAGGAGGACCTGGTCCGCTACATGGCCAAGGCCATGGAGGCCACCGACCGCGCAGCCAGCTCCACCGACGAAAAGCACCCCATCCTCATCGACCAGTTCCTCAGTGCGGCCACCGAGGTCGACGTCGACTGTATCTCCGACGGAACCTCCGCGGCCGTCTGCGGCGTCATGGAGCATATCGAGGAGGCCGGAATCCACTCCGGCGACAGCGCCTGCGCCTTGCCGCCATACTCGCTCTCACCGGCCATCGTGGACGAGATCAAACGCCAGACGGAACGGCTGGCCGTTCGTCTGGAGGTCCGCGGCCTCATGAACGTCCAATACGCCGTGAAGAACGATGTCGTCTACGTGCTGGAGGTCAATCCGCGAGCATCACGGACCATCCCCTTCGTCAGCAAGGCCACCGGTGTCCCCTGGGCCAAGCTGGCTACCGAGATCATGCTCGGCAGATCACTACAAGACGCCTTCACTGCCCACGGCATCAGCGAGGTCCCCTGGCCGCGGCACGTCTCGGTCAAGGAATCCGTCTTCCCGTTCAACAAGTTCCCCGGCGTGGATGCAGTCCTGGGGCCGGAGATGCGCAGCACGGGCGAGGTGATGGGCATCGACCGCTCGTTTGCCATGGCTTTTGCCAAGTCCCAGATGGCCGCCGGCGGGGGGCTGCCGACGCAAGGCACCGTGCTCATCAGCGTGAACGACCACGATAAGCCGCTCATCGTCCCCATCGCCCGCGAGTTCGCGGATATGGGTTTCCGAATCATCTCGACAAGCCGAACGCGCGCGGCCTTGCTGGAGGCCGGGATCCAGGCGGAGCCGGTCTCCAAGGTGCAGGACCCGACCGGTCCCTACCTGATCGACCTGATCAACGAAGGGCAGGTCAACCTGCTGATCAACACGCCGATCTACTGGGGTAGCTCGGCTGTGGAAAGCCGCGTCCGTTCCGCGGCCATCATGCACAACGTGCCCCTCGTCACCACCATCACCGGCGCCCGTGCGGCCGTCCAAGCCATCCGGGCCCTCCGTGAGGGCGACTGGTCCGTCCAGGCCATCCAGGATTATCACGCGTAAAGAAGCGTTCAGCGGTCAGCAAACAGCGTTCAGCAATCAGTTTTCAGCGATCAGTTGTGAGCCGCGGGCAGCTTCGGATCCAGCCCAGCAGTGGACTGAACGCTGACCGCTGAGCTGACCGCTGGCTGAATGCTGACCTCTGATCGCTGACTGCTGTAAAAAAATCGCCGGGGTGGAGACCCGTGCGGGTTCCACCCCGGCGTTGACGCGGGAAGAGGGAGTCAACATGGAGGTCACGAAGTCTCGCACATTCTCATGCACACCAACTTCGTACCTTTCGATACGACGGTTTTCCGTCAGAGGTTCGCCGAGTCCGATAATTTTCTGGCCGTCGGGACCACGAACCGCATCAACGGCTGAAGAAACCGGGTTCCAGCAGATGCGAATAGGGTAATTGCCCCGAGTCGGCGGAGAACCGCGGCTCAATACCTCCACCCGTTCAGCCCGGCGCAATGAAAACCCGGCCGTGGATCGGCCGGGTCTCGTCGTTTTCTCCATTGGCTCAGGTCGTCACGGCGAGAACGGTGCTTGCCGGGTTCGATTGAACCATTCAATCGACGCGCCACTCCAGAATGCCGGCGGAGAAGTCTGGAAAGAGCTGTACCTCCAGGCGGATAGCCGTCGTGGTAATCGGCTTGAACGTTACTTTGCTGAACTCGTTGTTTTTACGCGGGTAATCACTCAATCCGTGGATGCCCTGCCACCGGTTGCCGTCCCACCACAGGATTTTCCACGAGGCCGGCAAATGGCATTTGCCGGCTGCACTATCGTTGAACCAGTACACCTCGCACGTGGATATCTTCCGCGGTTCGGGAAACGTGTACTGGACCCACTCTCGCGTGCCCAGATGGTCGTACCAGGTGAATCGCGGAATGCTTTTGTCATCCGAACTCTTCGGAAGAATGCCGTCGTTGAGCGCACTGGTCGTATCGCCTTGCCAGCAGTGTGATGCCGTCGGCGGCGTGGCCAGTGCGCTCCAGTCGTGCGCGCCTGGCCCTTCGCCGATTTGAGGGAACGCGGAAATCCTCAGTCGAGCACAGCCCATCGGAATCAGCATGATCTCTTCGACCGGTTCTTCCGAACGGACGGGACTTGCCTGAAGTTCACCCACCAGA
>BTUC01000658.1:0-2443 GCA_045863575.1 Phycisphaerae bacterium
AGTGGCCGGGGTCCGCACAGGCGCCGATCCATTTACTGCGGCCTTTAATCGCTTCCAGCACGACTTGCGGGTCCCAGTAGCGGGAAGGCTTGGGATGGTTGTGGATAGCCACGTTGATCTTGTACTCCTGTGCCAGCTTGTCGATGGCCTCCAGCGCGGTAGGCTCCGGCTCGGAAACGATCGTCTGGATGCCCATTTCCTTGGCGAAATCGAAGACCTTGCGGTTGTCCTCCTCGTCCTTGCTCAGCTTGACCACGCCATAGTTGACCAACTGAATACGGGCCTCTTCGAGCTTGGCCTTGACCTCCTGGCGCACCTCCGCCGACACGTTGTGATCAAAGGTTACGTCCTTTTTTTCCGGGCTGAGCTTCTGGCCGGGATAGGCTTCGATGTACCGCAGGCGCAGGCCCCTGGCCTTGTCGATGGCCTCGAAGAGGGTGAACTTGTTAAAGGTGTAAGCCTGCACGCCCAGCTTCCACTGCGGGCCCTGACGGCCGCGTCGCCCGGCGGGCTGCTCATCGCCCTCGGCCGCGAAAACCACAGACACACCCGCCATCAGCATCAATCCCGCCACCGCAATCACCAATGCCTTCAGCATCTCATTCATCCTCCAACAGTCGCCGTCTCGGCGACATTCACCGGTTTATCCAGGAGGCATCTGGAGATGCCCCCGACCGGCAAGATGCCGGTCCCACACGCCGCAATCCACACCCAGCACCTGAACGCGTCAAGCCACAGGTAAAGTACCGTTCTCCCAGTTCGAGCGGCCGCGCGGGCTGAAGCCCGCGGCTCATTGCTTCGGTTTTCGGCGAACCTGTTTAGACGCCTAACACCTAAACCCTACCACCCACACCTGACGCCCAACACCAAGCCCCTACTTCAGTTCCTTGATCCGGACGTTCCGGAACTCGATCCAGCCCGTCTGGTTATGCGAATCCTGCAAACCGATGTAACCCTTCAACGGCCGGGCCTTCAATGCCGGGATGGCGTTCGCATCGGCATCCACCACCGGGATGTTGTCTGCGAAGACGGTGATCTTCGGGCCTCGGCACTGGACTTCGAACGCGTGCCACACTTCGGGCGTCTCGTCCGGCCGCGGGTCCACCGAAACGGAACCGTACAGCGAGCCGGTGCAGTGCGCGTTATTCCGCGGCTCGTTGCTGATCTGGATTTCGCTGCCGGTCTCCCAAGGGTAACCGTCTTTCGCCGCCCGGATGAACACGCCGGAGTTGCCGTCCTTGCTCACGCGCCATTCGAGCCGCAGGATGAAGTCGGCGTACTCGCGGTCCGTCCGAAGCCACTGGCCGTCCTTACCGCTCTCGCTGCGCAGCACCCCGTCCTTCACCACGTAGGCCGCCGGGTTGCCTACGATATCCCAGCCCTTCAGGTCCTTTCCGTTGAACAGCGGCTTAAAGCCCTCCTCCGATAGATCCGGCAGACGGCCGGCCACCCAGCGGATAGCCTGGATGGTGAGCCTGCGGAAGCTGGGGTTCTGGTACGCCTTCGAGTCGTGCCCCAGCTCGATGTAGCACACCGGCGACTTGCCGTACCGATGCGTCCAGGCGATGACCTTGCCGCTGGTGGGATGATCGGTCGTGAGCAGAGGCTTCATCTCCGGCAGCACCTGGAAATGATTGTAGGTCTCGTCGTGGATGTCGAAGTCCTTCATGAAGCGCGTGATCGGATGCTTCGGGTCAGCGATACGCACCCTGAAATCGACGTCGTGCAGGAACGTCGAATGCGGCTCGTCGCCCTTGGGATTGATGTAGTAACGCCCGCCGATGATCTTGAGCCCCTCGGGCCAGCCCTGGTAATCGGCGAGCGCGTGATGCATCACCACCAGCGGCTTGCCCTTCTCGAGCAGCGCGACCAGGTTCCGCTTCTGCTCCTCCGAGATGTTCGAGTACATGTCGTACCAGAGCATCGCGTCGTACTGGTCGGCCTTGTCGGGCGCGAACCAGTTGGCGGCCTCGGGCTGGATGACCTCCTTCCAGACGATATCCGGATGGCCGGAGAAGACCTGGAAGAACTCCTCGCGCTCGAACTCATGCCCGCCGGTAATGATGAGCAACCGCAGTTTGTTCTTGCGCTCCGGAGCCGGCGCGGCCTCGCCCTCTTCCCGGGCCAGCGAAGCCGGCGCCATACACCCGATCGCCAAGGCCACGCACACACCTCGCACCCATGTGGACATGAAGAACACCTCAGATTCTGCCGCCGAGGACCAGCCACCATCCCGGTACACTCCCGGCTGAAGGCGACTGGAAGGCCAAGGCCAACCATCATGGCCGCTGCCGGAGCACAGATCAAGGGAGGATCCGCAGCATGATCATCGGGCCATCAGAGCCCAGAGCGCCAGCGAGGGGGACGGTCGCTGCGGGCCCCCTTGGTAATTCGGCCCCTCATATAGTGCAGTCAATGACTGCTGGACCTTGTTCTTCGTGGA
>BTUC01000659.1:0-2408 GCA_045863575.1 Phycisphaerae bacterium
GTGAATCTCCACGGGTGGGTCTACAAGTTCGAAACCGGTGAGGTCTTCGCCTTCGACCCCGATCAGGCGCAATTCCTTCCCTTGTCTCAACATCGGATCACATCGGCGAAGGCGCCGCTGCGCCAGGCCGCGGAAGTTTCCATCTGAGGCGGAAGGAGGAGGTGCCTTGTGAGCTCAATGACAAAAAGCTGGAGTCTGGACACGATCCGGCGCGATTTCCTGTCTTCGGTCGTGGTTTTTCTGGTGGCCTTGCCGCTGTGTATGGGTATCGCCATCGCCTCCGGAGCGCCGCCCGCGGCGGGGCTGATCACCGGCATGGTCGGCGGGCTGCTGGTGGGAGCCATGGCCGGATCGCCTCTCCAGGTCAGCGGCCCGGCCGCCGGGCTGGCCGTGGTGGTTTTTGAACTGATCCAGCGGGAAGGCTACGCCACGCTGGGCATCGTTCTGCTCATCGCGGGAGGTATTCAGGTGGCGGCGGGGCTGCTCAAGCTGGGGCAGTGGTTCCGCGCGGTGTCCCCGGCCGTCATTCACGGCATGCTGGCGGGTATCGGCGTGCTGATCTTCGCCAGCCAATTCCACGTCATGGTGGACGATGCCCCCCGCGGCAGCGGTATCAGCAATATTCTCGCCCTGCCCGAGGCCATCTGGAAAGGGATTGTTCCCAACAGCGATACCAGCCACCAGCAGGCCGCCCTGATCGGGTTGGCGACCATCGCCATCATCGTGCTCTGGAAGAGTCTGGCCCCCAAGAAGATCCAGTTTCTGCCAGCAACTCTGCTGGCGGTAGTGGTGGCGACGGCAGCCACCGTCCTGCTGGGCCTGCGGGTCAACCTGGTGAACGTGCCGGAGAGCATCCTGTCCGCGGTGCAGTTCCCACCGGCGGCGGCGTTCAAGAGTCTGCTGGACGGACCGATCATCGTGGCGGCCCTGGGTATGGCCTTCGTGGCCAGCGCCGAAACACTGCTTTGCGCGACTGCGGTGGACAAGATGCATAGCGGCCCGCGTACGCAGTACGATCGCGAGCTGACCGCTCAAGGCATCGGCAACATGATCTGCGGATTCCTGGGAGCGCTGCCCATGACCGGCGTGATCGTGCGCAGCTCGGCCAACGTGGAGGCCGGTGCCCGCACACGCCTGTCGGCCATACTGCATGGGGGGTGGCTGGTGATTTTCGTGGCGGCGCTGCCATGGGTTCTGCGTATGATTCCAACCGCGAGCCTGGCGGCGCTCCTCGTGTATACCGGCTACAAGCTGGTCAACCTGAAGACGCTCCGGGAACTGCGCACCTACGGGCGAGGTGAAGTGGCCATCTACATCGTGACGGTGGCCATGATCGTGGTCTCGGATCTGCTGACCGGCGTGCTGGTGGGCATTGCCATCTCCGCGGCCAAACTGCTCTATAACTTCTCGCATCTGGAAATCGAGAAGAAAGAGCAACCCGGGAAGAAGGCAATCGTTATCGACCTGCGGGGAACCGCCACGTTCATTCGTCTGCCCAAGCTGGCCTCGTGCCTCGAAGAGGTTCCGCCCTATACGGAACTGCACGTCCGGTTTGAGCATCTCACCTACATTGATCATGCCTGTCTTGATCTGCTGATGAACTGGGAGAAGCAGCACGAGGCGTCCGGCGGTCGTCTGCTGATCGACTGGGATACGCTGTCGGCCTGTTTCCATCAGCAGACGCCTGGGGAGTCACACGACGGGCGGGCAAGTCCAAACGGGCAGATCAGACGCGTCACCCGCAAGTCTGGTCCGCCCGACCGACAGCCGGTCGAGGAAGCCGTTGCTGTAGAGGACTAGTGCCCCTTCCAGTTCGTCAGTTCCGTAGCGGCCGGCTGCTACAGACGCGGATGTCGTCAACCGGCAGGGCGCCAATCCCGGCGCAACTGGCTCAAGAACCATTGAGCGTGAAGGGCGTTGAACGGCCGTTCAGCGCCCTCACGCTCGTCCCGTGCGACTATAATCCGCCCAATGAGACCAAAATCCGAAGAATTGGGGTCGGCACCGTTGCAGGGAGTGTTTCTGGACTTTTATGGCACGTTGGCCGCGGGTGACCGAGAGGCCGTCGAGTCGGTGTGCCATCGAATTATCACCGATCACGGCCTGGACGGTTGCCAGTCGGATCTCGCCCGGCGGTGGGGACTGTGTTACTTCGCGGCCATCGAGGGCGATAAGTGGAACGGATTTCGCCTGCTGCACGAGATCGAGCACGATACGCTGGTCGAGACTTGCGCATGCCTCATCGACTCGTTTGATGCCCGGCCGTACATTGACATGCTCAACGCCTACCTGGCCCGGCCGTCTCTGTTCGAGGAGGTCCCGGGCGTTCTCAGCAAGCTGAAGCTTCCTGTCTGCATTGTCAGCAACGCGGACGAGGCCGAGATCCGCGCGGCCATTTCACACCAGGG
>BTUC01000660.1:0-2380 GCA_045863575.1 Phycisphaerae bacterium
GCTCGCTTGAGGCATGTGCACGAGTGCATTACTTCTCCTCCTCTTAAATAGAAATGTTCATGCTGCGAAACGCATCAATCGGCGGGCCTGACGTTTGAAAGCGCTCGGCCGGCCGGTGGTCAACTCGACGAGCCTGGAGGAGCGGTGCAATCGACATGTACTTCTTCCGCCTCCACAGGCTCCATTCCAGCGTACACCTATACCGCAGGGTCCTGGGGCTGTCAAGGGCTAAAACAATTTAGTGACCAGCCAAAGCGGAAAAGTGTCAACTCGGGGTCAGGAGCCATCCTCCGTCAGCGGCGGATCCAGCTCCGCCCCCAACTGAGCGGCTCGGAACAGGGCGAGATCATCCTGATCGACGTCGGAATCCCCATCCAGCCGTGCGAAACCGCAATCGGGGTCGAATTGAGGAACGGTCGGTCCGGAAAGGCAGATTTGAAATGCACCAAAATCGCTCTGGTCCACATCATCGTCGGCGTCAAAATCACCTGGAGAGACGTTGTCGAGCTGTTGCAGGTAGGCGACCAGTTGGTCGCGTTGCAGCTCGGTGAGGTGCGACGTCCGCCCGTGACGGTCGTCTGGATTCCGTGTGACGATCACGTCGTGCAGGCTTTCTGCCGAGCCATCGTGCAAGTAGGGCGGCGTGTCCCATACGCCCTTCAGCGTTGGCGTGTCCAGTCCGATCAGAGCGGCGCCAAGGCGCTCACCGGACCCTGCGCTGATCGTTCCCACATCGTGCAATGCGAACGGGTCGCGCAGTAAGTGGCTGTCTGTCAACTGGTTACTGCGGTGGCAGCCCGCGCAGCCGGTTTCGGCGGAATGAAACCAGACGGCTCCCGCCCGCGCCTCCGCAGTCATGCTGCCGTCCGGGTTCCGGTAGGGGCTTGGCCGCAGACGATCAAGGGAGGCCACATAAGCCGCCAGTGCATCCAACTCGGAACTGAGCCCCGCCTTGGAGTCGCCCAGCGGCGTGTTGCGCGTTCCGGTGTTGAAGTCGGTATCGCTCATGAATCCGGAGCCGGCGAATCCGTGACGGACGTCATGCTCGAAATCCTGAATCTCGTCGAAGTTGGCGCTCCAGTGAACCGGTCCGTGGCCCATGCCCGCGCGTCCCTGAAGTGCAGTCGTGTTGCGCAGACCTTCGCCTCGGTCGGTGAAGTCCCACACCCGCCCGTCACTGTCTCCGTCGAGGTGGCACACGGCACAACTGATGTAGTTATCCCGGCACATCCGATTATCGGCCGCGTTGTAGAAGATCTGCTTGCCCAGCAGCACGTTGGGCGCAAGCAGTTCGTTTTCAACGGTCGGGATCGCCGTCAGACGCGTTGCGCTGTTTCCCAGCCCAATGTCGCTGACGTCGTAGACGCTCACGTCCCGCGACATGTAATTGTGCACAAAGAGTCGGTAGCCCTCCGGGCTGATCGCCAGGCCCATGGGAGCCATACCGACCTCAACCATGGACGTGATCGGCTCTCCGGACCATGCGTCGAAAACGTCCACTGTGTTCGATGCCAGCGTGGCCACGAAGCCGAAATCGCCTTCCGGCGAGAAGACCACATCCGAGGGCAGGGCTCGATCATTCAGGTCCCGGCGTGCGGTCAACTCTTCGGACCCGCCCACCAGGTCGATCTGCGCCACCAGGGCGCGGACGGTGCTTTCAAACGTCAACGGCTCTCCCGTGCGGTAGGCACCGCGCAGCGTGTTGTCCTTCTTGGACGTCACCCAGGCACGCTGGCCGTCCGGCGTGATGCTGACGGACAGGAGATAGTTGGGGATGCCGCGTCCCGCATCTTCCTGGTCGGGGCCAGGGTCAGCCTCCAGGGGAATCAATCGCCGTGCACTCATGGTTGCTGTGTCGACTTCGAGAACCTCTCCCCGGTTCGCCGGCGAGATGAAGCGGGTCACGTAGGCGCGCTGCCCATCGTGAGAAATGGCCAGGCCACGCGAGTTGGGAAATGCGTGAACCTGCCCCGTCACGTTGCGGGACCGGGGATCAAGCTTGAGCAGCCAGCCTGTGCCTTCCAGGGTCACGAAACCAGCCTCACCGCCGGGGGCGAAGGCAATGCCGTTGGGCCGCGAGCCGTACGGCAGAGCGATGGTCGCCACCTGCTGCCCCCCGGTCGCATGGAGCACGCTGATCGAGCCGTCGTCCTGGTTGGTGACCCACAGCGTCCCATCAGGGGCCATGGCCAGTGTCCGCGGATTGTGGCCCACGGGGACTTCGAATGTTCGGGTCAGCGCCTGGGCGTCGATGGCGGTGACCGTATTCGCGTCCGGGTTTGTGCACCAGACGCGGTTGCGCACGGCGTCAAACACGATCGAGCAGGCCCGGGAAGGCGGAAGGGGGGTGGCCGGGTTGCGAATCGTCTGGGTGGTGCTG
>BTUC01000661.1:0-2312 GCA_045863575.1 Phycisphaerae bacterium
TGGCCATCATCGGTGTGGCCACCACCATCGGATTATGGCTGATGGGGATCCCCTTGGCACTCACCCTGGGCTTCGTCGCCGCTCTGCTGACGTTTATTCCCAACTTCGGTCCGGTCATCTCGGCTGTGCCGGCCGTGCTGCTTGGGTTGCTGCAGGGTCCGCAGGCGGCCTTATGGGTGGTACTGCTGTATATCGGGATCCAGACGGTGGAGAGCTATCTGATTACCCCGTTGATTCAGATGCAGGCGGTACGGCTGCCGCCCGTTCTGATTATCGCCGCCCAGGTGCTGCTGGGGGTGTTGGCCGGTGCGCTGGGCCTGATCCTGGCCACGCCGCTTACCGCGGCCGTGTTTGTGCTGGTCAAGCGGCTATACATCGAAGACGTGCTGGGTGACTGCTTGGAGGCTTGAGCAATTCAACTTTGGTCCATGACGCGGTCTGGCTGGCCGCGGTGACGTCGCGCGTGGCGCGGATGCCGTCTGCGCCTCCGACGAACACTGATCGGATCGAGCGGTCGATTGGCCCGGTCATCTGTCGCGAGTGACGTGGGTATACCAGGGGAGCACACATGTTTGATGTCATTGTTGTGGGTGGTGGGCCGGCGGGCCTGAGTGCCGCCCTGGTTCTGGGGCGGGCACGTCGGCGGGTGCTGGTGTGTGACGCCGGGCATCCGCGCAATGCCGCCTCGCGCGGACTGAACGGCTACTTGACCCGTGACGGTGTCGCACCGGGCGACCTGCTGCGGATCGGCCGTGAAGAAATCGCACGGTATGGTGTGGAGTTCCGCGCCGGCGAAGTGGTGGACGTGAGCTGCCAGCCGGGTGCGGTTGGCGTGCTGCTGTCCGATGGCACCCGTTTGCACGCGCGCAAGGTCCTGCTGGCCACCGGCATTCGCGACCGGCTGCCCGTGATCGAGGGGGTTGAGGAGTTTTACGGGCGCAGTGTCTTCCACTGTCCCTACTGCGATGGCTGGGAAATGCGCGATCAGCGGCTGGCAGCCTACGGTCCGGCGAAAGAGGCGTCGGGGCTGGCTCTATCGCTGCTGACGTGGAGCCGCGACGTCGTCGTGTGTGCCTGCGGGGACGCAAGACTGAGTCGCCGGCGGCTGCGCGAGCTGAAGAGGCTCGGCATTCCGATCCGATCGGAACGAATCGTTCGGCTGGAAGGACATGAGGGCGTTCTCGAGCGGATCATCTTTGAAAACGGGGAGGCGCTGCCGCGGCGGGCGTTGTTCTTCAACACCGGCCAGGGGCAGCGCAGCGGCCTGGCCGCCCGGCTGGGTTGCCGCTTCGATACGAACGGCCATGTTCACACCGATCGCCGCGGCCGGACTGGTGTGACCCACCTGTATCTGGCCGGCGATGCCGCCGGCGAGGTGCAGTTCGCGATTGTGGCCGCCGCCGAGGGCGCCAGTGCGGCCGTGGCCATCAACCAGGAGTTGCAGGAAGAGGATCGTGAGCAACGAGTCGCCCCTGCTAACAAGATGGGCGCTGCTTTGTGAACCGGTGGCCATGGGCCGCTCCACGCGTTATCATGCCGGCGGACGATGCATGGTCCGCGGAGATATACGATGGCGTTCTACGTTCCGGAAAACCCCAAGTACACGATTTTCGACAGCGCGGCCGACTCCTTGCGCTTCACGCTCACGCGCTGCATGACGACTTATAAGGGGCATGCCTGTTCGACCTCCAGCTTCGTCGATCCCGACGGCGCGATTATGGATTGGCACGACTTCGGTCCGCTGGAAGGTCCTGGCTGGGCCGCCAACGCCGTCGGCGGAGCCTACGAGCTGATCAAGTGGGCCCGCTTCAGCGGGCAGCCGGCCATGGAGAAGACCGCGCTCTCGGTGCTGGATCACGTGCTGGAGAACGGCTTTGTTGACGGGCAGTCCGGCCTCATCCGCGGCTACCGGCATGTGCCGCGCGACGAAATCGTGCTCAACTTCAAGCACAACAGCGACTGGTTCTGCCCCGGCTCGAACGCCAAGGTGGCCACGCAGATGCTGCTCTGTGCCGATCTGGACCCTGGCCGGCGCGACCGGCTTCAGCAGGCCGCCCTGAACTACGCCCGCTGGCTCGACCGGCACCTCAAGCGGGTGGCGGCCAACGGTTGGTTCCCTCGCCGATGCACACCCGACGGCACGCACTACACATTGAGGGCCGAAGGTGGCGACGATCCGTTCTTCGCCACCAGCGCGGACGGCATTTTCATCCCCCAGTTGTGGGCCGAGCTGACCGCCCGCAAGCTGGCCGACTACCGCGAGCAGCTCCGCGGCGCACTGAAAGTTTTCCAGGATCTCGGCGGAATCTATG
>BTUC01000662.1:0-2307 GCA_045863575.1 Phycisphaerae bacterium
GGTTTTCGGAAGGCGCCCTCGATCGCCGGAAACGGCGGCTTGATCCGCGGCCAGCCGCGCTTACCCTCCAGCGACTCGATCAGGCCGGTTTCTTCCCCGCACACATAGGCGCCCGCACCGCGGTGGATGTAGCATTCCAGGGCGTACTCGGTGCCGAACAGATTCTTGCCAAACAGTCCGGCCGCATAAGCCTCGTCCACAGCCTGCTGGAGAACGTGGAACGTCTCGTGGAACTCGCCGCGGATGTAGATGTAGGCGGTAGTGGCCCGCGTGGCATAGCCGGCGATCAGAATGCCCTCGAGGAGCATGTGCGGATCGTGGTCGGCCAGGTAACGATTGTTGAAGGTGCCCGGCTCGGACTCATCGAAGTTCACGCACAGATAGGTGATGGTGCGTTCCTTGGGCAGGAACGTCCACTTCACGCCGGCGGGAAAGCCCGCGCCGCCCCGGCCGCGGAGGTTGGACTTCTTGACCTCGTCGGTGACCTGCTCGGGCGTCAAGGTGGTGAGGGCCTTGTGCGCGGACGTGTACCCCCCGCGGGAGCGGTATACCTCGAGCGTGCGAGAACCCTCCACGCCCACGTTCCTCAGTAGTATCGGTTCGAACTGCGGCATCTTGATAAAGCTCTCAGCGTTCAGCGTTCAGCGCTCAGCACGAAGCACTCTCAAGCTCACGAATCTTTCATCTCCTGCACATCCGAGGTCGAGCCCACGATCTCGTCGTCTTCAACCGGCGGCGGCGAGTTCGTTTTCGGCGGGGCCGGTTCAGCATCCGTCGGCGCGTCGTAGAGGGTGCTGCGCTGGATTCCAAGCCTGCTGTTGTCCGGATCGGCGAGTATTTTCGCCACCTGGTCAGGCTTGACGCACTTATGCAGCTTTTCGCCGATGAGCAGACAGGGGGCGTGCTCGCAGGCGCCCAGGCACTCCTCGGTCACGAAGCTGTATACGCCGTCAGCGGAAGTGCCGTGCTCGCCAACGCCCAGTTTTTCCGCGATGGCCTCGTTGACCTCGCGGGCGCCCATCAGTTCGCAGGACAGGCTGCGGCACGAGACGATGACCTTCTTACCCTTGGGATGGCTCCAGAAGTGCGTGTAGAACGTCAACGTATCCAGCACCTGCGCCGGTGGAATCTCCAGCAACTCGGCCACGTCGCGCATGGCCCGGTGACTGATATAGCCGTAGGTGTCCTGTACGATGTGCAGCGCCGGCAGTAGCGCCGCCCGCTTCGTCGGGTAACGCGGAAAAAAGCGGCGGATTTTCTCCTTGACCGCCTCGCTCAACTGCGGCTGCGCGCCGTCATCGGCCGCCGGGGTCACTCTATCGATTGCCTTCCAAGCCATGTCCTGTCGCCTTACCGTCCGAAACGCTCTTCAGCGCGGAGACCACCGAGCACGCAGAGACCGCAGAGTCGATCTGAAATCTGCGATTCTTCAGCCAAAACCCAATCCATCTTCTGTGCCGTCTGCGGCCACAGCGTTCTCCGCGCCGTCCCGCATGTGGCATCAACTCATCCCAGACACTGTTGATCCATCCTATCGATCCAGCTCCGCGGCGATGATGTTCAGACTGCCCAGGATCGCCACCACGTCGCTGATCTGGTGCCCGACCACGAGCTGCTCAAAGCACTGGTAGTTGATGAAGCTCGGTGGCCGGCAACGGGCCCGGTACGGATTCTTGCCACCGTTGCTGGCCAGGTAAAAGCCCTGCTCGCCGTTGGCCGTCTCGTTGGCCCCGTAGACCTCGCCGATGGGCGGGTCGAAGCCGCGGTTGCTCATGATCATCTCAAAATGGTGAATCAGCCCCTCGATGCTGAAATAGACCTCGTTCTTATGGGGCAGAGTCACTTTCCCACCCGGCAGAACATCCAGCGGGCCGGCCGGGATGTTGTCCACGAGTTGCTCGATGATGGCAATGGCCTGCTTCATCTCCTCAAGGCGCACCAGGTACCGGGCCAGCACATCACCACCGCGCGACACGGGCACCTTGAACTGTACGCCCGAGGAACCCTTCCCGTCCCAGTTATCCGCGTAGCAGAGATACGGCTCGTCCTTGCGCAGATCTCGCCGGACGCCCGAAGCGCGGGCCAGCGGCCCGGTCCAACTCCACTGAATGGCGTCTTCGGCGCTGAGATAGCCGATCCCCTTGGTCCGCTCGACGAAGATCCGGTTGCGGTTCAACAGGGCCTCAACGTCGTCGAACACCGGCGGCATTTTCGCGCAAAAGGCCTTCACATGGGCGGGCCACTCCGGCGGAATGTCCTGCATCATGCCGCCGACGCGCGTGTTGCTGACGTGGAAGCGTGAACCGG
>BTUC01000663.1:0-2181 GCA_045863575.1 Phycisphaerae bacterium
CCTGGGGCCGGTCGGTCTGGGCGCTGAGCAGATGGCGCCCAGCAACAGCCTTCTGTATCCCGGGCAGCCCGACTTCAGGTTGCAGGCGGCGTGGCCCAATGCATGGGAGTCGATGTCCTTTCTCGTCGACTGCCTGATGCTTTTCCTCGACCATCGGCCGGACGCGCGGAACAACCATCTCCAACTCGCGCCCAAGCTTCCGACCGGCTGGTCGACCATGAGCTATAAGAATCTGCACATTGGTTTGCGTCGCATTGATGTCACGGTGAGCGAGTCAATCACGCTCAACAGCCACACCTTCACCAATGTGAGCGGAGGCTCTCTGACCTACGAAACTCATGTCCGACTGCCGGCGGTAGCGGCCATTCGTAGCGTGCAGCAGAACGGCACACCGGTGGCGTACACGTACGATCCGGGTGCGTCGCGCGTCCTCGTGATCGGCGCGCTGGATACCGTGGCCGCCAGTATCACCACCGTTGCGGTCGTGTATAACAACGTGCGCGGTGACTTCGACAACGACGGCGACGTGGATTTGGACGACTTCGGGCAATTCCAGCTCTGCATGAGCGGACCCGAGGTCACGCAGTCCGATGCCCAGTGTGCCCCCGTACTCCTCGACGACGATGACGACGTGGATCAGGAAGATTTCGGATTCTTCCAGCGCTGCATCAGCGGAGCGGGAATGGCCGCAGACGTGGCCTGCGAGTGAGACCGGCATCACGGACCGCAATGACAGACCCGCCCGGCTTGAGCACTTCCGATCTGTGCCGGCCGGCCGGGCGCGCCGGCTGTCCTGTGGTCCAGACGGATGGCAGGGACGCCAGCCGCCCACAGCTCACGTTAGAGCAGGCCTGCACCAGCGATCAGCAGGTTCAGATTGGGTAATGCTGCCCACCCGCTTGGCCATATTCCGTAATATTGCCCACTCATCGAGGCAATAAAGCTACGGACAGTCCGTTTGAACGCCTGCGGGGCCATTCTTCTGGGGCCGACTCAACTGGCATGTGAATTGCCTGGATCTCTTCGGGGTGGTACGCTGAATCCGAGAGGAAGGGGCTACGGGGATGCTGATGATGAATGCGGGTGGTGTGCAGAATCAGATCGACCTGGTCGGGGGGACCACGTCGATGCAACGGAAGGAATCAGAATACGGCCAGTCCATCGACTTCGCCGAGGGAACTCCCGGCCAGCGGACTTTGGTTGGCTGTTTTGTGCCCGCGTCCGGGCTCTCGCCCATACAAGAACTCGCCCGGTTGCTCGAACTGTTTGATTGGGAGCAGCCGGATTCCCCCATCTGATCGGCTGGCGCGTGCCGAGGCAGATGGCTCAATTGCGGTCTCCTCCTCATACCACGCATGGCGAGACTCACCCCTTGCGATCCGACCCATGATTTGCTAAGTACAAGCGCACAGTCCCTTGGATTGCGGGATGGAGGAAACCACGTGGCTGCTTCACCTGCTCGTCAGACCCGCCGAAGTGCGGGCGTGATGATCGTTGGCCGCCTGGCCGTTGTCCTGACGGGTCTCATGCTCCTGGGATGTCCGCCAGGGGCTCAGCAGACGCCTGAGGCGGAATTTGTGCAGGTGGACATTCGCAACTCGGCGTTCGTCCCCAGGGATATCACGATCCAGGTTGGCCAGACGGTCCGATGGACCAATGAAGACCCGGTCTTCCATACGATCACCAGCGGCAACCCGGGCGATCCAGACGCCGGAATCCTGTTCGACTCGCACGACCTGATACCCTTCGACTCGTTTCGCCATACGTTCAATCAGGCAGGCGTATTCGTCTACCACTCAAAGCTGGACATTGGTAGGCCTGGGATGGTCGGCGCTACGGTCACGGTGACGGAGTAGGCGGCCGTCGGACATGACGTACTTCCCTGCTGCCTCCCGCACGCAAAGCTTGACAGAAAACTGAAAGACATATACCGTTACGCCCCCATACGGGCAGCAGGCGAGTTTCCGCCTTACTTCTGAGTTTATGCCATATGCGCTTCAGATCTACCACCTTGGGAGGATCACGATGATCTCCAACTGTTGCCGCACGTTCTTTTGGGCGGTCGCTATCTGCACGGCCGCATCAGGGCAAACTGGAGCACCCCGGTCCGCCGCGACGGCTCCTGCGGAGAGCGGCAACGAGGTCGTGGTACGGTGGGACGGCGCGAAGCCGGAAGCGAAG
>BTUC01000664.1:0-1974 GCA_045863575.1 Phycisphaerae bacterium
TGGCTCGCGGATCGGCGGCAATCTCAAGATCATCGTCATCGAAGACACTGATGCCGATGTTGGTAATGACCGTGTCATCCTTGCGCATGCCCTGCGAGACTTCTTTATCCACCTCGTCGAGCCGCAGGATGTCCGCGCCGGCGCCCGAGCCGCTCTTGGGCGGCTCCTTCTTCGGGGCCGTCTCGGTATCGCTGTCCGAGAGAGTGATTCCGGTCCCGCTGCCGCTGCCGCTCTTCATGGTGGGCAGACTGGTATCCGAACCCCCCAGGTCGATGGGAGCCTCGGCCTCCTCAAGGACGAACCCTCCGGTGGACCCGCCCAGGACAGGAGTTGTGCTCTGCTCGCCGGAATCGTCCGCTGCCAGGGTCAGCTCACCCGAATCCTCGGCTGAAAGCGTGAGGTTGTCGCCGGAGCTGGAGGCGATGGCTTCGACTTCGTCGACGCGATAGTTCAGCTTGCCGGCATCCCGGAACTCCCGCAGCTTACCGGCACGGACGAAACCACGAAGCTGCTCCTCGTTACAGCCCAGCCTCGCGGTGGCTTCTTCCAGGTTGTAGTACATCTTGGCCATGGGTCTTATTTCCTCGTGCAAGCCGCCTCAACGGGCTTCTCGGGGACCGCTGGACGGACCTGGTTTTGCGCGACTCTTACTGCGTGCCTTCGTCTATTGTAGACGGGGATCCATGAGTGCCACCAGCCCCCGAAGGCCCGGAACCGGCACCACCACCGGCCGGGGCAGGCTGAGGTGCGGCGCCAGGTGCGCCGCCCTGCTGCTGTTGTTGCACCATGGCACGGACCTCGCTGGGAATCGGGTCGGCCGTGTTGAATTCCTCCAGGAACCGGTCGTAGATCCAGCTCCGCGCGGCCACCAACTGAAGCTGAGCGGATCCGGCCGTTGACCGTTGCAGTTCGTAACACCAGAGCGTCCCGGTGTCGACGTCAATCATGAAAACGCCATACGACCGAGACGTTATCTGGCCGGTGAACGCGTAAATCCCGCGCGTCCCGGGCAGTCCGCCTCCTGGCGAGCCGGTCGCCTGGGCCCATGCGGGCCGTGAAATCAGGCCGTCGTCCCAGCGCATGATCACGGCCGTGGTGAGGATTGCCAGCAGCACAGCCAGGACCCACCAGACGGTCTGACGGCCAGCACCCGCAACCACAATCACCTGCGGCGCACCGCCGGAGGAGGGTTCCGATGCAGTCGGATTCATCTGGCGGGTAGCGTCCATCGGAAGGCACCTTCTTCAACTGGAGTGAAACTGCCGCAGGCACTTGTGGGACATAAACTTAAGGCAAGAACCCACCGCCAAACTTCATTATACGCCTCAGGGGCCGGGTTGCAAGGAGCGGCACAACTCCACCGTTGGCAAAGTCAAAACCTGCACCCGAGCTGGAGCAATGGATGAGCATCAGGCGAAGAGAATCTGGCGTACAACGTCAACGATGAGGTCCATGTGGTGGAGCAGATACCACATGGGCAGCCCCAGCAGAGAGGCTCCAATGACGACCAGGCTGGCACCGGTCGGTGAGGGGAGCATGGACTCGAGATCCAGCTCGTCTCGAACGGCTTGGACGAAGCGGGCGCGGTGCTGGGCGGCTTCCGGGCCGGAACGCTCCAGATCGAGCGTCACGTTTCGGAGCCAGGGCAGCACGTGCGCGGTGGCCAGCAATCGCCCTTCATCCAGAACAATCCGGCCTTCTGACATGTCGAACGTCCACCCCAGCCGCTGGCAAGCACGGTGAATGATCCGCCGGCATTGGGCCGGTCCGATGTTGTAGATGACCCAGCCGCTGCCGTGGGACGGGCGCATGATTAAGAAAAGCGCCAGCACAAGCAGGAAAACCCCTGCTGCCAGCGCCTCGTGACCCAGTCTGAGCATGGCGAACGCCGGGACGAGGACTACGGGAGCCAACGCCACGGCCAGCAGGGTGAAATCCGCTCGCGCACTGATCAGGCAAGGGCGGGACTGGCTG
>BTUC01000665.1:0-1710 GCA_045863575.1 Phycisphaerae bacterium
GTCGACGAAGCCAGCGGTTTGCCGAATCGCCGCTATCTCATGCAGGCGCTCGAAGCCATTCTCCATCGGGCGGCCACCGAACGTTTCCGCGTGACGCTGCTGTTGTTCGATCTCGACGGCTTCAAGCATTTCAATGACACCTACGGCCATTCTGCTGGAGATGCCATCATCCGGGAGACCGCACAGCTCTTCCGCAGGCACTGTCGGCAGCATGACGTCGTGGCCCGCTACGCCGGGGACGAATTCGTGGTCGTCTTCTGGGACGCCGAGGAGCCGCGCGTAGCCGGCTCGAAACACCCGACCGATGTCCTGGCGGTTCTGAGGCGGATCAAGAAAGCGCTGGCCGCACACGACTTCAAGGCTCTCGGGCCTGAGGCACGGGGGCACATCACCATCAGTGGCGGGCTGGCCAGCTTTCCCTGGGATGCCAGCACGGCCCAGGGCCTCATCGATCGGGCGGACCAGGCCCTCCTCCAAGCCAAGCGGGCGGGTAAAGATCGGATTTTCCTGGTCGGCCAGGAGGAGCAGTCCGCCGAGTCGTCGGACGCCGACGCCTGATGTTCCTCCACTTAGCGGCATCGGCGTCGGTAGCGGAACTGGGGAAGGGACATGAGCCCGCCGGGCCCTGTCGGGGCGGGTCCCGATTCGTCACTGACGCGCCGGCTTTCCGCGGCATATAATGACACGGATATGAGCCTTGATGGATCCATAGCCTGCGTCCGCTGTGGTCACCGCAACGTGCCGCGGGCGCGGTACTGTGCCCATTGCGGGATTAACCTGTTGACCGCCGGAGCAGATCAGGTCACCCGCGTGGTCCGGCGCCACCATCGACGCTCCGGCAGCGGGGTGGTAGTCGCGCTGCTCCTGCTGGGGCTGATTCTGGCCGGCCTGGCCCTCATCTTTCGTGCTCGGCCTCACCGGGTCATCCTGCCCCCGCACTCGGTGGAAATCCCCTTTTCCATTGATCTGCCATTATCTGCCCCGCGGTCCAACCTGTTCATGCACGAACACGCGAGGCGGGTGCCTGTCGAAAGCCCCTCCCCATGGCAGATCCAGCGGCTGAATCGCCGGCCTTTTTCTTGTGAACGCGCAGACTGAGCCGATCAACAACTCACAGCCTTTTGGTGGAGCGCGTTGGCACGCCCCCGCCGACTGCGCGTATAATGTTCCTCGTTAGAGTTCCGCACCCGCGGGCACGAGGCCCGGCTCATCCGCAGTCACCTCGCCCCATCGGGAAGGGAGGTCCGATGCGACGCATTGCCATCATCAACCAGAAAGGCGGAGTCGGCAAAACCACCTCGGCCGTCAACCTGGGCGCCGCCCTTGCCCGTGCCGGCAACCGGGTGCTCATGCTGGATCTGGATCCCCAGGCGCACCTCTCGCTGCATCTGGGCCAGGACCCCGCAGCCGGGAGCCCCGGCGTGTACGAGCTGCTCACCGGCGGTGGCTCCGCCAGCATCTCGAAGGTCCGCGCCAAAGTGGCCAGCAATCTCTGGGTGGTTTCATCGAGCATCGATCTGGCCGCGGCCGAGGTTGAACTGGTCAGCGTGGTCGGCCGAGAGGTGATTCTGCGCGATCTGCTCGACCAGCACGTCGGGCTGGGGGCAAACGGCCGAAGCCCGCAGTACGATTACGTGCTCATGGATTGCCCCCCCTCGCTGGGGGTACTCACCCTGAACGGACTTTGCGCCGCCCATGAGGTATTCATCC